>NZ_CP069421.1:3070988-3406483 GCF_018118585.1 Aristaeella lactis
GACCCCGGAAAGTCATCGCTGGGATGGGCCGGACGCGGAGTTTACCCCGGAAAGCGACAACATTCCCTGGAGCCTGAAGCCGGACCGGAAGGTGGCGGCGGAAGACGTGAAGTATATGCTGTCCGGTCACTACCAGGGTACCCCGTACGATCCCTATATCAGCCGGGATACCGGAAAGCGGGGGATGTACCGGTCCATCGGTATCAACCGAACCGGTGTCACATCCATCTGTCAGATCCGGCCGGACGTCCCGGATCCCATCAAAGGCATCGAGTGGATCATCTTTGGCTCCACCACCTTCAGCGCGGCGCTGCCTGTCTACACCAACGTCAGCCGCATGCCTGATTACCTGAGCAAGGTGACGCTGGACACCTCCACGGAGAACTATTACTGGAGCAGCCGCCTGATCGGCGCGCTGGCTGATCCCTGCTACGCGTCCGCAGTTCAGAACATCGAACGGTATGAGCTGGCGGTGATGACCAAGGGCCGGAAGCTGATCCGGGAATACGACCAGATGATGATGTCAACCGGGAACTACTCCATGACAGAGGAAGCCAACGAAAAGCTCAGCGCCATGGCAAAGGAGGAGACGGTCTCCACCCTGAACAAAGTGCTGCTGACAGCCAGCGAGAAAATGAAGAACGGATACAACCTGGCTGATAACTGAATAATGTGCTGAAAGGTCGCCTGTTCAGACGGACAGGCGGCCTTTTTACGTACCGGCAGGGAAGGTGAAACTTGTATTGTAAGTATGTATCCAGTAGACAGAATACAAAAGACAGTATCCGGTAGACACAAAAAGGACGAAGAGGAAGACTCCCAAACAGGCTATCTTTTTACAACTGTATACAAAAACACCGGCAGAGAACCTGCCGGTGGGGAAGAAAACGCGGGAATTCTTATGCTGTAATGTATGACAGGGTCAGTTCAAAGGTGTTGCGCAATCCGTCAATATGGGTGCGTTCATAGCCGTGGCTGTTGGCAGTGCCGGGACCGATGGCGGCGTGGCGGATATCATAACCGGCGAGCACGGAACCGTCTCCGTCAGAACCGTAGTGGGGTGTGAACACGTCCATGACGTAATCCAGACCGGCCTTTTTCGCAGTTTCCCGAAGTTCCGCGGTCATTTCGCTGTGATAGGGGAAACGGCTGTCCTTGGCAAAGATGGAAACCTTATGCTCTTCTGAATTCTGGTCCGGTCCCGTAGGGGCGATGTCTAGCGCCAGGATATCCTTTACACCGTCCGGAAGCCAGGTGGTGCCGTGACCGAGCTCTTCATAGCAGGCGAAGTAGGCGATGACTTTCCGGTTGAGCTTCAGGCCGTTATCACGGATGGCTTTCATGACGTTCAGCAGTACCGCAGCGCAGGCCTTGTCATCAATGAACCGGCTTTTGATGTATCCGCCGGACCGGGTGAAGCGGGGTTCAAGGCCAATATAATCCCCGGTCTCAATGCCGAGGGCACGTGTGTCCTCCGCGGACCTGACCGGCCGGTCCAGCACCACGCAGACATTGGTCCGAAAATCGCCCATGTTCTTGCGGAGTTCCTCTTCTGTTACGTGAATAGAGTTGGGCGTACGGCAGACGGTGCCGGTGAAGACTTCCCCGCTGCCGGCGTAAACCCGAACGTTTTCCGTGACACAGTAGAAGGGATACAGCCCGCCGACGGGGCAGACATTCAGGGTGCCGTCCGGATTGATCCGGCGGACCATGAGGCCGATATCGTCCAGGTGGGCGGTGATCACCAGCGGATCACCTTCGCCGCCGAGATCCGTCAGGACACCGCCTTTATGAGTAAAGGAAGGCTCAAAGCCCAGGAAACGGATCAGATCAGCGGTTTTCTCCTGGATGGCGCGGAACTGACCTGTGGTGGAATCCACGGAAAGCAGCGTCTGGAAAGTATCAAGGGTGTAGGATTCATCAAAATAACTCATGCGGATATCCTCTTTTCATCATTCGGGAGGGGAACATCCCTGCCTGTTTTCATTGTACATAATAAGGTATTGTTACGTCAAAACAAATTGAAAAATCAGGATAATTTTTTTTCGGATACAACATACAGAAAAAACTGTAAAAACATGCTACTACATCTATGGAAAAACCGCCCAAATGTATAGCCAGCAACGTTTGCAATTCAAAAAAGGATATGTTATTATGCTGTAACACAACTTCATACACAAAAAAACCAGTATTTATTTTGTATTACATCGGGAATGATCCCGATTAATAAAATTTTAAAGGAGGCTCCCCCATGAAGAAACTCTTTGCTCTGCTGTTGGCTGCATGCATGCTCATGAGCGTGACTGCCGTCTTCGCAGAAGAAGCTGCTTCCGCGGATATCCCGCTGGTTGTGGCTACGAGCACACTGTCCCAGAAATTCAGCCCCTATTTCGCTGATACTGCCTATGACCAGGATGTGGTCTCCATGACCCAGATCAGCATGATGACCACCGACCGTGTGGGCGGTATCATCTACAATGGTATTGAAGGCGAAACCATTCCCTACAACGGAACTGATTACACCTACTACGGCACCGGCGACCTGACCGTCAACTATGACGAGGCCACCGACATCACCACCTACGGCTACAAAATGCGTAACGACCTGAAGTTCTCCGATGGAGAGCCCGTAACGATTGACGACGTCATCTTCACCTACTATGTGTACCTGGATCCCGCTTACAACGGCTCCACCACACTGAGCAGCTATGACATCGTTGGTCTGCAGGCCTACCGGACCCAGATTCCGGAAGCGAACCTGGAATCCGTTACCAAGATCGCTAACGACATCAAGGCAGCCGGCTTCGGTTATGAACTGAAGGAAGGCGATTCCTTCACGCAGGAAGAATATGATGCCTATTACAATGCCGCCACTGAACTGTGGAAGAACGACACCCAGGGCATCGTTGACTACGTGATGGCGAAGTACGCCGCTGATTACGCTGAAGCCCAGATCGGCTACACTGTCGATGAAGTGAACGCTGACGAAGGCCTGAAGGTCGCTCTCGGTATGGTTATGTGGGGATTCGGCAAGGTCGAAGAAGCTGACGGCAAGAAAGTCTTCACGACTTCTGACGGCAAGGCCTTCAACCTGACCGATGGCGAGCGTCCCGTGATCGACGACTATTTCAACGCCACCTACGCTGCCTATGAAGGCAATATCGATAATTACCTGGGCACCGAATCCGCTGTCGGCGCCACCACCGATGAAATCTTTGCCAGCACGATGACCATGGTCGCTAAAGATCAGGGTGTTGACATGGATGCAGGCGTGCCGAACATTGCCGGTATCAAGCGTGTGGACGACTACACGGTTGAAGTGCAGGTGAAGGGTTTCAGCGCTCCCGCTGTTTACAGCATCCTGGGCCTGAACATCACTCCTATGCATTACTACGGCGATCCCGCCCAGTATGACTATGAGAACAACAAGTTCGGTCATCCCTTCGGCGATCTGAGCATCGCGCAGAGCAAGACCGACGCTCCCATGGGCGCCGGCCCCTACAAGTTTGTCAAGTATGACAACCGTGTTGTCTACTACGAAGCGAACGAGTACTACTACAAGGGAGCTCCGAAGACCAAGACCATGCAGTTCAAGGAAACCAACGCCGCTGAAGTTGCTTCCGCTGTGCAGACCGGCACCGCCGACGGCGGCGAAATGACCGGCAGCAAGACGAACTTCGAACTGCTGAAGAGCTTCAACAGCAACAACGAAGTGACCGGCGACGTGGTGACCACCTACAGCGTGGCCAACCTGGGCTACGGCTACATCGGTATCAACGCTGACACCGTGAACGTGGCGGGCGAACCCGGCAGCGAAGCCTCCAAGAACCTGCGCAAGGGTCTGGCGACTATCCTGGCTGTGTACCGTGACACCGCGTTTGACAGCTACTACGGCGATGCCGCGGCTGTGATCAACTACCCGATCTCCTCCACGAGCTGGGCTGCCCCGCAGGCCACCGACGAAGGATACCGCGTAGCTTACTCCGTGGATGCGGAAGGCAATGATATCTACACTGCTGAAATGTCCGCTGAAGATAAGTATGAAGCCGCCAAGAAGGCCGCTATCGGCTTCTTCAAGGCTGCCGGCTACACCTTCGATGAAGCAGCCGGTAAGTTCACCGAGGCTCCCGAAGGCGCCAGCCTGAGCTACGAAGTGATCATCCCCGGCGATGGTACCGGTGATCACCCGTCCTTCGCAGTTCTGACCGATGCCCGCGAAGCCCTTGGCTCCTTCGGCATCGAACTGAAGATCAATGACCCGGCCGATTCCAACGTGCTGTGGGATGCCCTGGATGCCGGCACCCAGAACCTGTGGTGCGCAGCGTGGGGTTCCACCATCGATCCTGATATGTATCAGGTCTATCACAGCTCCAACATCGTTGGTAAGGGCGGCAGCGACAGCAACCACTATCACATCCAGAGCGAAAAGCTGGATGAGATGATTCTGAACGCGCGCCAGAGCTCTGACCAGGCTTACCGCAAGGAAGTCTACAAAGACGCTCTGAACGAGATCATGGACTGGGCGGTCGAAATTCCTGCTTATCAGCGTCAGAACATCGTTATCGCCAGCTCTCAGCGCGTGAACATCGACACTGTCACGCCTGACGTCACCACCTACTGGGGATGGCTGAGCGAGATCGAAACGCTGGAAATGAACGCGACCAAGTAAGTTCTGGTAATCAACCAAGGAACTGAAATATCATCCCTGGCCGGTCTCTGCCCCTGCGGACGGGGGCCGGCCAGGGAAAATTCTGCTTTACAGGGTCTGGGGGAGAATGTCAACGTGTGGAAGTTTATTGTACGAAGGGTTTTTCTGGCTATTGTAATTGTGGTGCTGGGGTCCTTCATTATCTACGGCGTAATGCGCGCCATGCCTACGAGCTTTGTGGAAGCGATGGCCCGGCAGCGGGCTGCCGCCAGCGCCACGACGGGCGGACCGACGTACCAGGAATGGCTGGAACAGCTCAATGAATCGTACGAGATGAATACCAATATCTTCACCGGCTTTGTTCGCTGGCTGGGGAGGGTGATTCATGGAGACTTTGGTGACAGCTGGAAATATGGTGTCCCGGTAATTCAGAAATTCCAGGAAGTCATCTGGCATTCCGTGGCCCTGAACTTCGTGACGATCATCCTGGAAGTACTGATCTGTATCCCGCTGGGTATCAAAGCGGCGCGGCATCAGTACAGCGGTTTTGACTACGGCATCACTGTGTTTGCGATGCTGTGTATTTCGCTGCCTACATTTTTCCTGGCAACACTGCTGAAATTCGGCTTTGCGGTCAAACTCGGATGGTTTGACCTGTATGGTATGGTCGGACGATTCCATGAGCAGTTAAGCCAGGGCGGTAAGATTCTTGATATTATCCACCACATGTTCCTGCCGGTGCTGACGCTCGCCATGCTGAACATCGGCGGCCTGACGCGGTATACCCGTACGAACATGCTGGAAGTACTTAACGCAGACTACATCCGCACTGCCCGGGCCAAGGGCCTGCCGGAAAAGACGGTCATCAACCGCCATGCTTTCCGGAACACCCTGATCCCGCTGGTAAGCTACATGAGCTACCTGATCCCGAGCCTGTTTTCCGGCTCGATGATCACGGAGACGCTGTACCAGATCCCGGGTATCGGTTATATAGCATATGACGCCATGGTGGCAGGAGACCTGCCCTTTACGATGTTCTATTCCGTGTTCGGTCTGATCCTTACCCAGATCAGCCTTATGCTGGCTGATATCATGTATGCCGTGGTGGATCCGCGGGTACGTGTGAACTGACGGACAGGAGGAGACTGAAATGAGCGATATAAAGAACAAGGCAATGGAACCGCAGGACCAGGAACAGCTGGCCCTGGACGACGGCCGCCGGGTGAAGGTGCTTTCTCCCGGAATGATGGTTTTCAAACGTTTTATCCGGAACAAACTGGCGATCGCGGGAATTTGTATCCTGGTTTTCATGTTCACGTTCTCCTTCCTGGGAGGCGTGATCTCACCCTACCGCCAGGACCAGGTTTTCTACAAAGTGGACGCGGCGAACAAGGAGTATGCCGGTGCAGTGGTGAACACGGACTACCGCTTCACGACCGTGGACGGCAGCACGCTTTCCACCATGGTAAGGGCCACGTTCAACAGCCAGGTGAAGGGGAAGGAAGGCAGTGAGATTGCCTTTACCGCGGATAAAAACACCTATACCGCAAAGAAAATCGATGACGGCTTCTATGTGATCACGGCCGGTGAGGAACTGGGCACCGTGACACTGCTGGGTAAGATCGTGGATGTGAAGCCGGCGGAGGGCAAAGAGATCTCCGCTGAGCTGCAGGCCGCGGCTTCGTCAGCTATCAGCAGCAAGCAGACAGCCTTTGAACTGGATGGCGTCAGCTACACCCTGACAAAGGATATCGGCAAGAGCTACAAGCTGAGCGGAATGAGCGAAGTAGCCCTGGCCAGTATGCTGAACTTCGATGCTGCCGGAAATGAATACAAAAAGACCGCTGCGTCCTATGAATTCCGCAGGAACTGTGAGACGGCCATGCATGCCGGGGAAACCTCCTTCACAGCAGACGGAGTGGAATATGCCCTGGAGATCGTCAGCGAGACGGACGCAGCAGTGCGTAACGCTGCGGGCGAAGATGTGGCCAAGGTATCCAACATCATCGTGAACCCGGTGACGAACGGTGTGGTGCTGCCGGCTGATTATAAGGAAGCACTGGTTGACGCGATCGCCAACAAGAAGACAAGCTTCGAGTATGTGAACGCGGCCGGAGAGACAGAAAAGCATACGATCACGATGCGTGCCAACAACTACGTCATCTATACGATGCAGCAGACCTATCTGATCGACATGTATTCCAAGCCCAGCGCTGCCCATCCCCTGGGAACGGACGACCACGGCATGGATGTGCTGACCCGCCTGATGTACGGCGGCCGCATCTCCCTGATGGTGGGCTTCATCGTTATGATCCTGGAAAACATCATCGGCATCATCGTTGGCGGTGTTTCCGGATACTTCGGCGGCTGGGTGGATACGCTGCTGATGCGTTTTGTGGACCTGTTCAACTCGATCCCGTATTACCCGATGATGATCATTGCCGGCGCGATCATGGACAGCTTTGAGGTTAACCCATACCTGCGATTGTACATGATGATGGCGATCATGGGTATCATGGGCTGGACGGGCGTGGCCCGTGTGGTCCGCGGCCAGATCCTGAGCCTGCGTGAGCAGGACTTCATGGTGGCGACTGAAGCAACCGGTATCAAGGTGTCCAGGCGGATTTTCCGTCACCTGGTCCCGAACGTGATGCCCCTGCTGATCGTGCAGGCCACCATGGGCCTGGGCGGTATCATCCTGGCCGAGGCGACCCTGAGCTTCCTGGGCCTGGGTATCAAGTATCCGCTGGCATCCTGGGGAAGCATTATCAACGCATCTTCCAATATTTATGTTATGACCAACTGCTGGCACATCTGGATCCCCGCGGGTCTGCTGATCGTGCTGACAGTTCTGGGATTCAACTTCGTGGGCGACGGCCTGCGTGACGCGTTTGATCCCAAGATGAAACGGTAAGACGGGAGGAAAGAAAGATGGCAAAGAAAAATTCCAACTTTATTTCTGCCCGTGAATCGCGCAGAATCAGCAAGGCGAACGCGAAGATCACCAAAAAACTGGACGACAAACTGAACCGGAAGCATGTAAGCGAAAGCGAATACCTGACGAAGATGCATGATGAAGGCAACGTTGTCGAATTTGACGATCTTCATACATGCTTCTTTACCGATGTTGGTACGGTGAAGGCGGTAGACGGTGTCAGCTTCAACGTGCCGGTCGGCAAGACGGTCGGTATTGTGGGCGAGAGCGGCTGCGGCAAGTCTGTGACGAGCCTGAGCCTGATGCAGCTCCTGCAGCGGCCCAGCGGACAGATCGTATCCGGTGAGATCCGGCTGAACCTGGGAGATAAGGCCTATGACGTGGCGCAGATGCCGATCAAGGCCATGGAAAAGATCCGGGGCAATGTGGTCTCCATGATCTTCCAGGAGCCCATGACGAGCCTGAATCCCGTTTTCCGCATCGGTTTCCAGCTGGATGAGATCATCAAGCTGCATAACCCGGAACTGAGCGACGAGGACGTGAAGCAGCGCTCTGTGGACGCCATCAAGATGGTGGGCATCCCGGACGCTGAAGGCATTTACAACCGTTATCCGCATGAACTGAGCGGCGGTATGCGCCAGCGTATCGTGATCGCCATGGCGCTGGTATGCAACCCGCGGCTGATCATCGCGGATGAACCCACGACAGCGCTGGACGTGACCATCCAGGCCCAGATCCTTGAACTGCTTCGGAAACTGAAAGGCGAGATCAACGCGTCCATCATGCTGATCACCCATGACCTGGGCGTGATCGCGGAGATGGCGGACTACGTGGTTGTCATGTATGCCGGCCGCGTGGTGGAAAAAGGACTGGCCAATGAAGTGTTCCTGGATCCCCGCCATCCCTATACGATCGGCCTGATGGAATCCAAACCCGTGATCAACAAGACAGTGGACCGGCTTTATTCCATTCCGGGTTCCGTTCCGAATCCCGTGAATATGCCGGACTACTGCTATTTCCGTGACCGTTGTGAAAAGTGTGTCGAAAAGTGCAAGGGAGAGTACCCGCCGGAAATCCATGTGACCGACACGCATATCGTCAGCTGCTGGCGGTATCTTGACGATCCGAATCGAGGTGGCAACGAATGAGTGAAGCGAGCACAAACGTTCTGGAGGTTCGCAACCTCTGCAAATATTTCCCGATTAAGGCCGGTCTTTTCGGCCGCGTTGTGGGCCACGTGCACGCGGTGGAGGATGTTTCCTTTACCCTGAAGCGCGGCACCACGATGGGTCTGGTGGGTGAATCCGGCTGCGGCAAGACCACGGTCGGCAAGACACTGCTGAATTTGACTCCCAAGACCAGCGGGGAAGTGATCTTCAACGGAAATGTCCATCTGGACCAGTTGTCTTCAAAACAGCTGCGTGAATTCAGGCCGAAGATTCAGATCATTTTCCAGGATCCCTATGCCAGCCTGTCCCCCCGTCTGCCTGTCGGTGAGATCATCGGCGAAGCGGTGCGGGAGCATCACATTGTTCCGGACAACGAGCTGGATGCTTATGTTTCCCGGATCATGAAGAGCTGCGGCCTGTTTGATTACCAGAAGGACCGCTATCCGCATGAGTTCTCCGGCGGACAGCGCCAGAGGATCTGTATTGCCCGTGCTATCGCGCTGAATCCCGACTTTATCGTCTGCGATGAGCCGGTATCCGCGCTGGACGTTTCGATCCAGGCACAGATCATCAACCTGCTGGAAGACCTGCAGAAGGAATTCAACCTGACTTATCTGTTCATCAGCCATGACCTTTCCGTGGTGCAGCACATCTCCGACACGGTAGGCGTGATGTACCTCGGCAACATGGTTGAGTTTGCCGATAAGAAAGAGATCTTCGCAAACCCGCTGCATCCCTATACCAAGGCCCTGTTCAGCGCTATCCCGATCCCGGATCCCACGGTGAAGATGAACCGGATCATCCTGGAGGGAAGCATTCCTTCCCCGGCGAACCCGCCGAGCGGATGCAAGTTCCATACCCGCTGCAAAGAATGCCGCGGAGTATGCAGCCAGAAGGCACCGCGGGTGATGGACATGGGCAACGGACACACTGTGGCCTGCCATATTTATGACCCGGAGAGCGGATATGACAAAGAAGAAGCCTGAACTGCCCGAAGGAGATGACGGCAGGACCGTCGCGGACATGAATGTGGAGGGAATGCCCTGGTATACCCCGAAGAATCTGCTGCCGAAAACGGAGCGGAAACAGGGGGATAACAGCCAGCCTCTGCTGACAAAGGAAGAATCCCGGTACTATACCTGGGGCGCGCTGAAGGCGGCCCTGCTGGTGACCGGGGCGATCTGCGGCGGGATCGCGCTGTTCATCCTGTTCTGCCAGTTCATTTGGCTCCGCTGATAAACATCAAAAAAGAGAGATCGTGAAGATCTCTCTTTTTGTTTATCTGTGCGGGATCCGAAGAAAATCAGTCCAGCGGGATGTTCTGACCGTGATAGGTGCCTTTCATACAGGATTCAAGCAGGTTTGGCCAGAGATTGCCGCCGTCAATGCGCATGCCGAAATGCTTCCCGGAGGAATCCATTTCCACAAGGACAATATCTGTTGAATCGCCTTCAGGCATAATGTAGAAGACAGCGATATCGCATACGGACAGTTTCAGGGCCTTATCCTTATTAACAGAAACAAACAGCGGGCAGGCTGCGTCTTTCTTCAGGTAAGAGGACAGGGACAGGTAATTATCCGGCACCACAACAGCCCGCCGGCCTTCGTATTCAGCTATGACACATTTGTCCGACTCAGTGGTGAGGGGATTATCCTCATTGGCGATGGAAGCGGCGGAGAGTACTGCATCAACCTGGAACTGATAATTGGGGATCGCTGTCCTGGAATGGACGGCATAAACGATAAAGCCGATCGCGGCAACCAGCAGCAGGACGGTCAGTATGACCAGGATACGGGTGATCTTCATGATTGGATATTATCCTCCTTGGACAGGCGTGAATGGACGGTACGGAACATATTTACAGCTCCGAGGGCAAGGATGGCGGCACCCAGCAGTATCAGCAACCCGGGATATTCCCGGGAAGCGTCTCCGCCGGAAAGAAGAAAGATGACTTCACCCGCCAACGCGGCAAAGGAGAAGACGGTGCAGCCCACAGCGGAACGGAGTATACGTCCGATGCTGTTTTCCTTCTGCAAGCGGGTCATTCTGTCCGGTGCGCGGAACAGTGCCCAGAGCCCGGCAGCCCAGTAAAAACAGGGGAAGAGGGCCAGCGCGGCGGGAAGAAATACATAAAGGATCCGGGTACCGGGGAAATCCAGCCAGAAAAACAGGACCAGAAGTATCAGGCAGCCAAGCCAGGGCAACAGGGCCCGCAAAAGAAGGCTTTTTTTGTCACAGTCAGGGGCAAGACCAAATACGGGACCCCGATACACGGGCACCCGTTTTTCCTTTCCGCGATCATCGAAGCGGGTCTCGTTGACCCAATCTTCCTTATACTTGCGTTCCTTCATGACGTCATTGTACAGACCGGCAGGAACTGTGTCAATATTACCGGAAAAAGATCCGCACAGATACTGAAACCGTGATAAACAGGAAACGGGCAGCATGTTTGTTCTTGACTTCCCTGAAAGGATATGATATATTCCTGCTCACGTCGTAATGATGATTCAGGATTCATACAAAAGAATTCAGGATAATCCGCTGCGAGACAGTTCCCGATGATATACGGGAGAACATCCGGAGGATTTTTTCATGAGCTATATTTTTGTTGACCATCTCTGCAAGTCTTTTGTTGTCCGCAAAAAGCGGGAGAAGGGTGCTTTGCTGCGCCCAAAAGAGACAGTACACGCGCTGAATGACGTCTCCTTTGAGATTGAGAAAGGGGAACTGGTGGGCTATATCGGGCCGAATGGCGCGGGAAAGTCCACTACGGTCAAGATCCTTTCCGGGATCCTGGTGCCTGAAAGCGGTACGGTGACCGTGGGCGGGCGGGTTCCCTGGGAAAACCGGAAGGAGCATGTGAGCCGCATCGGTGTTGTGTTCGGCCAGCGGACCCAGCTGTGGTGGGACGTGCCGCTGCTGGACAGCTATTCCCTGCTGAAGGACATCTACCGGGTGCCGGAGGAGAAGTACCGAAAGAGGCTGGACGAGCTGACCGGGGCACTGCAGCTGGGTGATCTGCTGCGGACGCCGCTGCGGCTGCTGAGTCTGGGTCAGCGGATGCGGGCGGAATTGTGCGGCAGCCTGCTGCACAGCCCGGAATTGTTGTACCTGGATGAACCGACCATTGGCCTGGACGCTGTGAGCAAACTGGCTCTGCGTGACTTTCTGCGGTGGGAAAACGCAGAAAAGGGAACCACAATTCTGCTGACAACGCATGATATGGAAGATATTGTGGCCCTGTGCTCCCGGGTGATGGTGCTGGGACATGGCAGCAAGCTGTATGACGGCGGGCTGCAGGAGCTTTTGTCTCAGTATGATACGACAAAGACGGTACAGGTGGAAGAACATCGGAATATTGATCAGGTTATTGCGGCAATGTACAGGGATCTCGGGCTGTGAAACCCGAGATCCCAATGAAATGTCTGACTTCGTCAGACGTGAAATATGGAACGGCGATGCCGTTCCATGTGAAATATCGGCTTCGCCGATGTGAAATATTCGGCTGACGCCGAATGTGATAGTTACTTTGGACTAAGCTAATCAGAAGTAACGATGTAAAAGGGAAGATTGTTATCTGATACCGGGCGAAAGGCCCGGGAATTGATGGAGTATTTGCCTTCGGTAAAAGTGATGATTACTCTGAACAGGAAGAAAAAGAGGTAGAGATGAAAGCATATTATTCGATATTCCGGATGAGGCGGAAAATGGAGACGCAGTACCGGGGAGCGGTGTTGGGCGGACTGATCTGCCAGACGTTCTTCGGACTGGTGCTGGTGGCGATCTACCGGGCTATGTACGCAGGCAAACCGCAGCCCATGCCGCTGAGCAGTATTACCACCTATGTATGGCTGCAGCAGGCGTTTTTCCGAATGTTACTGAGTATGGACACAGATCTGCTGGACAGGATCCGGACAGGGGCGATTGCCTATGACCTGTGCCGGCCGCTGCACCTGTATGGATATTACTATTCCCGGATTCTGGCAATGAAAATGACCGGGAGCATACTGCGTGCCCTGCCGATGCTGGTGATCGCGGCGCTGCTGCCGGAGGGATGGGGACTTGCCCTGCCGGCTTCCGTGCCGGCACTGCTGACTGCCCTGGCGGCCCTGATCCTGGGACTGTTCTGTATTTGCGCACTGGAAAACGTTACGATGGGACTGACAATGCGTACACTGGATCCCCGGGGTGTGCAGGCAATGCTGAACCTGCTGCTGATGACGTTCAGCGGCAATATCCTGCCGCTGACACTGTTCCCGGACAGCTGGCAGCGGGTAATTACCCTGCTGCCCTATGCCCAGATGCTGGACGCGCCGATCCGGCTGTATAACGGAGAATATGCACTGGATAAGGTGCCTGAAGTGATGATCATCCAGATCTGCTGGACTGGGCTGCTGGTGACGGGCGGATGCCTGCTGTGGCGCGCGAACCAGAAGAAAATGATTGTACAGGGAGGCTGAGAAGATGAATACCCTTCGCTTGTACTGCCGGTCCATGGCAATGCTGATGAAAAGCCAGTTGCAGTATCCGCTTTCCTTCCTGATGCAGACGCTGGCCCAGCTGGTGATGGAAGGCGGCGAACTGATGGCAGTGATCCTGCTGATTGACCGGTTTGACCGGGTAAACCAGTGGGGACCCGGAGACCTGTATTTCTTTTTCGGCCTGATGTCAGTTTCTTTTTACCTGACGGAAATCTTCGGCAGGGGACTGACGGGCAATTTCCCGTCCATGGTGCGGAACGGACAGCTGGATACGCTGATGCTGCGCCCCAGGGGCATCCTCACGCAGGTACTGTGCAGCGGGGCGGATCCCAGGCGGATTGCCTGCATTGCCGTAGGTACGGTGAGCCTGATCATGGGCAGCCGGATTTCCGGTATTACCTGGTCTCCTTTGAAAGCGCTGATGATGGCGGAATCCGTCTTTTTCAGCTTCTGGCTGATCCTGGGGCTGTTTATGGTAGAGGCTATTCTGACCATCCACAGTGTGAAGTCCATTGAACTGGCCAATACACTGACCTACGGCGGGCGCAGTGCCTGCGAGTATCCGAGCGATATCTATCCCAGGCCTCTTCGAGTGCTGTTTACGGTTATCGCGCCGTTCGCACTGGTGATGCATGTGCCGGCATCCATCATCCTGGACAAGCCGCTGTTCGGCTGGCCGGTATGGACCGGGCTTGTGACGCCCCTGGCGGGGGTGGTACTGTTCGGCGTGATGTATCTGCTGTTCAGGAAAGCGATGAAGTACTATCGGTCAACGGGAAACTGATCACAAAATACAGATGGTCCGACTGTGTTCTGTGAAATGAAATAACAGCCCTCAGGGCAAAAGCTTAAGACGGTGAAACAGCCCGTATGGAAACGAAAAATGAGTTGCCAGAGAAGGCAAAAAACGGTATAATATTCGCAGACATTTTCGGATACTGAAACGAGGAGGGGACCCCATGCTTCAGGATATTATAAATAACGCAAAAGACAAAATGAAAAAATCCTGCGAAGTTTATGAGCGGGATATGATGGGACTGCGGGCCGGCCGCGCCAATCCCAAACTGCTGGACAGGATTATGGTGGACTATTACGGCACACCCACTCCGATTCCGCAGATCGGCAACATCTCTTCCCCGGAACCCCGGCTGCTTGTGATCGCTCCCTGGGAACCCAAGATGATCCCCCAGGTGGAGAAGGCCATCCAGAAGAGTGACCTGGGTCTGAATCCTTCCAACGACGGAAAGATCGTCCGCCTGGTGTTCCCGGAACTGAACGAGGAACGCCGTAAGGACCTGACCAAGGTTGCGTCCAAGGGCGCGGAAGAAACGAAGGTTGCCATCCGCTCCATCCGCCGGGATGCCATTGAACAGATCAAGAAGCTGAAGAAGAACAGCGAGATCACCGAAGACGACCAGCGGGACGCCGAAGAAGATATGCAGAAGCTGACCGATAAGGCCGTTAAGGAAGTTGACGAGATCTTAGCTAAAAAAGAAAAAGAGATCATGGAGGTCTGACGGACAACTCCGGCAGAAAACCAAAACCCGCCGGAAGGCGGGTTTTTGGCAGTATTATGAGGAGATAAACGCATGAAGCTGAAGACGGCATTGTCACTGGCACTGAAAAAGACGCCAAGGACATCGGATGAGTTTGACAAGCTGCCGAAGCATGTAGCTATCATTATGGACGGGAACGGCCGCTGGGCAAAGAAGCATAAGCTGAACGTGTCCAAGGGGCACCGGCAGGGAACAGAAACCCTGCGGGAGATCATCCGCCATACGGATGACCTGGGGATCGGCGCCCTGAGTCTTTATGCCTTCTCCACGGAAAACTGGAACCGTTCGGAAGAGGAAATAGCCGCGCTGATGCAGCTGATCCTGGATTTCTTTGCTTCCGAGATCGATGAGCTGGATGCCAAGAACGTACGGATCCTGATCCTGGGAGACAAGGGCGGCCTGCCGGAGAAACAGCGGGAAACGCTGATCGAGGCGGAAAACCGGACAAAGAAGAATACAGGACTCCGGCTGAATATCGCCGTGAATTACGGCGGGCGCGCGGAACTGGTGCGGGCCGCGAGGCAGATCGCAACACTGGTCCGGAACGGGACGTTGCGGGAGGACGAGATCACCGAGCAGACGATCTCCGATTACCTGTATACCGCGGGACAGCCGGACGTGGACCTGCTGATCCGGACCAGCGGGGAACAGCGGCTGAGCAATTTCATGCTGTACCAGAACGCGTACGCGGAATTCGTTTTCCCGACGGTTCTCTGGCCGGACTTTACTGTGCATGACTATGATGAAGCGCTGGACGCGTTCGCGCACAGGGAAAGACGGTTCGGAGGACGATAAATTCGAAAACAGAATCTCTGATTCTGCTTTCGAATCAATGAAATATCGCTTCGCGATGTGAAATATCCCGCTTCGCGGGATGTGAAATATTTGCCTTCGGCAAATGTGAAATGTTCGTCTGGCGACGAACATGATATATACATTACAGGAGAAGGACGAAGAATGAAACAACGGTTTATTACGGGTTTGATGCTGACGGCTTTTCTGGCGATCAATCTGTGGCTGCCGAACTGGTGCATGGCCCTGGCAACACTGGTCTGCATCTGTTTCGCTGTATGGGAAGAATATCACGCGCTGTCCATAGCCGGACACCGGGTCGTGACCTGGCCTACCTGGGTGATCCTGGGCGTATCAATGCCGCTGACCTGGCTTTTCGGCGTGAAGGTGATCGTGCCGCTGCTGGCCCTGGCACTGTTTATTATGATCACACAGATCCTGTTCCGGAAGGAGCCGGAGCTGACTGACCTGAGTATGAGCGCGCTGCCGCTGCTGACGGTGGCACTGCCCGGACTGAGCCTGGTGGCCCTGAGCCTGATCCCGGACCAGAAGGCCGTGGAAGTGGTGCTTCTTTGCCTGACCTTCGCGGTACCGCTGCTCGGTGACGTGATGGCGCTGTTTGTCGGCAGCGCGATCGGCGGACCGAAGTTCTGCCCGGCTGTCAGCCCGAAGAAGACGATCGCCGGCAGTATCGGCGGCCTGGCAGGCAGTGTAATTGCCGCAATGGCTGTATACGGACTGAGTGTTGCTATCTGCAACGCGTCGACCCTAGCTAAACTGCCTGTATGGTGGCATTACCTGGTGCTTGGTTTCACGGGCGGCATCGCCGGACAGATCGGCGACCTGTTTGCCAGCCTGGTGAAGCGCCACAGCGGACTGAAGGACTTCTCCAACCTGTTCCCGGGTCACGGCGGAATGCTGGACCGGCTGGACAGCGTGCTGTTTATGGCAGTTTTAATGTATTGCTATTTAATGTTCAAATGAACATTAAACAGCAATACTCAATGAACAATTAATAATGAACAATGAACAATTATGTATTGTTCTATTCCAATAGCCAGTACAGTTTGTGATTGTAAATTATGAATCGGATAATGAAAAGAAAGGCAGTATGATGAGAAGTATTGCTATTCTGGGGTCTACGGGGTCCATCGGGACGCAGGCGCTGGATCTGTGCCGGAGACATCCGGACAGGTATAAGGTGACCGCGCTGACTGCTCGGGGAAGCAAGGAAAAGCTGTTTGAACAGGTACGGGAATTCCGGCCGGAGACCGCAGGCCTGACGGAAGGCTTTGATCCCGCGGAAATCCCGGAAGACCTGAAATTCTGCCGTTTCCTTTCCGGAAAGGAAGCACTGCACGCGGCTGCCGCTGAAACGGACGCGGACATGGTGCTGGTCAGCATCGTGGGTATTGCCGGACTGCAGGGCGTGATGGATGCGCTGAAAGCCGGAAAACAGGTCCTGCTTGCCAACAAGGAGGCGCTGGTAACCGGCGGCCACCTGGTGACAGACCTTGCCCGGAAAGCGGGGAAGCCCCTGCTGCCGGTGGACAGCGAACACAGCGCAATCTTCCAGTGTCTGCAGGCAGACGGAACCAATAAGCCGATGAAGATCCTGCTGACCGCTTCCGGCGGCCCCTTCCGTACCTGGGATAAGGAAAGGATCCGGAAGGCGACAAAGGCGGAAGCGCTGAAACATCCCAACTGGAACATGGGCGCCAAGATTACCGTGGACAGTGCCAGCATGTTCAACAAGGGCCTGGAAATCATGGAGGCCCGGTGGCTGTTTGACATGCCCGAAGACAAAATAGAGGTCGTTGTCCATCCCCAAAGCATCGTGCACAGCGCGGTGGTCTATCAGGATGGCGCGGTACTGGCCCAGCTGGGTGAGCCGGATATGCGGGTGCCGATCGGCTACGCCATGGCTTATCCGGAACGCATTGAGACCGGCGTACCCGCGCCGGATCTGTTCAAACTGGGCAGCCTGACCTTTGAAAAGCCGGATGAGGATAAGTTCCCGGCGCTGCGACTGGCAAGGGAATGCCTGCGGGCCGGCGGTGCGGCCTGCACCGTGTTCAACGGAGCGAACGAAGAAGCGGTTGCCGCTTTCCTGCGGGAAGAGATTCCCTTCGGGGAAATCGCCGTACGGGTGGAACGGGCATTGGAGAAACTGGCCGGACTGCCGGCAAACTGCATTGAGGACATTTGGGAGGCTGATCGGCTCGCCAGAGCTGTATCCAATTCAGAATTCAGAATTCAGAATTCAGAATTATAATGCCTGCGGCATTTTGCGTACTATGAGAGTATGGCGGATTGTACAGGCGTACGGTTAAACAAACATTATGATTTAACAGATTATTTGAGAGGGCGTTAGTTTGTATATCATATTAGCGTTATTGTTACTGGCAATATTGATCACGGTGCATGAATTCGGACATTTCCTGGCAGCCCGGGCAATGAAGATCGAGGTTCGGGAGTTTGCTATCGGCATGGGGCCGAAGCTGATTGGCTGGAAGAGCAAGAAGTACGATACGGATTTCAGCATCCGGGCGATCCCGCTGGGCGGATTCTGTGCTTTCTACGGAGAGGATGACGCGAAGGGTATTTCAAAGGACGATCCCCGGGCGTTTCCGAAGCAGAATGTCTGGAAGCGGCTGTTTGTCATCCTGATGGGCCCGGTGATGAACTTTGTACTGGCCTTTGTGGTGGGTACCGTCTTTTTCTGGGTGAACGGCGTTGAGACAATAACAGGCATCGATCCATATATTGTTGATGTTATGGCTGCAGGACCGGCTTATTCCGCCGGAATCCAGGCAAAGGACGTGGTGACGGAAATCAACGGCGTGAACATGCTGGATGGTACAGAAACAACGCTGCTGGATACCATCGGCAACTGGAAAGAAGGCGACGCGCCGCTGAAAATGACGATCCTGAGGGGCGAGGAGACAGTTGAAACAGAACTTACTCCGGTCTGGGATGAGAAAGAACAGAAAATGAGGATCGGCGTGACCATTGGCGGGAAATACCGTACAGAAACCGAGCCGGAAACCTTCCTGGGCGGCATAAAGGATTCCTGGGATTGGTGCAGTTATGCTTCGGGTGTTATGCTTCGGGCGCTGAAAGACCTGGTGACCACAGGGGAAGGCCTTGACCAGACCTCCGGACCGGTTGGAATTGTCAGCATGGTATCGACTGAAGTCCAGGAAGAGGGGCTGAGAGCTTTTATAAGGCTGCTGATGGTCATCTCCATTAACCTTGGCCTGATGAACTTGCTGCCGATTCCCGGATTGGACGGAAGCCGCCTGGTATTCGGCCTGGTGGAGGTTGTCCGGAGAAAACCTGTGCCGCCGGAAAAAGAAGCTATGGTGCACCTGGCGGGCATGGTGGTACTGTTCGGGTTTATGATATTTATCACATTTAAGGACATTATGAAACTGTTTGGGTGACAATTTCAGGTAGGAAGTAGGAGGTAGGAGGGAAATCATGAGCAGAATAGTGAAGGTCGGAGAGCTGCTGCTCGGCGGAGGGAACCCGGTGCTGGTCCAGAGCATGACAAATACGGATACCCGGGACGCGGAGGCAACGCTGAAGCAGATCTGCGCGCTGCATGACGCGGGCTGCGATATTGTACGGGTGAGCGTCTACGACGAGGCCTGTGCGGAAGCGGTGAAGACACTGGCCGCGAAGAGCCCTGTGCCGCTGGTTGCCGATATTCATTTTGACTATAAACTGGCTATCCGCTCCGCGGAAAACGGTATCGCAAAGCTGCGGATCAACCCCGGCAACATCGGCGGGGAAGCCAAAGTACGGGAACTGGCGGACTGCGCCAAAGCCCATGGCATCCCGATCCGGATCGGTGTGAACAGCGGATCGGCGGAAAAGAACCTGCTGGCGAAGTACGGCGGTCCCACGGCGGAATGCCTGGTGGAGAGTGCGCTCGGACACGCGAGGATACTGGAAAAAGCCGGTTTTGACGATATTGTGCTGAGCATGAAGAGCAGCGATGTGAAGCTGACCATCGATGCTTACCGGCTGGCGCATGAACGCTGTGATTATCCCCTGCACCTGGGCGTTACGGAAGCGGGACTGCCCGGACAGGGAACTGTCAAGAGCGCCATCGGTATCGGTGCGCTGCTGGCGGACGGTATTGGTGATACGATCCGGGTGAGCCTGAGCGGAGATCCGGTACCGGAAGCGAAGGCGGCCTGGGATATCCTGCGGGCACTGAACCTGCGGACGCGGGGCGTACAGCTGATCGCCTGTCCTACCTGCGGACGGACGTGCATTCCTGTGGAGCAGATTGCCCGCCGGGTGGAGGCGGAGCTTTCGGATGTGACAGTTCCGCTGAAAGTGGCCGTGATGGGCTGCGTTGTGAACGGCCTGGGCGAAGGCCGGGAAGCGGATGTAGGCATTGCCGGCGGGAAGGATGGCGGGGTACTGTTCGTGAAAGGACAGGAACCGAGAAAAGTGAAGGGCGATCTGGCAGAAATACTGATTGAAGAAGTCAGAAAAATAATTAACAATGAACAATTTACAATGAACAATTAATGGTGGCTCCGAAGAAAGAGCATGAGGCTCTTTCTTCGGGCAAATACCTGGAGTGGAAATGAGCTACGAAGATCTGATGGCGCGAATAGCGCGGGAAATCCCGGCACTGGCGGGAAAACTGTCGGCACCGCGGGTAACCTATGTCAAATCTTTGAAAAAAGCATATATTACCTTTGAAAGCTCCGTACTGGCGGGAGAGAGGGAATTCCTGAAGCTGGAATCGATCCTGCGGGATCTGTTTCCCGGTCGTCCTTTGGCTGTACGGATCATTTCTCCCGGACTGAAATCCGCCTTTCTGGAGGATCCGTCCCCCTACCGGCAGGTACTGGATGATTTCCTGCGCAGGAATTATCCTATGGCCCGCGGCTGGATCGGAAAGATCGACTGGCGGATGGAGAAAAACCAGCTGACGGAAACAACGGATCTTCCCGGCGGAAACCGGGAGGAAGGTTTGCTGACCCTTGTTTTCCCGGATGATATCAGTCTGCAGGTGATGCGGAAAAGCGACGTTGCCGAACGGTTGTCAGTGGCGATCCGGGAGATCTTCGCGGCGAATCTCCGGGTGGAGATGACCGTGGAGGGAACGCGGGAAGAACGCCTGCGCCGGATGATTGAAGAGCGCCAGAACGTTGTGCTGACCGTGACGGCGGAAGAAATGGCGGAACGCTACGGAACCGGAATCGGAGGCGAGAAGGAAACAGCTCCGAAAAAACCGGCAGGTGAGAGAAAGCCGGCGGCAAAGACGGAGGGTGCCAAGGCAAAACCCGCTGCCCCGGCGGCTCCGGAACCGCCTGTTGGTAAGCCGATCATGGGCCGCAGCATTGCGGACAAGCCTGTTGAGATCAAAGAACTGACCGGTGAAAGCGGCCTGGTAGTGGTCCAGGGCGAAGTGTTCAAGCTGGAACAAAAAGAACTGAAGGGCGGCGAAATGCTGCTGGTGACCTTCGCGGTGACCGACTACACCAGTTCCGTGCTGTGCAAGATCTTTTTCCGTTACCGTGCCCGCTACATGAAGAAGGAAGAGGCGGAAGCAACGCCGATCACCGATGAGGAGCGCGCGGCAGTTAAGGAAAAGGTGGACCGGATCAAGGAAGGCATGTGTGTCCGGGTCCGGGGTGAATGCCTGTATGACAACTATGCCAGGGACCTGAGCATTTCGGTCCGTGACATGGTGGAGACAAAGAAAGAGGAGCGCGAGGATACCGCGGAAGAAAAGCGGGTTGAGCTCCATATGCATACCAACATGTCCACGATGGATGCCCTGACGCCGGTGGAGAAGCTGATCTCCCGGGCGGCAAAGTGGGGTCATCCGGCTGTGGCTGTGACGGATCACGGTGTCCTTCAGTCCTTCCCGGCGGCGTTCCGGGCGGCAAAGGGCAAGATCAAACTGATTCCGGGCTGCGAAGGCTACCTGATTGACGAAAAACCGATTGTGGAGGATCCGGACGAGCGGCCCTATGACGGCCCGATCGTTGTGCTGGACTTCGAAAGCACGGGTCTGAACACCGGCAAGGCGCGGATCATTGAGATTGGCGCTGTGAAACTGCAGGACGGTACGGTGATCGATAGTCTTGAGCAGCTGGTGGATCCCGGACAACCTGTGGGTCCGAAGATTACGGAGATCACCGGCATCAACGACGCGATGCTGGAGGGACAGCCGAAGGCAGAGGAAGCGCTGCCGAAACTGTTGGAGTTTATCGGCGATCTGCCGATCGCGGCGCATAACGCGCATTTTGACGCCAGCCTGCTGAAAGCGGAACTGAAACGCCTGGGGCTGACCTTTGACCATCCTGTGATGGATACCCTGAGCTATGCCCGGAAGCTTTATCCTGACCTGAAATCCTTCCGCCTGGCAGCCCTGTGCAAGCACCTGGGAGTGAGCCTGAAGAACGCGCACCGGGCGGTGCATGACGCGACCGCCACGGCCCTGTGCCTGAAACGCATGTTTGAGGACACCCGGGCCGCGCATCCGGGTGTTCAAAGCGAGAAGGAACTGAATGCCGCACTGACGAGTGGCGCCATCGGGGAAAGCTGGCATATCATCCTGCTGGCAAAGAACCGGACCGGCCTGGTGAACCTGAACCGGCTGGTTTCCATCGGGCACCTGGATTATTTCAAACGTGTACCCCATATGCCGCGGCATATGATACAGAAATACCGGGAAGGCCTGATCCTGGGAAGCGCCTGTGAAGCGGGCGAGCTGTTCCGGGCGGTGCTGAACCGGGAAGACCATGAACGGCTGAAACAAATCGCCTCCTTCTATGACTACCTGGAGGTCCAGCCCATCGGAAACAACGCCTTCCTGCTCCGGGAGGGACAG
This sequence comes from Aristaeella lactis, assembly GCF_018118585.1. Classification (NCBI taxonomy): domain Bacteria; kingdom Bacillati; phylum Bacillota; class Clostridia; order Eubacteriales; family Aristaeellaceae; genus Aristaeella; species Aristaeella lactis. The sequence continues at coordinate 3,093,439 of NZ_CP069421.1, forward strand.
GTTTCCTCCGAGGAAGAGCTGCGGGACCTGAACCGGGAGATCATTAAGCTGGGTGAAGAACTGAATATTCCGGTTGTTGCAACGGGCGACGTGCATTTCCTGGATCCAAAGGACGCCATCGGCCGGGCGATCATCCAGGCGGGCATGAAATACGATGACGCGGACAACCAGCCCCCGCTGTATTTCAAGACAACCAATGAAATGCTGGAGGAATTCTCCTACCTGGGCCCGGAAAAGGCGAAGGAGATCGTTATTGACAATCCCCGGAAGATCGCGGAGCAGGTGGAGGAGATCAAGCTGTTCCCGAAGCATCCGAAGGGTGAGGATACTTTCCAGCCCTTCTGGGATGACGCGGAGGACATGATCCAGCAGATGACCTGGGATACGGCGGAGGAGCTGTACGGTTCGCCCCTGCCGGAGATCGTCGAGGCGCGGCTGAAGAAGGAACTGAAATCCATCGTGGGTTATGGCTACTGCACGCTGTATTCCATTGCCCAGAAGCTGGTTTCCCGCTCCCTGCAGGATGGCTACCTGGTCGGCAGCCGCGGCAGTGTCGGTTCCAGCCTGGTGGCCCGGATGTGCGGTATCACGGAAGTTAACGCGCTCCCGCCTCATTACCGCTGTACTCACTGCCACAAGGGCTTCTTCGACGTGGATAAGAGCCAGTATCATGTCGGTGTGGACCTTCCGGACAAGGACTGCCCGGACTGCGGAAAGCCCCTGACCAAGGACGGATTCGATATCCCCTTCGAAGTTTTCCTAGGCTTTGAGGGAGACAAGGTACCTGATATCGACCTGAACTTCTCCGGTGAATACCAGAACCGGGCGCACCACTATGTGGAAGAACTGTTCGGACATGACCACGTGTTCCGCGCGGGTACGATTTCCGGCCTGGCGGACAAAACAGCATATGGTTATGTGCTGAAATACCTGGAGGAACGCGGCATCCAGGCGGGCAACGCAGAAAAGGAACGGCTGGCCCTGACCTGTACAGGTGTCAAGCGGACCACCGGCCAGCACCCGGGCGGCATGGTTGTTGTGCCCCTGGAATATGAGATCTATGACTTTACCGCGGTACAGCATCCGGCGGATGACCTGGAAAGCGACTTCACCACGACGCACTTCGACTTTAACAGCATGCACGACATCCTGGTGAAGCTGGACTGCCTCGGTCATGATGACCCGACCATGCTGCATGAACTGGAGCTGCTGACGGGGATCAACTTCAAGGACGTTCCGCTGGACGATCAGGGGGTGCGGAGCCTGTTTGCTTCCCCCGAAGCGCTGGGCGTCACCACGGAGGACATCCTGTGCAACACCGGCACCTACGGCGTTCCGGAATTCGGTACAGGCTTTGTCCGGGGCATGCTGGAGGAAACCAAACCCCACACCATGGAGGAACTGCTGCGGATATCCGGTCTGAGCCATGGTACAGACGTGTGGCTGGGTAACGCCCAGGAGATCATCGCGTCCGGTACGGCAACGCTGAGCGAATGCGTCTGCTGCCGCGACGATATCATGAACTACCTGATCGACAAGGGCGTGAAGCCGAAGCTGGCCTTCACCACGATGGAAAGCGTCCGTAAGGGCAAGGGCCTGAAGCCGGAAATGGAACAGGCCATGCTGGACCAGAACGTTCCGGACTGGTTTATGGACAGCTGTAAGAAGATCAAATACATGTTCCCGAAGGGACACGCGGTGGCCTACGTGACCATGAGCCTGCGCGTTGCCTGGTTCAAGCTGCATGAACCCCTGGCTTACTATTGTGCCTATTTCACGGTCCGCGGCGACGGCTTTGATGCCTCCACAATGATCCTGCCGCCGGAAGATGCCCGGAAAAAGATCAAGGAAATCCGGAACATGGATTCACCGACAGCCCGGGACAAGGATACGGCAACGTGCCTGGAACTGGTGCTGGAAATGAATATGCGCGGAATCCGGTTCCTGCCGGTGGATCTGTACAAGAGCGATGTCAAGAAGTTCAGGATTGAAGACGGAAACATCCGCTGTCCGTTTATCAGCCTGCCGGGCCTGGGTGAAAGCGCCGCAATCCCGATCGCTGAAGCGCGGAAAGACGGACCATTTATCAGCATTGAAGACCTGCAGGTCCGCGGCAAAGTAGGTTCATCCGTAATTGAAATGCTGCGCACGCACGGCGCACTGCAGGGACTGAGCGAAACCAACCAGATCAGTATGTTCTGAACCAACGGTTCAGAACATACTGATCAATTCATAATTCACAATTCATAATTCTTAATGAATATGAATGGTTGAAAATGACTAAAAGGTTATATTTCAAGGGATTGAGCAGGAAAAAACGGCAGGAAAGGCGAAATGTATAAGATAACGGTTAAGGAGGGATGACAGGCATGTATCGCTCAATGAATCTGAAGGGCTTTGTGCTGATCCTGGCGGTTATGCTGGTTATTTTTCTTGTTTTTCACCTGACCATGAAAAGCGCCGTTGATGAGAAGGCGGAAAAGGCGCAGCTCCTGAAGATCCAGAAAACGAAGCTGGAAGAAGAATTTAAGAATCTGAACAATGAACTGAACATCATTGGTACAGATGACTATATCATGACCAGCGCGGTGAGGGATTACGCCTATGTCCAGAAGGACGCGATCCGCTTTGAATATACCAATCCGGAGGCGCTGTACGCCTATACGGAAGAGGAACTGCAGATTCTGATGGATGAAATGAACAACTGAGGAGGCACACCGTGAGAACTGCTGTGATCGGGATCGGATCCAATTCAGTGCGGAGCCTGCTGGCGGAGGTCAGCGGGACCGGATTCCAGCGTCTCAAGCGGGACCGTGAAGGAACACGCCTGTTTGCCGGCCTGGATGAGGCGGGCAACCTGGACCGGGACAGCATGGACAAAACCGTATCCGCGGTCCAGCGAATGGCACTGGACGCAAAGGGACTTGGCGCTGAAAAACTGGCCATCTTCGCGACCAGCGCTGCCCGGGACGCGGCTAACGGAGCCGAGTTCATGGCGGCGGTAGAGAAAGCCACGGGTATTCCGCTGCGGATCATCAGCGGAGAGGAAGAAGCGGAACTCAGTTTTCTAGGCGCGTCAGCGGCGGCATCCGCGGATCGCTGTGGGATGATCGATATCGGCGGCGGCAGCACAGAGATCGCTATCGGAACCCCGGCGGGCATTGAATGCGCGTTCTCCTGCCAGATGGGAGCGGTTCGGCTGTACCGGCGGCTGCGCCTGGAGCGCAAAGAAGACATGAGGCCGGTGGAAGTCGCGGCGGCGGAGATCCTGGATGAAAAACTGCGTGAGTTTCCGGGACTGGCCTTGCCGGAAAACTGGGTCGGCACCGGCGGAACCTTTACGACCCTGGCAGCAATGGCGCTGCAGCAGCCCTGGACAAACCGGACAAACGTACAGGGAACCGTGATCACCTGCGGCCAGATCCGGGAAATCGGTGAGAAACTGGCCGGGATGAACGTTGAGGAACGGAAACAGCTTCCGGGACTTCAGCCGAGCCGCGCGGACATTGTGGTGCACGGCATCTGCATCCTGCTGGGTGTCATGGGACGGCTCGGGATGGATCAGATCACCGTCAGCGAGTGGGGAAACCTGGACGGGTATATTACAAAGAATTACTGCCGTAATTCTTTGTAATGAAAACTGAAAAATGAAGACATAAAACTTAAAAATGTCATAGTGTTGAACGGGAGAAAGAAATGCTTGAGTTAAGGAATGTTTCCTTCCTGGTGGACGCGGAGGGAAAGGATAAAGAGATCATCCGGAATGTCAGCCTGACGGTACCGGACCGGAAACTGGTTGTTGTGACCGGACCGAACGGAGGCGGCAAATCCACCCTGGCGAAGCTGATCGCCGGCATTGAAAAGCCCACTGGCGGGCATATTTTTTTCAACGGGGAAGATATTACGGAACTGGGAATTACGGAACGGGCGCAGAAAGGCATTGCCTATGCCTTCCAGCAGCCGGTACGCTTTAAGGGCATCCGGGTCCTGGACCTGATCCGCATTGCGGCCGGAAAGACCCTTTCCATATCCGATGCCTGCGAATACCTGTCCTCTGTGGGCCTGTGCGCCCGGGATTATGTGGACCGGGAAGTGAACGCCAGCCTGTCCGGCGGCGAACTGAAACGGATTGAAATTGCCACGGTGCTGGCCAGGAAGGCCGTGCTGTCGGTGTTTGACGAACCGGAAGCGGGTATTGACCTGTGGAGCTTCCGGAATTTGACGGAGGTCTTCCAGCGGATGCGGGAGGATATCCGGGACAGCTCCATCCTGATCATTTCCCATCAGGAACGGATCCTGGAGATCGCGGACGAGATCATTGTGCTGAAGGACGGCCAGGTGGAGAAACAGGGAGCGCGGGATGAGGTTTTCCCGCACCTGATGATTAATGAAAAGGCAGCTTTGTGCGAAGGTCCGTTCAAGGCACCGGTAAAGGGGGAGACGGAATGCTGAAGCTGGACGAGATTCAGAAGCGGCTGCTTCGCGAGGTGGCAGACCTGCATGAAATACCGGAAGGCGCGTATAATATCCGCTCCAACAGCGCTTCCGCGGGCCGGCAGTCAACTGCCAATATTGAGATCACTTCCAAGGAAGACGTCAGCGGCCTGGAAATCCGGATCAAACCCGGAACGAAAAACGAGAGCGTGCATATTCCCGTGGTGATGACCCAGAGCGGACTGAAGGAAGTGGTCTATAACGACTTCTTCATCGGTGAAGGCGCGGACGTGGTGATCATCGCGGGCTGCGGCATTGACAACTGCGGCAACCAGGATTCCCAGCATGACGGTATTCACCGCTTCTTTGTCGGGAAGAACGCCCGGATCCGGTATGTGGAAAAGCATTACGGTTCCGGAGACGGCAGCGGGAAGCGGATCCTGAATCCGGGTACGGAAGTATACATGGAAGAGGGAAGCTACGCCGAGATGGAAATGGTCCAGATCAAAGGCGTGGATGATACGGTGCGCACAACGACGGCGGAACTGGCAGCCGGATCCAAACTGGTGGTCCGGGAACGGCTGATGACCCACGGGGAACAGAGGGCGATCAGCAACTATGTGGTGAACCTGAACGGGGAAGGTGCCAGCGCGGACGTGGTTTCCCGCTCGGTAGCCCGGGATCATTCCTTCCAGAAGTTTGACGCGAAGATCGTCGGCAATGCTGCCTGCCACGGGCATACGGAATGCGATTCCATCATAATGGATGAGGGCCGGATCCTGGCAGTACCTGCCCTGGAGGCCAACAACGTGGACGCAGAGCTGGTGCATGAGGCGGCCATTGGCAAGATTGCCGGGGAACAGCTGATCAAGCTGATGAGCCTGGGACTGACCGCAGCGGAAGCCGAGGAACAGATTATTAACGGATTCCTGCAGTGAAGTTAATCCCTGTTCTGCATAAGCAGAACAGGGATTAAATGAATTATTTTCCTTCGGAAAATATGAATTATCGGGCGTACCGCCCGATGTGAAATATCTGCCTTTGGCAGATGTGAATTATTCGCCGCAAAGCGGCGAATGTGATAGTTACTGAATGACAAAAAGACAGCAGAGCGAATGCTCTGCTGTCTTTACATTTGATTGTGCTGTTAAACCTGGGGCTTGGTGCCGATGAAGCACAGCGCGATGGTTCCGGGGCCGGCATGGGCACCGATGACCGGGCCGACATTCTCGATCAGCACATTGGCACCGGGAAGCTTCTGCTCGATCAGGGTTTTGACGCGTTCGGCATCTTCGAGGCAGTCCGCATTCAGGACGATGATGGGGCTTTCTTCCGGATCGGGAGCGAACTCCAGCATCTTGTCCACGATGAAGGCGATGGCCTTTTTACGGCCGCGGATCTTGTCGTTGGCGGACAGGGTGCCGTCAACAGCTTCGGAAATAATGGGTTTCAGGTCCAGCATGGTGCCGACGGTGGCGGCTGTGGCGGAGATCCGTCCGCCGCGCTTGAGGTATTTCAGGTCGTCCACGATAAAGTACGCCTGGGCACGGAGCTTGTTCTCCTCCAGCCAGGAGGCGACTTCCTCAATGGATTTTCCGGCACGGTACATCTCATGGGCTTTCAGGACCAGCAGAGTCATGGGACCGGAAATCCGCAGGGTATCCACAACGATGAACTTCCGTTCCGGATACTGCTCGAGCAGCTTTTCACGGGCACTGTAAACCGCCTGCAGGGTGCAGCTGAGCTTGCTGGAGAAAGCAACAAAGAGCAGATCCTTTTCCTTCAGGATCGGCTCGAAATAATCCATATAAGCCGCTTCGTTCAGGGCGGAGGTGACAGGAACGGCGCCGTTGCGCATGGCGGTGAAATAACTTTTGTGATCAAGCATCTGGCCAAGATCATCAAAGTATTCTTTGCCATCCAGGGCATAGGGCATGTAGACGACCGGAATGTCGTACTGCTCCTTCAGGTGAAACGGCAGGTCGCTGTCGCTGTCTGTCATAAAAACGTATGTCTGTTCCATGGCGGTGCCTCCTTCAAGGGATAAGTATGATGATGACGTATAACAAAATTATTCTATAGCAGGAACTGGAAAAAAGCAAGTACAGCCGTTGAAACAGAAAAGCCGGGCAGTTTGTCACTGCCCGGCCTGGAGCGCCTGGTAATTATTTGATCTGGGTTTCGGAACCGCGGGGCTGGCCATAGGCTTCCGCAGTGACCTTGCCCTGGAGCACTTCAGCGACGTAAGCCATAACCGCTTCGTCCATCGGGATACCGGTGTCGAAGCTGGCGCTGGAACGGGCAAATACATTGTAGGTATCGCCGCCGGCAGCGCAGAAGTTGTTGGTCACAACCGCATAGGTGGCTTCCGGATTGAAGGGCTCACCGTTGATCTTGGTGATGGTGACACGGTTGATGGAAGCGGGAGCAAAGTAGCTGCTTTCCTTGCCGTCAAGCGTGTATACATTTCCCTGGTCGAAGGCTTTGGTGGTGTCGAGGGTCCACTCGATACCGGAGGTCTGGGGATAACCGCCGATCGCGTCAGGTGTGCAGAAGGTGGAAGCTTCGAGAGCTTCAAGCAATTCGGCACCGGTGACATAAACCACGGCAACGGTGTTGCCAAAGGGCAGCACGGTGTTGATATCCTTCTTGGTGATATCGCCCGCCGCGATGGCAGCACGGATGCCGCCGCCGTTGGTGATACCAACAACCGCATTGGGTTCAACCTGTTCAATGCCGCCTTCCTTCACAACAGACCAGACCATGGCGTCGGTGATCAGGTCGCCCAGGTTGGTTTCTTCAGTACGGTTTCCGGGAGCTTTATCACCGTTGAGCAGGACATCGGTGGCAGCGAATACAGTGTTGTATTCCTCATCTACTTTAGCGGTGATCTCCTGGGCAGCAGCCAGGACTGTCTGGTCAATGTACTTAAAGCTGTACAGCTTGGAACCGATGTAGGTCGGGATCAGGAAATTGCTTTCGATTCCCTTGGATTCGTTGTCAATGACCACGACGCCGATGTTGGCGAACTTGGTGCCGGTGGACTGGATGGACTGGCCGTCCTGGCCGGCGGTCATGACGGTGTGGCTGTGGCCGTCGAGTACCATATCGATGCCGGTCACCCTGGCCAGCGCGTCAACGGAACGGTAGCCGTTTACCTTGGATTCAGCGTCAACACCCAGGTGGAACAGACCGATCACGAGGTCCGCGTCAGCACGGATCGCATCCACGGCATTCTGGGTGGTTTCATAAAGCTTGTCAAAGGCGGCAAAGGTGATCATGTTGATCAGACCGGGATTGACCTTGGTGACGGTTTCGGGAGTCTCCACGCCGACGAAGCCGATCTTCAGGCCGCTTTCAGTGGTGATGATGGTGGAAGCGGGGAGGATGGTCTCACCGGTCTCATCCAGCGTGACGCTGGCGCAGATCACCGGGAAGCTGGCTTTGGACAGGTTTTCCATCAGCTGGGCATAACCGAAGTCGAATTCGTGGTTGCCCAGGGTGACGACGGAGTAGCCGGCGGCATTCATCATGTCAATGGCGGAAGCGCCCTTGCTGGAACTGACATAAACGGTGCCCTGGCTGAAGTCGCCGGAGTCGGCCAGGATCACTTCAGCGCCCAGGGATTTGAAGTAATCGCGCAGGCCGGCGATATAGGCATAACCGTCGATCTGACCGTGTACGTCGTTGGAATGCAGGATGACGGTCTTGCCGGTGTAGTCCTTGGCCAGTTCATACTGGATGTTCGCTTTCGCGGCGTAATCCGCGGAAGACCAGTCAGCTTCCTCCGCAAAGCCGGCGCAGCAACCCAGCAGAAGACACAGGGACAACAGAATACCAAGAAGTTTCCTCATGCAAAATACCCTCCTTAGATGCATGGTTGATATGAATATGTAGGTCTTCGAAAAGTATAGCAAAGGAACCAGGGAAAATCAATGACCCGGGGAAAAACATTTTTCTCCGAAAACACACAAAGAATATCCGTTTTGTCCATATAAGAGGCCCTTGTTTGAAAGCCCTTGATTTTCCTTGCTTTCCGGACGAATATTCCTTTTTGTACACCGGATGGAGAGATGTATGAATCCTTGACGAAAAGCCGTTTTGTAGTGTAAATTAGTATTAGAAATTCCATGTCGGAGGGCAGGAAAATGGCACAGTTGAATTACAGGGTCCTGGAACAGTCCGGATATGACGGATTTATCCTGAAAAACGCGCCGGAAAAGGTGATGCAGTTCGGTGAAGGAAACTTCCTGCGCGCTTTTGCGGACAACTTTTTTGACATTGCGAATGAAAAAGCGGGATTTAACGGCAAGGTGGCGCTTATACAGCCCATCGCCCAGGGACTGACTGACCTGATCAACAAACAGGAAGGCCTTTATACGCTGTATCTGCGCGGCAGCGACAAGGGTGTGAAGGTAGATGAAAAACGGGTCATTTCCGCGGTAAGCCGTTGTATCAATCCCTACGGAGACTGGGATAAAGTGCTTGAACTGGCCCGGAGCGCGGACCTGGAGATTGTTGTATCCAATACAACGGAAGCGGGCATTGTCCATGATACGGAGAGCGCCTTTGACCAGGAACCGCCGGTCAGTTTCCCGGCGAAGCTGACCCGTGTGCTGTATGAAAGGTATACGGCGGGACAAAAAGGAGTTGTGGTGCTCAGCTGTGAACTGATCGACAACAACGGCAGGGAACTGCAGAAATGCGTGAATCAGTACATAGATGACTGGAAGCTGGACAGCGGTTTCCGCACCTGGGTAAATGAGGAAAACCTGTTCTGCTCCACACTGGTGGACCGGATCGTTCCGGGACGGATCCGTGATCCGAAGGAAGCGGAGGCGCTGGCTGCTGCCAATGGATACGAGGATCCGCTGACGGATGTGGGAGAGTTTTTCGGCATCTGGGTCATCGAAGGTCCGCAGGAACTGGAAGAGCGGCTTCCTTTCAGGAAGGCCGGCGTTCCTGTGATCGTGGTACCGGACGTGACACCGTACAAGAAACGGAAAGTCCGTATCCTGAACGGCGCGCACACAGGATTTGTGCCCGGCGCTTACCTGGCCGGATATGATATTGTTCGGGACTGCATGCATGATGAAACCATACTGGGATATATGAACCGGATGCTCTATGACGAAGTGATCCCCACCCTTCCGCTGGAGAAGAAAGACCTGGAGGATTTTGCCCGGGCGGTACAGGACCGGTTTAACAATCCCTTTGTCAACCATGAGCTGATGAGTATCAGCCTGAACAGTACCAGCAAGTGGCGGGCACGGAATATGCCATCCTTCCTGGACTATGTACAGGGAAAGGGGACACTGCCGCCCTGCCTGACCACCAGCTTTGCCGCCTATGTGGCGTTTTATTCCAGCGAATCGCAGGCTCTGACGGAACAGGGGCTTATCTGCCGCCGGCCGAAGGGAAATGAGTACACGGTGAATGATGACCGGTCTGTGCTGGAGTTCTACTGGCAGCACAGGAATGACAGCCCTGAGGAGCTGATTCATGCCGTGATGACAAATGAAGACATGTGGGGAACAGACCTGACGAAAGTGAACGGGTTTGAGGCTGCGGCGGCCGGAATCCTGAAAACCATCCGCACGGAGGGCGCCCTGAAGGCGTTTGAAAACTGCCTGGCCTGACGGGAGGAAGAACATGAACGAAATGGTGCGCATCAATCCCGCGGATACGGTGGCGGTGGCACTGGCACCCCTGGAAGCCGGGAAAACGGTCTCTTTCGGGGATGGAACGGTCACCCTGCGGGATGACCTGCCCATGGGCCATAAGGCTGCCCTGCGGGATATCCGAAAAGGAGAAGCAGTCATCAAGTACGGCTATCCGATCGGGGAAGCGACAGAGGATATCCCGGTCGGCGGACATGTACATGTCCACAACCTGCATACTCTGCTGTCCGGGGAAAAGGAATATGAGTGGCATCCTGTGTATCCGACACAGGAGGAGAAATGCCGTCCGGCAGCCTTTATGGGCTATCCGCGGAAGGCGGGCCGGCCCGGAGTGCGGAACGAGTTGTGGATTCTGCCGACTGTGGGCTGCGTGAACGACGCGGCAAAGGCACTTGCCCGGGAAGCACAGGCGCTGGCGGGCGGCGCGGTGGAGGGAATATACGCGTTCCCGCATCCTTACGGCTGCAGTCAGCTGGGGGATGACCAGGAGAACACCCGTAAAGCACTGGCCGCACTGGCAACGCATCCCAACGCCGGCGGTGTTCTGCTGCTGGGACTGGGATGTGAGAACAGCGGCATAGAACAGATCCGGCCCTATATGGGCAGCTTTGATGAAAGCCGGGTTCGTTTCCTGGTCTGCCAGGAGTGCGGGGACGAGCAGGAAGAGGGAATGCGGCTGCTGGAAGAACTGGCGCAGCGTATGCGGCAGGACGAACGGGTCCCCTGTACTGCTGATCAGCTGACGGTGGGACTCAAGTGCGGCGGTTCCGACGGGCTTTCAGGCATTACGGCGAATCCGGTGATCGGGGTGTTCAGCGATCTGCTGACAGCTATGGGCGGCTCAACGATCCTGACGGAAGTGCCGGAAATGTTCGGTGCGGAAACGATCCTGATGGACCGCTGCGAGAACGAGGAGCTGTTCCGGAAGACTGTGGATCTGATCAACGGGTTCAAGGCGTATTTCGAGAGCTATCATATGCCGGTGTATGAAAACCCGTCTCCCGGCAACAAGGCCGGCGGTATTACAACACTCGAGGACAAGGCGCTGGGCTGCACCCAGAAGAGCGGACACTCCGCAGTGAAGGGTGTGCTGGCTTACGGAGAGAGGGCGGAAGCAGCGGGGCTGAACCTGCTGTCCGCTCCGGGAAATGACCTGGTTGCGTCCACCGCGCTGGCGGTTTCCGGCGCACAGCTGGTGCTTTTTTCCACCGGAAGGGGAACACCCTTCGGATGCCCGGTACCAACGGTGAAGATTGCTTCCAATACACCGCTGGCGGAAAAGAAACGGAACTGGATCGACTTTGATGCCGGAAGGCTGCTGGCAGGCAGGACGATGAAGGAAATGGGAGAAGAACTGCTGGACCTGGTGCTGCGGACTGCTTCCGGGGAACAGACCCGCGGTGAACGGAACGGATTCCATGATATGGCCATTTTCAAACAGGGTGTTACGCTGTGATGAATAAATACAATGAACTGTGGAGGACAGGAAAATGACGGATATGATGAAAAAACTGCAGGGAATCGGCATTGTGCCGGTGGTGGTACTGGAAAACGCGGATGACGCGGTTCCGCTGGCTGAACGGCTGATGGCCGGCGGACTGCCCTGCGCGGAAGTGACCTTCCGGACCGCGGCGGCGGAGGAATCGATCCGCCGGATGGCCAAGGCTTTTCCGGAAATGATCATCGGCGCGGGAACCGTGCTGACAACAGAGCAGGCGGATCGGGCTATCGACGCCGGTGCGACATTTATTGTCAGCCCCGGCTTTAATCCGAAGGTGACAGAGCATGTGCTGAAGAAGGGCGTTCCCATGACACCCGGCGTATGCACCCCGACGGAGATCGAAGCGGCGCTGCAGTTTGACCTGGATGTGCTGAAGTTCTTCCCTGCGGAACCGGCCGGCGGCCTGAAGATGATCAAAGCCCTGGCGGCACCGTATGTGGGCCTTCACTTTATGCCCACCGGCGGCATCAACGCGGCAAATGTCCGGGATTACCTGGCCTATGACAGGATTGTGGCCTGCGGCGGAAGCTGGATGGTCAGCGGAAAGCTGGTCAAAGAAGGCAAGTTTGATGAAATTGAGAAACTGGTGCGGGAAGCCGCAGATATTGTTAAGGAAATCAGGGGGTAAGAAAAATGGAACTGAATCTGAAAGCCGCCGAAGAGTGCCGTTATGACGCGGTATCCCTGGGTGAGATCATGCTGCGCCTGGATCCCGGTGAAGGCCGGATCCGTACCGCACGGGAATTTAAAGTGTGGGAAGGCGGCGGCGAATACAACGTGGTTCGGGGGCTGCACAAGTGCTTCGGCCTGAGGACCGGTGTCATGACTGCCTTTGCGGATAACGAGGTCGGCAAGCTGATGAAGGACCTGATCGAGCAGGGCGGCGTGGACACCAGCCTGATCTGCTGGAAAAAGACAGACGGTATCGGCAGGGTCTGCCGGAACGGCCTGAATTTCACCGAGCGCGGCTTTGGTATCCGGGGAGCGGTAGGCTGCTCCGACCGTGCCAACACCGCTATTTCCAAAGCTACCCCTGATGACTTTGACTTTGACTACATCTTCGGTAAACTCGGCGTACGGTGGCTGCATACAGGCGGCATTTACGCGGCACTGTCCGAGCAGAGCTGTGAGACAGTCATTGCCGCCTGCAAGGCTGCAAAGAAATACGGCACGCTGGTCTCCTATGACCTGAATTACCGTCCCTCCATGTGGTCAGCCATCGGCGGCCTGGAGAAGGCCCGTGAAGTCAACCGGGAGGTTGCCGGGTATGTGGATGTGATGATCGGCAATGAAGAAGACTTTACAGCGTGCCTGGGTCTGCAGGTGGAAGGCAATGACGAAAACCTGAAGGAGCTGAACCTGGACGGATACTATAAAATGATCGCGGAAGCTGCGAAGCAGTATCCCAACTTCAAGGCGATCGCCACTACACTGCGCACGGTCCGTACAGCGACAGTGAATGACTGGAAAGCCATCTGCTGGGCGGATGGGAAAGTATATATGTCTAAGGCTTTTGACGGACTGGAGATCCTGGACCGTGTCGGCGGCGGCGATTCCTTTGCTTCCGGTCTGATCTACGGCCTGATGACCACCGGCGATCCGGAACAGGCTGTGAACTACGGTGCCGCCCACGGCGCACTGGCCATGACCACGCCCGGGGATACCAGCATGGCCAGCAAGGAAGAAGTCGAATCCATTATCAGGAATGGCAGCGCCCGTGTGAAACGGTAATCGGTTTCTGTTCGGAAGATTACAGAAACAGGCACTATATAAAAATCTGAGCAAGGGGAAGGAAGAGAGATTATGGGAGCATTTATGGACCGGGATTTCCTGCTGAACACGGAAGCGGCGAAAAAGCTTTACCACGAAGCGGCGGATGGGATGCCGATTATTGATTACCACTGTCACCTGAGCCCGAAGGAAATCTGGGAGGATATCCGGTACGAAAATATCACCCAGGTGTGGCTGGGCGGCGATCACTATAAGTGGCGTCTGATGCGGTCTGCGGGAGTGCCGGAGAAATATGTTACCGGCAATGCCCCGGACCGGGAAAAGTTCGAGAAATACGCTGAGGTTCTTGGAAAAGCGGTCGGCAATCCCCTGCATCACTGGAGTCATCTGGAGCTTCGGCGCTTCTTCGGCTATGAGGGGATCCTGAACAGGGAAACAGCCGGAGAAGTGTGGGATCTGGCTAACGCGAAACTGCAGGAAGAAGGTTATTCCGCCCGCGGACTCATCATAAGGAGCAATGTAAAAATCATCTGCACAACGGATGATCCGGTGGACAGCCTGGAATGGCATGAAAAGCTGGCCGCGGATAAATCCTTCCCTGTGACGGTGCTGCCTGCCTGGCGACCGGACAAAGCCATGAACCTGGAAAAGCCGGATTATCCGGAATATATAGCCCGGCTGGAAAAAACGGCGGGAATGAAGGTGAACAGCTTTGCGGATCTGAAGAAGGCCCTGCATGTGCGTCTGGACTTCTTCGCTGACCATGGATGCAAACTGAGTGACCACGGACTGAACTATGTGATGTTCGCCCCGGCGGCGGAGGATGAGATCGAGGCGATCTTTGCTGAACGGATGAACGGCATCCTGCCTGACGCGGAAAAGGAAGCCAAATTCAAGTATGCCTTCATGGCGGCTATGGCAGCGGAATACAGTGAACGGAACTGGGTGATGCAGCTGCACTACGGCTGCCGCCGCGACAATAATCCGGTAACTTTTCGCGCAATGGGACCGGATACCGGTTTTGACTGCGTGGACAATTCCGCTCCCAGCGGGCAGACCGCCGCGTTTCTCGGAGCACTGGAGGAAGCCGGAAGCCTGCCGAAAACAATCCTTTACAGCCTGAATACCAATGACAATGCCGCTATTGACACCATCCTGGGCTGCTTCCAGAATGATACCGCGATCGGACGGATCCAGCATGGTTCCGCCTGGTGGTTTAATGACCACTTTGACGGTATGGTTGAGCAGATGAAGAGCCTGGCTTCCCTGGGCTACCTGGCCGGCTTTGTGGGGATGCTGACAGACAGCCGGAGCTTCCTGAGCTATCCGCGGCATGAGTATTTCCGCCGCATCCTGTGCAGGATCCTCGGCGAGTGGGTTGAGGAAGGATTCTATCCGGAGGATTATGACACACTGAAGGAGATCGTGGCGGATATCAGCTATAATAATGCCAAACGTTACTTCAGTTTTGAAGAGAAAAAGATCTGAGCATGACAGACGAACGGCGCCGGGATGATGACCCGGCGCCGTTTTTGTATTACAAATCATAATCCACCCGGCTGCTGTCCAGGGCGGGGACAGGCCTGCGGGGCCGGGATTCCAGGTAATCCCGCGGTGCAGTGCCGTATTTTTTCCGGAACATCTTGGAGAAATACAGGGGATCATGGAAACCGCAAAGCGCCGCGATGTCCGCGATGGTACGGGTGCCGGCACTGGCATCCCCGGCCAGGAGTTCCGCCGCCATTTTCAGCCTCTTGTCCACTAGGTACCGGTGGGGCGTAACGCCCAATTCCTTCTGGAACAGTTTACGCAGGTAATCGTAGCTGAAGGGCAGGGAATGAAGATAGGTATCCAGTTCATAGGCGCTGTCCGCATAATTGGAGATGATGTTGTTTTCAATCTGCGCCACGATGGGCGTCAGAACGGTTCCGGTCCGGTAGGCGGCAAGATAGCAGACGATCAGGTCGCCGTAGATGAACAGCAGGCGGGAAGATTCCTTCCGGTCGGAATAGAAATGGAAGGAGGCTGCACTGAAAGCATCCAGCAGGAAATGGTTGGGATCATCGGAGACGACCAGGGGGGCGGAAAAGGAAAGAGCCGGGGACACCATGTTGATATGGATGTTCTGGAAGCCGTCCGTGCAGGCGTTGGCATGTGGTGTCATAGGCGGAATGATGACAACGTCTCCTTCTTTATAATCCAGGCTCCTGTTGTCAAACAGGAAGGTGCCCGAACCCTGGGTGCAGTAAACAAACTCCCAGCTTTCATGGGCGTGCCGGGAAACGGTATAGACGGCGGTATGCCTGCCGACGTAGGTAATATCATTCATGCCGGGGTCCTCCGATCAGGATAGGCTGATGATGCACACGATTTTGGTTGATTGTAACACGGGGGGTTCTGAAAGACAAGCAGGCGAAAACTGTCAGCAGGCACAGAAAAAGGGAAGCACGGGTTTGCCGTGCTTCCCGGATACTGCTTCTGTCAGCAGCAGAGATATTTCTGCAGGGTGTTCCGTACAGCTCCGGGACCGCGGATCTCCTCCAGGAAGAAAGAGGTGATCCGTTCGCCCAGCGGGCAGGCGGTGAGATCGCTTCCGAAGATCACCGGGTTGGAGAGGATGGCCTGCAGCTTGTCACCGCAGGTTTCCTGACGGCCCAACTCGATACCGGTAAGCTGTGCCCGAAGATCTTCCAGCAGCGGGTCGGAGGACAGCTGCATGGGAGCGCCTTTGTCATCCACACCCAGCAGGTAACGCAGCCAGCCCGCTATGGCAAGGGGCAGCGCGACCAGCTGATCCATGGAACGGCCTTCGGCCAGATAGCTGCGGATGGTCTCGCCGAAGCGGATACCGACTTTCTGGGAGGTATCCGTGGCGATGCGCTGGGGTGCGTCCGGCATAAAGGGATTGGGAAGACGCTCCTCCATAACTTCGTCAATGAAGGCTTTGGGACTGAGAATGCCGGGATCTGTTACAACCGGCAGCCCTTCCTGATAGCCCAGACGCCGGATCAGCTTCACCAGGTCCGCGTCTTTCATCTCGTCACGGATGAGGGTATAGCCCAGCAGGCAGCCGTAGACCGCCAGCGCGGTATGCAGCGGGTTCAAGCAGGTGGTTACTTTCATCCGCTCCGTCTTGTTGACGGTATCCCGGTCGGTAAAATAAACTCCTGCTTTTTCCAGGGGCGGGCGTCCGTTGGGAAACTTATCCTCCACCACCAGGTACTGAGCCTTTTCGGCATTGACAAAAGGCGCCACAAAGGTGCCGCGGGGCGTTTCCAGGGGAGCCATATCCTCAATCCCGGCTTCCTCCAGCATCCGCTGGACTTCCGGTGCCGGCCGGGGGGTGATCTTGTCGATCATGCTCCAGGGGAAGGATACCTGCGATTCATCGGTGAGCCAGGAAACAAAGCCGTCCGGTACGAAGCCGTTCGCGTTCCATGCCCGGGCAACCTCCAGGATGCTGCTTTGCAGCTTTTCGCCGTTATGGCTGCAGTTGTCCATGCTGACAACCGCCAGCGGAGCCTTGCCTGCCTGATAACGGTGGAAGAGCAGGGCGGTTACGATGGTCATGGCGTGACGGGCCTGCTCCGGACCGTTTGCCAGGTCTTCAGACACCACCTTCAGGTACTGGCCGTCAATACCACGCAGTGCGTACCCTTTTTCGGTGATCGTGAAACTGATCATCTGCAGCGAAGGGGCTGCGAAAGCCCGGAGCAGACGTTCGTAATCCGCTTTTTCGCCGGGCTGGGCGACAACGGCTTCCGAAACGGAAGCGATAATCTCTTTGTCAATGGTGGCATCCGCGTTCAGCGTGACACTCATGGTCAGATTGTCATATCCGCCGTAGATCATGCGGATGTTGTCCACATCGAAGGTGTCGGCGGCGATGATGCCCCGGTCAGACAGGCCTTCATCCAGGAGCCGCTGCTGCAGCGCCGCAATGAACGCGCGGAAGATGTTTCCGGCACCGAAATGCACCCAGAGGGGCTTTTCGTCCGTTTTTTTCCGCATAAGATCAATGTCATAAGCCGGCAGTTTCACGCCAGCCTTTTCCCAGCCGGCACGATCCTTCAGTGCCTCCAGATTTACTTTCATATTCATCCCTCGTCCTTTCCTTTGTTGCGGAAAAATTAAGCGTTATTCTTTTCAAGCGCTTCCCACAGGCCGTTCAGGTAAGCCACGCCCAGGGCACGGTCATACAGGCCGTAGCCGGGACGCCCCTGCTCATCCCAGATCATACGTCCGTGGTCAGGACGGATGTAGGTATCCGGGCAGGTCTCGTGGATTGCTTTCATGATTTCATATACATCCAGGTCGCCGGTGGAGGACAGGTGGGATGCCTCCCGGAAATGATGATAGCCAAGGTATTTGACATTGCGGACGTGCATGGCGCCGATACGGTTCATGCTTCCGAAATGCCGGATGGCTGCCGGAATATCGTTGTCCGGGTTGGAACCCAGGGAACCGGTGCACAGGCACAGGGTGTTGGCGGGGCTGTCGTGCAGCTGCACCATTTTGTCAAAATCCTCGATGCTGTGAGTGATCCGCGGCAGACCGAAGATCGGCCAGGCAGGATCGTCCGGATGGCAGGCCATCCGCACACCGACTTCCTCGCAGACAGGGATGACAGCATCCAGGAAATACTTGAAGTTTTTCCGGAGACCGTCCGGGGTCATGCCTTCATACTGCTTCAGGGTAGTTTCCAGCAGGGCGAGACGTTCCGGTTCCCAGCCGGGAAGGGAAAAGCCCTTGCTGCCGGCGGCAGTGCGGCGGACGATTTCCAGGGGCCCCATATCTCCGAGGTCTTTTTCATCAAAATACAGACTGTTGCTGCCGTCCTCCGGGATCACCCGGGCCAGGTCTGTGCGCAGCCAGTCAAACACCGGCATGAAGTTGTAGATGATGACCTTTACGCCGTGCTTTGCCAGCATCCGGATCGTGGAAATGTAGTTGGCAATGTATTCATCCCGCCTGCCAAGACCGGTCTTGATATCTTCATGGACGTTCACAGACTCGATGACTTCGATTTCAAGTCCTGCCTCGTTAACTTCCTTCTTCAGCGCGATGAATTCATCTTCCGGCCAGTCCACACCGGCGGGCTTTTCCAGCAGGCCCATGAGGCCGGTCATGCCGGGAATCTGTTTGATGTACTTCAGCGGAATCGGGTCAGACTGGCTTCCATACCAGCGAAATGTCATTTTCATGTTTCGGATACTCCCTTTCTTGTTTTCATTCGGATATTGACGGCGGAAAACACCGTCAGAAGAACAATCGACACCAGGATAGCGATCATGCTCATCTCAAATCCGCCGCTTTGCGCGAGGAAGCCCACCAGGGCAGGCATCAGGATACCGCCTGTCGCTCCAAAGGCCAGCAGGGTTCCCGTCGCCAGCGGATAGGTGTTGGTATAGTGCACGGCGTCGGAATAGATCATGGGGCAGATCCCGGCCATGCAGAATCCCATGCCCGCAATACACCCCGTCACCACCGGAACGGCTGACGCCAACAGCATTCCGGTGAAACAGGCGGCCATTCCGATCGACGCGACAAACATCAGGATCTTCTGGGATACTTTCCGGGAAAGCCAGGCACATGTCAACCGTCCCGCCAGGATCACCGCCCACAGAAGGGTCGCCATGGACTGGCTGTAAGCGGCAATGTCTCCCTCACCCATGGCAGTGAAGAGCGACTGCTTATGCTGCAGGTAGGTAACCAGCCATCCGTTAATGGCATATTCGCTGCAGATATAGCAGAACATCATTCCGGCGAAAACCAGAAAAGCCGGCTCTTTCAGGAACGCCATTGTCCGTGCCTCTTTCTGCTTCCTGTCCGGACGGTCATCCGGCACCTGCGAACGGGAGAACAGGAATACTGCCGCTGCGCCGCATAGTACCACAAAAAAAAGTCCGGCCTGCCAGGCTGCAATGCGGCTCAGCAGAAGAAAGGCCATCGGTGCGGTAATGGCACCGACGGCAAAGCACGCATGCAGAATATTGGCTGCCGCGGGGCTGCCGTCAGTCAAGACGTTCACCGTGTGGTTGTTGAAATTCGTAACGGAGCCACGTCCAACACCCGTAAGCACAAAAGCTGCGAAAAGAAGGCCCGGAGCACCGGTAACGGCCATCAGGGTCATCCCCAGGAAAGCCAGGGAGGCCAGAAGAGCAATGGATCGGCGGCGTCCCAGCCAGAAGGGCACAATACCCGAAACAAATCCGGCAACCATGTTGCCGATTGAATGAGCGGACAGCAGCACCCCGCTGAAGGAATCTGACAGTCCCCAGCTGCGTTTGAGATCCGGCATGGCGGATCCGAGCATCAGGGAAACCATACCGCTGCAGAAAAACGCGTAAAAGCACGTCAGCAGCAACCGGCGGCGGGAAGGATCCATTCGGCGGAGGAAAGAAAACATCGGCATACTCCCTGAATACATCCCGGGCCTTTTCAGGCCCGGGATCATTCATCATTCAGTTTCCGGATCACACACTATATCCGAACAGTTGCGGCAGCCAGAGGCTGATCTGCGGAATGAAGGTAATCAGGATCAACGCGGCAACCATGCAGAGATAGAACGGCATGGTCGCCCGGACCACATTTTCCATAGGACGTTTTGCCACGGCGGAACCGATAAACAGCACAGCTCCGACCGGCGGAGTCAGCAAGCCGATACCGCAGTTAAGCACAACCATGATACCAAACTGGATCGGGCTGAGGCCGATAGACGTAGCTACAGGCAGCAGGATTGGTGTTGCAATCAGGATGATCGGCGCCATATCCATGATCATGCCCAGTACCAGCAGGATCACGTTCAGCAGCAGTGCAGTGATAATGGGGCTGTTGGAAATGCCGGCAATCAGCGCAGCAGCTTTTGCGGGAACATGCAGGTTGGTCAGGCAGTATCCGAAAGCGCCGGACATGGCAATCAGGATCAGCACAATGGCCAGCGTGTCGATACAGCTCTCAAAGCTCTTCCAGACGCCTTTCCAGGTCAGTCCCTTGTAAATGAACACAGATACAAACAATGAGTAGATGACCGCGATAGCAGCGGATTCAGTAGCGGTAAACACGCCGCCCACAACGCCGACAACCACGACCAGCACCGCCAGCAGGGCCCAGATGCTCTTGCCCAGCTGTTTGACGAAGTTTTTGATGGAGAATTTCTCCCCCTTGGGATAATTCCGCTTCACAGAAATAATATAGGATCCCACCATCAGGGCTATAGCCAGCAGGGCGCCGGGCAGATAGCCTGCCATAAACAGCGCGCCGACCGAGATACCGCCGGCTGTAGTGGCGTAAATAACCATGTTGTGGCTGGGCGGAACCAGCAGTCCCTCGCAGGAGGAAGTGATGGTCACAGCAGTTGAAAAGTCCACGTCATAGCCTTCATCCACCATCATGGGAATCAGGATGGAGCCAAGGGAAGCGGTGTCAGCAGCAGCGGAACCGGAAATGCCGCCGAAAAAGTAGGACGCAACGATGTTCACCATTGCCAGGCCGCCGCGCATCCATCCGACAATGGAGTTGGCCAGCGCAATCAGCTTCTCCGAAATGCCTCCGGAGCCCATCAGCACGCCCATTGTGATAAAGAACGGCACAGCCATCAGGCTGAAGGACCATACGCCGCGCACCATCTGCATGGGCAGGACGCTCAGTTTCTGGCCCATGGAAATCAGGCACAGTACCGTGGAAATACCAACAGAGTACGCAATGGGGAAGCGCAGGAAAACCATCAGCAGGAAACTGCCGAGCAGAATAATCGTGGATAAGGTTTCAGCATCCATTATGCCTGCACCTCCTTCTTTTCAGTCTGGGGCACAAAGAATTCTTCTATATGCAGGAATACCTGTTCAAGTTCAAAAATAACCATACTCACACCTGCTACAGCCACGGGCAGGTACATCCAGATCTGGCTCAGGTTCGGCAGGGAGGAGTACTTGGCAAATCTTGCAATATTGCCGGTGGGTTTGATCACATCCAGCCCTTCGATCAGCAGTACCACGCCAAGCGCCATCACCGCAATGTCTGCCAGCAGGTCCAGCGTGAGCAGCACTTTCTTTGGCAGGTACTTATCAAAAGCCGTCATGCGGATGTGGCTGCGCTTGCGGATTGCCAGCGTAGCGGAAAGGACCGCCATGTAGACCATCAGAGTCAGGACCATTTCTTCACCCCAGTGCGGGGCTGTAAAGAAGGGGAAATAGCGGCCGGCTACAGTAACAGAGGTAATGATGATATCTCCGATCAGGAGAAGCTTGCAGATAAACAGCATGATCTTGTAAGTCCAGTCATAGACGGGCTTGATCTTTTCCAGCTTCTTAAAAATGGTTGGCATTCAGAAGCCTCCTTGGTATCATGTGTGAACGGACAGTGTCTCTCAGCAAAAATACGAATCGGGGGCGCAGGAGTTGGGCCCTGCACCCCCAACGGGTTCATTGTTTAATCGTCTTTTTCAGATCATTACTGCAGCGCCATGATCGCTTCATAGATTTCTTCCATGCCAGCGATATTCGCTTCCAGAACAGCCTTGGTAGCTTCCTGCCAGACGCTCTTGTCTTCCACTTCGTTGACAGTGCAGCCCATTTCGATCAGCTTGTTGTAAGCATCTTCCTGACGGGCCATAACGGACTTCTCGCATTCAGCCATCGCGTAATCGGCAGCTTCCTGAACCATAGCCTTCTGCTCATCGCTCAGCTTGTCGAAGCAGGAATCGGTAGCGATCAGTTCGATGGTGCCCAGGGTGTGGCCGTCACGGAGCATGTAGGGAGCAACTTCCTGGAAGGAGTTGGACAGGTAGTTGGTGATGGGCTGTTCAGCGCAGTCCACAACACCGGTCTGAAGCGCGCTGTACAGTTCACCGAAGGAAACGGGAGTGAAAGAGGCGCCCAGGCCCTGCAGCAGGCCGGTCATGATCGGGTCGTCAGACACGCGGATCTTCAGGCCCTTCAGGTCTTCGATGGTCTTGATGTCGACCTTGGAGAAGAAGTGACGATAGCCTTCTTCACCATAGGCCAGGCCGGTCCAGGGCTGACCAACTTCTTTGGCTTCAGCCAGCATTTCCTTGGCCAGGTCGCTCTTAACGAACTTCCAGTAGTGCTCTTCGCTGCCGAAGACGTAGGGCAGGGTCAGGAACACGCTCTTCTTTGCGCCATACTGATTCAGTGCGAAAGCGGAGATACGGACGATGTCAGCGGAAGTGTCGCCGCCCAGGATGTTGGCCAGGACTTCTTTTTCGCTGCCCAGAACGCCGCCGCCCTGGAGATCAACAACGATTTCACCGGCGGAAAGCTCTTCCAGCTTCGTCTTGAAAGCCCAGGCCACGTCGCTGACGACAGAGCCCTTCTCAGCGTTCTCTTCCAGAGTAGCGGGAACGGGGTTCACTTCAGCATAGGTCAGGGTAATCGGATCCGCAAAAGCGGCGGTGCAGCCCAGCAGCAGAGCCAGGGCCAGCAGGATACCAAAGAGTTTCTTCATGGGGTAGTCCTCCTTATGAAATTTCGGATGATCTCATCCTTCTGATGGCAATATCTAATCATATTCTCTCCATATTGTACATGGTATGAAAAAACATTATATATTGCAAAAAACGTCAATTTCAGTATAATGAGAGCAGGAAAAGATTGCGATTTGGGGTGATAAATATAGACGGCGCCTATGTTTCCGCGTTCAACGTATTGCAAGAAATGAGCAGGGACGACATAGAGGTCTATCATTACAACGACAGCGCAACCTATCATGTGCCGCCGCACCAGCATGACTTTTATGAGCTCTACTGCCTGCTGAACGGACCCTTTACCTTTCATGTGGAGAACAACCGATATGCCCTGAAACCGGGATCCCTGCTGCTGGTACAGCCGGGGGAAGTTCACTGGCCTGAACTGGAACAGCCGCCCCGGGATATCGAACGTATTGTACTATGGCTGAATCCGCAGTTCATTTCATCCCTGTCCATCTTTCTGCCCCAGACGCTGGGCACCTTTGGTGAAAACCTGCAGAAAGAGCAGCTGATCATTCCGGAGGAAAAAACCTACCAGGTGATCCTGGGCCTTTTGTATTCCCTGTTATATGAAAAGAACAGGGCGGATGCTGACAGTCCGTACCTGTGCCATCTGATCCTCTCACAGCTGCTGGTCTACCTGGGCAGGGCTATGAACGAGAGGGAAATGCCCCCGGAAAGACTGGGAGCAAGATACAGGGAGATCATGCTGGTTCATGAATATATCAACGCCCATTTTAAAGAGGAACTGACTGTCAATGATCTTGCGGAACATTTTTACATGGACAAAAACACATTGACGAGGCAGTTCAAACGGATCATCGGAATGACACCCGGGGATTATATCCGGCGGAAGCGGCTGGAAACCGCCCACGCGTTGATCCGTCAGGGCTACAGCGTACTGAATGCCGGTTATTCGAGCGGGTTCTCGGACTACAGTGCTTTTTACCGGGCATTCTGCCACCTGTACGGCCAGGCTCCCAGCACTTTTTCCAGCCAGACCAGAAAAAACAGGACGGCGGCGTACCGCAACGGAAAGTGAGGAATAAAAATGGAAACAAACCCGGAGATGATTACCATTCCGGTAAAACTGGATGAGAAAACCTTCAGACACTTTGCATATTTCGATATGTTTATCCTGCGGAAGAAATGGATCAGGCCGGTCGTGTTTTTTCTGATCATGACCGCCTTTGCCTTTGCTGCACTGCTGATCAGGAAGGAGCAGTCCGGCATGATTGCTGCGGTGCTGCTGGTCATCGGGATCGGACTGCCGCTTGTGTATGCCGGAAGCTTCCTCAGCCAGGTGAACATGCAGGCGGTCAGCCGCAAACTGAAGCCGGCCAGGTATGTTTATACAGTGACACTCGGCGGGGAAGGCGTTACAGCAAAAGATAACGGAAAGAACGAAGAAACGCCGGTTATCCCCTGGGAGAAGGTTCAAAGGGCTTTCCGGAGGAAAGGGTGCATCTATCTGTATGTGACCGCGGCAAAGGCGTTTCTGCTCCCGGCGGGACAGGCGGATGCTCCGGATCACGAAGTATGGGACTTTATACAGGACCATCTTGGCGCGGATAAATGCAAGGGATAATAAAGAAGGAGAAAACAGAAATGAAAGGATCGGTTATGCATCGCAGCGATATCACGCCCATTCCGCTGGGGGGAGGCGTGGAGCGGAGGATCCTGGCGTATGAGGATCCGTTGATGGCGGTGGAGGTCAGCTTTGAGGCGGGCGCGGAGGGAGCACCTCATGTGCATCCGCATACCCAGCTGAGTTATGTGCTTTCGGGGTCTTTCCGATATGATGTGGAGGGGGAATCCACGGTCCTGAACCAGGGGGATTCCATTGTGGTTCCGGGCGGCCTGGAGCACGGGACACTGTGTCTGGAAAAGGGAGTCCTGCTGGATGTGTTTACGCCGAAACGGGATGATTTCCTGGCTCGATAATTTTCCCGAACATACCATCCTGACCCGCAGCCGGTTTTTATCTGCCGGCTGCGTTTTTTATGCGTAAAACAGACAGGACGTCTATATATATAGGAAAGAAAAATTCACGAAAAAGCTTTCTTTTTGGGCAAAAAAGTGGTATAATAAATTGATTTGAAACGCCTTATTTTTCAATGGTTTGAGGGCTTTCGAAAATAGCCCGGATTTGGCCAAAAAAAGCGTACAATTCCGGGATTCGCAAAAGAGAGAAAAAACGAGGTGTACCATGGCAGAAGAAAAGGATCTTGAACTGGAACAGGTGACTGCTGTTACCGCCGATTACGGAGAGGAGCAAATCCAGGTCCTGGAGGGCCTGGAAGCTGTCCGCAAGCGGCCCGGTATGTATATTGGTTCCACGGATGCCCGGGGTCTTCATCATCTGGTATATGAGATCGTGGACAATTCTGTGGACGAAGCACTGGCAGGGTTCTGCAGGCAGATCAACGTCACACTGAATTCAGACGGCTCTGTTACCGTTATGGACGACGGCCGCGGCTTCCCGGTGGGCCTGCATCCGAAGATGCAGCGTCCCGCAGTTGAAGTGTGCCTGACCGTTCTGCATGCCGGCGGCAAGTTCGGCGGCGGGGGATACAAGGTTTCCGGCGGCCTGCACGGTGTAGGCGCCAGTGTTGTAAACGCGCTGAGCAAGCACTTTATGGTCACTGTTTACCAGAACGGCCAGATCTACCAGCAGGAGTATGAACGCGGCAAGTACCTGTATGACCTGAAGGTGATCGGCACCACAGACCGCACCGGCACGACGATCCAGTTCTGGCCGGACGTGAAATCCGAAGAAAACCCCGAGGGTATTTTCGAGACCGGGGATTTTGAGTATGACACCCTGCGGAACCGCCTGCGTGAAATGGCGTTCCTGAACAAAGGCGTCCGGATCATCTTCCGGGATGAACGCCCTGAAGAACCCAAGGAAAATGACTTCTGCTTTGAAGGCGGACTGCGGGAATTTGTAAAGTTCCTGAACCAGCACAAGCAGGTGCTTTTCCCTGAACCCATCTACACCGAGGGCATCAAGGACGGCATCCTGGTGGAAATGGCCATGCAGTATAACGACTCCTATGCGGAGAATGTGTATACCTTCGCCAACAACATCGCCACACCGGACGGCGGCACCCACCTGCAGGGCTTCAATACCGCGGTGACCCGCGCCATAAATGACTACGGCCGCCGGTACAAAATCCTGAAGGACAACGAGCCGAACCTGAAGGGTGAGGACGTGCGTGAAAGCCTGACGGCGATCGTCTCCATCAAAATGGAGGATCCGCAGTTCGAAAGCCAGACCAAGTCCAAGCTCGGTTCCGGCCAGGTCCGCGGCGTGGTGGACAGCCTGGTGAGCGAGGAACTGACCACCTACCTGGAAGAGAATCCCACGGTGGCAAAAGCCATCGTTACGCGCTGCGTGGACGCCCAGCGTGCCCGTGAAGCGGCCCGGAAGGCAAGAGAGGCAACCCGGCGTAAGACCGTGCTGGAAAGCGCTTCCCTGCCCGGCAAACTGGCAGACTGCTCTGAACGGGATCCCGCCAAGTGCGAGATCTTCATGGTGGAGGGCGACTCCGCAGGCGGCAGCGCCAAGGGCGGCCGTGACAGCAAGACCCAGGCGATCCTGCCCCTGCGCGGCAAGATCCTGAACGTTGAGAAGGTCCGGCTGGACCGGGCCCTGGAGAACGCGGAAATCCGCGCGATGATCACAGCCTTCGGATGCGGCTTCGGTGACCAGTTTGACGAGAGCAAGCTGCGCTATCACCGGATCGTCTGTATGACGGATGCTGACGTGGACGGCGCGCATATCCGGATCCTGCTGCTGACATTCTTCTACCGGTTCATGCGGCCGTTGGTCGAAAAAGGCTACGTGTATGCCGCCATGCCGCCTCTGTATAAGGTGACCAAAGGTAAGACGTCCCGTTATGTTTATGATGACGATGAACTGAACCGTGTACTGGACGAGATCGGCCGGGATCCGAAGCCGGATATCCAGCGGTACAAAGGCCTTGGTGAAATGAGCGCCCAGCAGCTCTGGGACACCACGATGAATCCCGAAACCCGCATGATGATGCAGATCACCCCGGAGGACGCCATGGAGGCGGACCGGCTGTTTACACTGCTGATGGGCGATGACGTGGAACCCCGGAAACTGTTCATCCAGGAAAACAGTGACCTGGTGAAGGACCTGGATGTCTGATTCAGGTTGGAGGTAGGAAGTAGGAGGCAGGAGGTTTTTAACCGACAACCTTCAGCTTCTGATAAACGAGTTTTCTGATTAATGAGTGTTTGAGGATTGAGAAATGATTCAAGACAAGCTGATTCCCGTCAATCTGGAACAGGAAATGAAAAAAAGCTTCATCGCCTATGCCATGGCGGTGATTGTGGACCGGGCCCTGCCGGACGTACGCGACGGTCTGAAGCCGGTCCACCGCCGGATCCTGTACGACATGTCCGAAGAGCTGGGGATGACCCCGGACAAACCGACCCGCAAAAGTGCCCGTGTGGTCGGTGACGTTCTGGGTAAATTCCATCCCCACGGCGACTCTTCCGTTTACGACGCCATGGTCCGCCTGGCCCAGCCCTTCAACATCCGCTATCCGCTGATTGAAGGCCAGGGTAACTTCGGTTCCGTCGACGGTGACGGTGCTGCAGCCATGCGTTATACCGAAGCCCGCCTGCAGAAGCTGACCATGCACCTGCTGGATGGTATCGATAAGGATACCGTGGACTTTTACCCCAACTTTGACGAAACCCTGCAGCAGCCCTCTGTGCTGCCGGCCCGGTTCCCGAACCTGCTTGTGAACGGTTCCAGCGGTATTGCCGTCGGTATGGCAACGAACATTCCGCCGCATAACCTCACCGAGGTGATCAACGGCGTTATCTGCATGATCGACAATCCGGAATGCACAATTGACGATCTGATGCAGCACATCAAGGGACCTGATTTCCCCACGGGCGGCCTGATCATGGGCCGCAGCGGTATCCGGGCGGCGTACCATACAGGCCACGGCCGGATTACCGTCCGGGCCAAGACCAATGTGGAGGAAATGGGCGGCAACCGCAGCCGCATCATTGTGACGGAGATCCCCTACCAGGTGAACAAGTCTGTCCTGGTCAAGAAGATTGCCGACCTGGTGCACGAGAAGAAGATCGAGGGCATCAGCGACATCCGGGATGAGTCCAACGACCGCCAGGGCATGCGCATCGTGATTGAACTGAAGCGGGATGTTCAGCCGCAGGTTGTGCTGAACATGCTGTACAAGCATACTCCCATGCAGGAGAACTTCGGCGCCAATATGCTGGCCCTGGTGGACGGCAAGCCCCAGGTGCTGAACCTGCGGGAGATGATCTACTACTACCTGGAGCACCAGAAGGACGTAGTCACCCGCCGGACAAGGTTTGAGCTGAACAAGGCCCAGAACCGGGCTCATATTTTGGAAGGCCTGCTGAAGGCACTGGATCACATTGATGAGATCGTTGCCATCATCCGGGCCAGCAAGGATACCAACACCGCGAAGGAAGCCCTGATGCTCCGTTTCGAGTTTTCCGAGAAGCAGGCCCAGGCAATCCTGGACATGCGCCTGGCCCGTCTGACCGGCCTGGAACGGGAACGCCTGCAGGAGGAATACGAAGAACTGGAAAGAACCATTGAACGGCTGACCGCGATCCTGGGTGACGAACACCTGCTCATGGACGTGATCAAGACCGAAATCAGTGAGATCCGGGATAAATTCGGCGATGAACGCCGCAGTGAGCTGACCATCGCGGAGGATGACATTGACATCGAAGACCTGATCCAGGAAGAAAACATGGTGGTCACCCTGACCCATGAAGGGTATGTGAAGCGTGTTTCCTCCTCTGTGTACCGTGCACAGCACCGCGGCGGACGCGGTGTCTCCGGTATGAACGTGAAGGAAACCGACTACACGACCCAGATGTTCGTGGTCAGCACGCATCAGGAGATTATGTTCTTCACGAACATGGGCCGGGTATACAGCCTGAAGTGCTACCAGATTCCGGAAGCCGGACGCCAGGCCCGCGGCACGGCGATCATCAACCTGCTGCACATTGTCAGCGGGGAGAAGGTTTCCACCATGCTGCCCATGCCGAAGGAGACTGAGGAAGAGCACAACCTGGTGATGGCAACCCGGAACGGTATGATCAAGAAGACCGCCCTGGAAGAGTTCCGGAACCTGCGCAAAAACGGCCTGATCGCCATTGCCCTGAGAGAGGGCGATGAGCTGATCGGCGTCCGGCTGAGCAACGGTGACGATGAGATGCTGGTTTCCACCCGTAAGGGCAAGTGCATCCGCTTCAATGAGCGGCACGTGCGCAACGTGGGCCGTAACTCCATCGGTGTACGTTCCATGAGGGTGGCGGAAGGCGATGAAGTGATCGACATCGCGGCGGTTGAACCGGAAACGACAGTACTGGCCATTACCACCAAGGGCTATGGCAAACGGACCGATCCGGAAGAATACCGTGAACAGGGCCGCGGCGGCATGGGCGTTAAGGCCATGCAGCTGACCGACAAGACCGGCGACCTGGCTGCCCTGATGTTCGTGCACGAGGATGAAGACATCCTGCTGATCACGGACGACGGCACCATTATCCGGGCCAGGGCTGCGGATGTTCGCCTGTGCGGTCGTTCCACCCAGGGCGTCCGTATCATGAGGCTGGCGGAAGGCAGCACCGTGGTGGGCGTCTGCCGGGCTGAAAAAGAAGAGGAAGAAATTCCGGAAGAAATCCCCGCCGAAGGCGCGGAAGCAACGGAAGCGGCGGAAACCTCGGAAGGCGCTGAAAAGCCTGAAACGGAAGGAACCTCCGGGGACGCTCAGGAAAAGAATCCGCAGGAATAAAACACCATAAAGAAATCTCCGGCTTTCGAGAATGAAAGCCGGAGATTTTTTCATGCCGGGGTTTGCGGGACGGAATACTGGGGACCGTTCCCGGCAAAGCTCAGAAATAGAAGATGTCTTCAAATTTCTTGTCCAGGGCGACACACAGGATCAGCGCCAGTTTGGCGGTCGGGCAGAACTGACCGGTCTCGATGGAGCTGATGGTATTGCGGGAAACACCGACCAGCTCTGCCAAGCCTGCCTGGGACATGCCTTTTTCTGTACGGATCTCCTTCAGCCTGTTTTTCAGAATCAGTTGATCGTTCATAGGCTGCCTCCTTATTTGGTCAGCTGGATGATCCAGCCGGCCAGACACGCCAGCGCGCCCAGACCGTAGAGGATTGTGAAGACCAGCTCGTGCCTTTTATGCAGTTTCATGTACTTGTAGCCGAAGACAGCTGCAGACCCCGCAAGAATGGCAAAGCAGATATCAAAGCTCATTTTTTCCTTCGTGATCGCGGTGACAACCATTACAGCGGACAGCAGCAGGATGACAACGACCCAGCCAACCTGCATGCTGTTTCTGGACACTTCCAGATTGACCATATCCATACCGCGGTTCTCAAGTTTGCTCTTTGCAAGGATCTCTTCCTTATTCATCTGTAAAACCTCCTCTCAATTGCCAAGTACACTTGGCACGGTAAAAGCATATCATTGCCAAGTGTACTTGTCAAGCACTTTTGTAAATTTTTTTCCGGATTGGTTCTCGTGTCTACAGAAGCAATGGTTTTCCATCAGATGCTTTTCATAACAGACAGAAAAACAGGAAACCGGAGACGGATTCCTGTATAATTTGCACTCTGCCGGGAAATATACACCCATATTTTTCGGGGACCATCCTGTTTTATTTACAGCGTTCCTGTTATGCTTTAATCACAGTGAAGCTTATCATGATGACGGGAAGGAGTGCCAAATAATGAGAGGATACTCATACATGAAAATGCTGATGGCCAATGAAGAGGCGTTGAACAACGAATACAAATGGTCAATGCTTATTCTGCTGGCAGTGGTTGCGGCTGTCTGCCTGCTTGTACACCGGCGCAACGTCCATGACAGGGAAAGCGATGAAACTTCCCGGGAAATCATGAGAAACTGTGGAATGGATGAAGAATACAAGGACAGGTTTTCCGACTGATAACCGGAAAAAGCAAAAGGGTGAATCCCTGCCTTTTCAGCATATCAACCCCCGCGGAGATGTGAATTCCGCGGGGAGAATTTTTTCTTTAAGACTCATTTAAGGTTCATCCGATATGATGCATCCGGAATCCAGGGAAAAGGAAAGGATGGCCGAAAGATGACAGACATACTGGAAAACAGGACCGCAGAAACCGAAGCGTTGAAAGCGGCTGAAAAAACGGAAGGAAAGAAGAAAAAGAGAAGCCGGAAAAAGAAGACTCTGAAGCGGCTTTTCTGGCTTGTAATCATCCTGCTGGTGCTGGGTGTGGCCCTCTGGTCCGTGATCAGCAAACTGCAGGCGGAATACAGGGTGACCTACGATCCCTATACCGCCACAACAGGAAGTATCTCCAATTCATTGTCCTTTACGGGCAGCATGCAGCTGGTCAACAGCGCTTCCTATACTGCTTCCTCGGACGCAAAGATCCGGGAAATCTATGTGGCTGAAGGGGATAGTGTCAAAGACGGCGACAAGCTGATACGCCTGTCGAACGGACAGCTGGTTGAGGCGGAGTTTGACGGAATAGTCAATACCATTGACGTGGAAAAGGGCGACGAGGTGAAGGCCGGGGAAAGCCTTATAACCGTAGCGGACTTTGATCATATGAAGGTTTCGGTCCGCATCGGTGAGAGTAATATCAGCGAGGTCACGGCAGGCCAGAACTGCCGCGTGACGGTTTCTTCCGCAGGTGCGACCTTTGACACGGTGATCGACAAGATCGATTATGTATCCTATACAGGCAACAACGTGGCCTATTACACAGGGACGGTGCTGGTGGATACCACCGGCACAGAGAATATATGGCCCGGGATGCAGGCAACCGTCACTGTGCCGCAGGAAGAGGCGCAGAACGTGACCGTGCTGAAGATGGAAGCCCTGAGCACCGCACGGGACAACACTGCTTATGTTTATAAGGAAAACGAAGACGGTGAAATGGAGCAGGTCGCTGTGACGGTAGGCGTGAGCAACGGCAACTATGTGGAGATCAGGGAAGGCGTTGCTGCCGGTGAGACTGTTTACAAGATCGCCGAGAAGGAAGAAGAACTTACGGGTCTGGCCGGACTGTTCTCAGGCATGTTCTCCAGCACACAGGTAAACCGGAACACCAACCGGAACCGCAACAACCAGGGCGGAAGCTGGAATTCCGAATTCGGCGGCATGCCGGATATGGGCAATGCTCCGGGCAGAGATTATGCGCCAGGCGGTAATGGCAGCAACGGCGGATCACGGGGGAACTGACGATGGCTGGAGAAGTATTCTTCCGCATGCGGGAGATTGACAAGATCTATCCGCTGGAGGGGGAGAATGTCCATGCTCTGAAAAAGGTATCCCTTACCGTGGAGGAAGGGGACTACCTTTCAGTGCTGGGGCCCTCCGGCAGCGGAAAGACAACACTGATGAATATTATCGGCTGCCTGGACACCCCAACTTCCGGAGAGTATACCCTGCGGGGCCGGGAAGTGGAGGAGCTGGATGAGCGGGAACTGGCTGAGCTGCGGAACCGGGAAATCGGATTTATTTTCCAGAATTCCCAGCTGCTGCCCAGGCTGACAGCCAGAAAGAACGTGGAACTGCCCCTGATCTATGCGGGTGTCCGGCCGAAGGAACGACGGGAACGGGCGGAAGCTATGCTGGAACGGGTAGGATTGAAGGACCGGATGGATCACCTGCCCAATCAGCTTTCCGGCGGTCAGCAGCAGCGCGTGGCGATAGCCCGGGCAATGGTGGGCAATCCCTCTATCCTGCTGGCGGACGAACCGACGGGCGCCCTGGACCAGAAGACGGGCGCCCAGATCATGCAGCTGTTCCGGGAACTGAATGAGGAAAAGCGTACGGTGATCATGATCACCCATGACCTGAAGATCGCCTCGAATGCCCGGAGAGTGGTGCATATCATCGACGGGGAACTGTCGGATGGAGGAGGTGTGGTCAATGCTTAAAACCCTCCGGAAGAAACTGATCACCATCCGGGAAAGCGCAGCGATGGCGCTGGATAACATCCGGAGCAACAAGGTTCGTTCTTTCCTGACCCTGCTGGGCATCATGATCGGCGTTATGGCGGTCATTACCCTGATATCCACGGTGTCCGGCGTGTCCGGAACGATCTCTTCCTCCTTTTCCGACATGGGTGTCGGCACCCTGACAGTGAGCGTGACCGGCAGTGACCTGAAGACCGGTATGACGCCGGAGGATCTGCAGGTGATCACGGAGCTGGAAAACGTGGACGGTGTGGTGCCGAGCATCAGCCTGAACGGACGGGTTTCCTACGGAAACAACGTACAGACAGGGATGTCCGTTTCCGGCAAGAACGCCTATTACTTTGACCTGAACGGGGAAATGATTATTCAGGGACGTACCCTGAACTTCATTGACGACGATAACCGCAGTTATGTGTGCGTGATCAGCCAGAAGATTGTGGATGAATTCTTTCTGGGGATTAACCCGGTTGGGGAAACCCTGTATGTGTCCGGACTGCCCTTTACTATCGTGGGACGGTATGAGGAAGACAGCGGCGGAGGAATCGCCTCGATTTTCATGGGATCCCCGGATGTGATGATCCCCTATACCACAGCTATGAAGGTGAACAACTCCAACGAGGTGACTTCCTTTACCGTATACCTGAAGGACGGTGCGGATTCCGCAGCGGCGAAGGAAGAAATTGAAGATGCAATGGATGTGCTGTTTGACTTCGAGGAGGACTGCTACACCGTGGCCTCAATGGAAAGCATTGAGGAAACCATGAACACGATGACCACCATGCTGAGTTCTCTGCTGGCGGGCATCGCCTCCATTGCTCTGCTGGTCGGCGGCATCGGCATTATGAACATGATGCTGACCACGGTAACGGAGCGGACGACGGAGATCGGCCTGAAGAAGGCCCTGGGCGCCGTGCCCGGACAGATCCAGATGCAGTTCCTGCTGGAAAGCTTCCTGCTTTCCATGATCGGAGGCCTGCTGGGAGTTGCATTCGGTCTGGCATTGTCCTACTGGCTGTGCCAGCTGCTGGGAACAAACTTCGTACTGAACATGGGAGCCATTGCCCTGGGCGTAGGCTTCTCCGCGGCAGTCGGTATCATCTTCGGATGGGCTCCCGCAAGAAAGGCAAGCCGGCTCAATCCCATTGACGCACTGAGAGCGGTGTAAAATCAATGCATAATTCATAATGCATAAAGCATCATTTAATAAACGGAGGTCATATAAAATGAGAACCATGAAGCGGGCAGCGGCTATGCTCTTTGCACTGGCACTGGTACTGGGATCCGCCGGAGCGGAAACCATGAGCCTGAACGGAACCGTGGAAGCCGGGGTGACGGTACCGGTATACGCACCCATCGGCGGGACCGTGGACAATGTGGCCCTGGAACAGGGTATGCATGTGAACGCGGGAGATGTCCTGTTTACTTATAAAACCGAAAAAACCTATGCCTCGGAGGACGGCACCGTGACCGGCGTGTTTGTGCAGGCCGGGGATGACGCGGAAACCGTCGCCGGCCGTTACGGCGCGGACCTGTATATTGAGGGGACCATCCTGTATACCGTTTCCTCAAGTACTTCCAAAGCGTATCCTTCTGTGGACACAACCATCGTCCATACCGGTGAGACAGTCTACCTGGTCTGCAGAACCGACTCCACCCGTAAGGGAACCGGTATTATTACAGGAGTGGAAGGTTCCAATTACTCCGTGCTGGTGTCGGAAGGCAATTTCGTGATTGGGGATTCCGTGACGATTTACCGGGATGAAGCACACACGGAAAAGCTGCGGATCGGCCGGGGCAATGTGGAACGGGTCAGCCCTGAGGCTGTGACCGCTTCCGGTGCCGTGGTCAGCGTAGCGGTGAATGACGGGGATAAGGTAAAACGCGGCGACCTGCTGCTGGAAACCCTGAGCGGCACCTTTGAAGGATATGAGATGACCGGAACCGCAGTGACAGCCGCGGAGGACGGTGTGATCATGTCTGTTTCCGCGGAAGCTGGAGCGGCGGTGAACAAGGGAGATGTGACGGCACGTATCGCGCCGGTGAGCGGTATGCGTGTGGAAGCGGACGTGACCGCGGACGACCGGAAGCTGCTGAAAGCCGGCGACAAGGTGACGATCGAGCTGGAATCCGATGAAAGCAAGAGCTATGAAGGCACGGTAAGGTATATCACCGAAACACCGGAGGAAGACGTGGAGGAGGTTACCTATAAGGCAGTGATCGACTTTACGCCGGATGAAAGCGTGTATTTCGGAATGAAAGTCGTTGTAACCTCGGCTGAG
The DNA here is from genome assembly GCF_018118585.1 of Aristaeella lactis. Classification (NCBI taxonomy): domain Bacteria; kingdom Bacillati; phylum Bacillota; class Clostridia; order Eubacteriales; family Aristaeellaceae; genus Aristaeella; species Aristaeella lactis. The sequence continues at coordinate 3,128,586 of NZ_CP069421.1, forward strand.
TAAGAGTTGTTTTTCTTCTGCATCCGGAAAAGCTCTTCTTGCCAGACGGAGAAACAGGTGATAGAATACCCGTGATTCAATCACTGCGCTTCAGGCGCGGAAAGGGAAGTACCATGCGGCAGGTTTACGGGTTTTATTACTACTATTACTTTACCAACTGTATTTGAGGTAAGGTAATTTTGCCGCGCAGGTTTCCCTGGTAAGGGTGAACATCAGGGCCCGCAGAATTACTGCGGGCCCTGTTTATTCGGGAAGGAGCAGAAAACATGATTATCGCGCTGAAAAAAGACGTCCGGAAAGAAGAAAAAGAGCACCTGATTGAGTGGCTGGAAAGCTACGGGGTACGGACGCATATATCAGAAGGTGAATTCCAGACGGTGATCGGACTGGTGGGTGATACCACCCGGATCGATACAGACCTGATCAGCGGACTGGACATTGTCCAGAGCGTGACCCGGATTTCGGAGCCTTTCAAGAAGGCGAACCGGAAGTTCCATCCGGATGACACCGTGGTCCGGGTAACGGACCAGGTGGCCTTCGGCGGCGGTCATTTCCAGATTATTGCAGGACCCTGCTCCGTGGAGACGGAGGATCAGGTGGAGACCATCGCCAAAGCGGTCCAGGCCAGCGGAGCGGGCATGCTCCGGGGCGGCGCTTTCAAACCCCGTACTTCCCCCTATGATTTCCAGGGGCTGCACGGGGAAGGCATCCGGATCCTGCTGGAGGTCAAAAAGCGGACCGGCATGCCGATCATTACCGAGATCATGGACATCGGTCACCTGCCGCTGTTTGAACAGGTGGACGTGATCCAGGTGGGCGCACGGAACATGCAGAACTTTGAGCTGCTCAAGGAACTGGGCCGGATCAGGAAACCGATCCTGCTCAAGCGCGGCCTGGCGAACAACATCAAGGAGCTGCTGATGAGCGCCGAGTACATCATGGCCGGCGGCAATGAGCAGATCATCCTGTGCGAGCGGGGCGTCCGTACATTCGAGACCTATACCAGGAACACATTGGATCTCTCCGCTGTGGCGGTGCTGCATGAACTGAGCCACCTGCCGGTGGTGGTGGACCCGAGCCACGCGACCGGCGCGGCGCGGTATGTGAAACCCATGGCGATGGCTGCCGCAGCTTGCGGGGCGGACGGCCTGATGATCGAGGTACACAACGATCCGCGGCATGCCCTGTGCGACGGACCCCAGAGCCTGACGCCGGAACAGTTTGACGATGTGGCGAAGGCTGTCATGAAGATCCGTGCCGCAGTGGTATAATGCCGGCAGGAGAGGAAAGAGAAGATATGGAAAGCAAAACGATCGGCGTGATCGGCCTTGGGCTGATGGGCGCTTCCCTGTGCAAGGCGCTGGGTGCCTGCGGACATACGATCCTGGGCAGGGATACGGATGAACACGTACAGAAATACGCCCTGTTGACGGAAACCATCAAGGGAGAACTGACGGAAGAGAAGATCCCGGAATGCGATTATCTGTTCCTGGCGGTATATCCCGGCGCGGCGGTGGAGGCACTGGAGAAGATGGCCTCCCTGATCCGGAAGGACACCATTGTATGTGACCTGTGCGGCGTGAAGCAGGCTGTTTGCGAACCCTGCTTTACCCTGGCGCAGCAGTACGGCTTCACCTTCATCGGAGGCCACCCCATGGCCGGCAAACAGTTTTCCGGCATCAAATACGCGGACGGGAACCTGTACCAGGGTGCGACCATGATCCTGGTGCCCCGGCAGCAGGAAGACCTGTTCCTGGTCAGCCGGCTGAGCGATCTGCTGCGGGGAGCGGGCTTCCGTTCTGTAACCGTGACAACGCCGGAGAAGCACGATGAGATGATAGCCTTTACCTCCCAGCTGGCCCATGTGGTCTCCAACGCCTATATCAAATCCCCCACGGCAGCGGAGCACCTGGCGTTCTCCGCCGGCAGCTACCGGGACCTGACCCGGGTGGCCAAGCTAAATGAGGATATGTGGACCGAGCTTTTCCTGGACAATGCGGAACACCTGGGCTTTGAACTGGACTGCCTGATCCGTTCCCTGCAGGAATACAGGGACGCCATCGCGGCGGATGACGCGAAGACGCTGAAACGGCTCCTGAAGGAAGGCCGTGAGCGCAAGGAAGCCATCGACACGGAGTGGAAGGATAAGTAACATACCGATCCCGGAAAGGATGAAGAGCCATGACCATTGAGGAACTGAGGGCGCGGATTGACCGGATTGACAGTGGCCTGATCCGGCTTTATGCAGAGCGCCTGGAGACAGCGGCCGAGATCGGCAAATACAAACAGGAACATAACCTGCCTGTTTTTGATCCTGCCCGGGAGCGGGAAGTGCTCAACAAGGTCGGGGCAGAAGCCGGTGAAGCGAATGAGAACGGCGTACGGGCTCTGTTTTCCTTCCTGATGGCCCAGAGCCGGACCAGCCAGATGCTGGACCGGAAGCAGGAGAGCGAATTGGGCAAACTGATCCGCCGGAGCGTGGAGGAGACACCGAAGCTTTTCCCTGAAAAGGCAAAGGTGGCCTGCCAGGGCGTGGAAGGCGCCTATTCCCAGCAGGCCTGCGAAAAGATGTTCAGGTCGCCGGCCATCACATACTGCAAAACCTTTGGAGATGTGTTTTCCGCCATCGAAAGCGGGGAATGTGAATACGGTGTACTGCCGATCGAGAACAGCCTGGCCGGATCCGTGAACAGCGTATATGACAAGCTGCTCAGCCGGAAATGCTATATTGTCCGTTCCGCCCGGGTGAAGATCGATCATACCCTTCTGGTGAAGCCCGGAACGAAGCCGGAAGATATCCGGGAGATCTGGTCCCACGAGCAGGCGATTCAGCAGTGCTCTGATTTCCTTTCGAAAAACAAACAGTGGCAGGTCAACGTCAGCAGCAACACCGCCGCCGCTGCCCGGATGGTGGCGGAAAGCGGCCGGAAGGACGTGGCTGCCATCTCATCCGGACGCTGCGCGCAGCTGTACGGCCTGGAGATCCTGAAGACGGATATCCAGAACAACAGCAATAACCATACCCGGTTTATCTGCATTTCCCGGAAACCGGAGATTTATCCCGGGGCGGACCGCACCAGCCTGATGCTGGCACTGCCCGACAGGCCCGGTGCGTTGTACCAGCTGCTGGGACGATTCAATGCCCAGGGGATCAACCTGACCAAGCTGGAAAGCCGTCCTGTGCCCGGGAAGGATTTCGAGTTCATGTTCTGCTTTGATATTGACGCGTCTGTCTATTCCCCCGCCTTTACCCGGCTGATCGAGGAACTGGATGTGACGCTGGAGAAATGCGTGTATTTGGGAAGCTATTCCGAATTGGCCTGAACTCAATGCGCAGAGCACATTGAGAATGAATAATGAAGACTGAAAACTGAAAAATGAATAATGGCGGAGGAAACAGCTTTCGGAAACGAAAGCTGTTTCTTTGATTTCAATAGAATTATTGTACACTACCCCCTTTTCGGGAACACAAGGTTTGTGTATACTGATGAAAAGAAAGGACGTGCGAATAGATGAAGATGAAGGATTTCGGATTCTACCGGGGCGTGAACCTGGGCGGCTGGTTCTCCCAGTGTGATTATTCCAAAGAACGCCTGGATCATTTTATTACAGAGCCGGACATTGACGTGATTGCCGGCTGGGGACTGGATCATGTACGGATCCCCATGGACTATAACGTGCTGGAAACCGCGGAGGGCGGGCTCAGCACAGAAGGTTTTGACAGGATCGCCAAGGCGGTGGAATGGTGCAAAAAGCGCGGCCTGAAGGTGGTGCTGGACCTGCACAAGACTGCCGGTTATTCCTTTGACGCGGCGCATCAGGAAAGCGGCTTCTTCGGCAGTGCTTTATACCAGGAACGGTTTTACAGGCTGTGGGAAGGGTTGGCGGAACGCTTCAATGATCCGGAGAATATCGCCTTTGAACTGCTGAACGAGGTGACGGACGCTTCGGTGATCGGGGAGTGGAACCGGATCGTGGCGGAAGCGATCGCCCGCATCCGGAAGATAGCTCCCCGGAGCCTGATCCTGGTGGGCAGCTACTGGAACAACAGCCCGGAGGCGGTCAAGGACCTGGATATGCCGGCGGATGACCGGGTGATCTACAATTTCCACTGCTATGATCCGCTGATCTTTACGCACCAGGGCGCCACCTGGATTCCGGATCCCGCCTTCGATATTGACCGGCGGGTGTCCTTTGAGGAAGCGGATATCACACCGGAATACTTTGAGAAGCAGTTCGCTTCCGCCATTGAGACCGCGAAGGCCCGGGGGACGACCCTGTACTGCGGCGAGTACGGCGTGATCGACCGGGCGACGCCGGAAGATACCGTGAAATGGTTCAGAACCATCAATGAAGTGTTTGAGAAACACGGAATTGCCCGCAGCGCCTGGTCCTACCGCCAGATGGACTTCGGCCTGAGTGACACGCGCCTGGACGGTGTCCGGGACGAACTGGTCAAATACCTGTAATCCGGGAGAAAAAGCAAAGCCCGCGGCAGATGCCGCGGGCTTTTGTCATCTCACAGTTTATTCCCTGACAGTCCAGGAATAGATCTTCATATCCCCGTCAGAGATCAGGTACAGGTCATGGACGCCTTCCGCCTGGATCGGTGCGCTGATCACCAGGGCTTTTCCGTCTTCCGGGATCTCCATACGGACTTTGGCAGCGACCGGGCCCTTGGGATCATCCAGCACCGCGTAAAGCGTGCAGCTGGTGGGCGGCATGGCGGTGACGGCCAGCGTGGAGGCATTCTTTCCGAAATCCACTCCGGTGATCCGGACCCAGCTTCCGGTACCGCCTTCAATCCAGGTCTTGCCGTCCGCACCGTTGACCGTGATGCCGGCCTGGTGGGACATGGTGGCGGCAGGAACCGTACGGAAGGGATCCAGCGGCTTCAGCTGGCTGAGGCCCTTCATGGTTCCCCTGACCTGCTTCAGCAGGCCGTCCTCGCCGATCTCAATGCGGTTCGCCTGCGGGCTCCGGTAGTTGCCGGTGATGCCCATGGCTTTCTCAACGGGACGGTTATGATAGAACAGGTACCATTCACCTTTGAAAGAAGCGATGGAATGATGATTGTTGCCGTACAGGCCGAAGAAATGACCTTCATTGGGGAACAGCTCTCCCACATAGGTGTAGGGCCCCAGGGGATTATCCGCGATCATGTACTGGATCGCGCCGTCAGTCAGCTTCAGGCTGTTGCCTTTGGTCATGAAGTTGGAACAGTAGGAGTAGATGTATTTGTCACCGATCCGGTTGATACCGGAATCCTCAAACAGCCACGGTACATCGAGCCGGACAGGATCCCCGTCCAGGGAGATCATGTTGTCCGCCAGCTTAACGATGCGCCCGGTGCCGGGGGCGGCCTGCATACCTTCCGGGATACCACCGCCGAAGGCGAGGTAACCGGTGCCGTCCTCATCCACCATTACGGCGGGGTCGAACAGCCAGGTTACGTCATCGCAGTTTTTCACGGAACGGGAGACGAGCAGATGACCCAGTTCATCCCGCCAGGGGCCGGTGGGACTGTCAGCGGTCAGCACGCCGACACCGCCGCCGCCGTTGCAGAAATACAGGAAGAACTTTTCTTTTCCGTCAATGGTTTTATGGGCGGCACAGGGGGCCCAGGAGTTGGTTGCCCATTTGGCAACGCCGCCGGGACCGGCTACCCGGATCTTTCCATGGTCCGTCCAGTTGACCATATCATCTGAGGAGATGCAGTTGATCGTCCGGATCTGGCTGTAGGTATTCTCCTTCACCTTTCCCTTGCTGTCATATTCCACGAGGTCGTCGGTCATATATACATACAGCCGGCCATCGTATTCCATGACACCGGGATCGGCACCGAAACGCTGGGTGTAAAGCGGGTTGTTTTCTCCTGCTTTTTTATAGGATTTCTGCAGCGTTACGGGAATGTTCTTCATGTCCGTCTCCTCTCCACAGGCACACAGGGGCAGCAGTACAGCGATGAGCAGCGCCGCTGTGCGAATCAGGGACTTGCCGTTCCTGCCGGATTTCATTTTTCTTCGTAGGGAATGATGGTATCGATCGTACCGTCTTCATGAATGGTCAGCTCTGTGAACTTGACGCAGCGGCGATGGTTAATGCCGTTGGACAGCTCGCAGTCATGATAGAACAGGTACCATTTGCCCTGGTATTCCACGATGGAGTGGTGGGTGGTCCAGCCAAGAACGGGTTCCATGATCCTTCCTTTGTAGGTGAAGGGGCCGTCCGGCTTGTCTCCTTCTGCATACACCAGGTAGTGGGTGGTGCCGGTGGAGTAGGAAAGATAATACTTTCCATTAAACTTATGCATCCAGGGACCTTCGAAATAGCGGCGGTCCTCATCAGCGGCGGTGAGGGGCTTGCCGTTTTCGTCCAGGATCTGCAGGTGCTTCGGTTCAGTCTTGAAGTGCTTCATATCCGCATCCAGTTCAGCGAACATAGGCCCAAGGGCGGGCTCATCGCCTTCCGGACGGTGGGCATTGGGGTCAAAGCTTCCGCTCTGCCACATTTCCAGCTGGCCGCCCCACAGGCCGCCGTAGTAGATATAGGCACGGCCGTCATCATCCATGAGTACGGCAGGGTCAATGCTGTAGCTTCCGGGAATGTAATTGTCTTCCGGTTTGAAGGGACCGGCAGGATCATCCGACACGGCGACGCCGAGACGGAAGATGCCGTCCTTGTCACGGGCGGGGAAATACAGGTAATATTTTCCGTCCTTGCAGGCGGCATCCGGAGCCCACATCTGCTTGCTGACCCAGGGGATATCCTTCATGTGCAGGGCGCAGCCGTTATCCACGCAGGGCGCGTCCAGGCTGTCCATGGACAGAATGTGGTAGTCTTCCATCCGGTATTCATCACCGTCGTCGTTGTCCTCACCGTCATGGGGAATATCGTGGGAAGGGTAGACATAGATCTTTCCATTAAAAACATGGGCGGAAGGATCCGCGGTAAAGATGTGGGAGACCAGGGGCCGGCGCTGCTCACTCATGGGAATAGCACTCCTTTGTATCAGAATGGAGATATTATACAACGAAGATTGCCGAAAAGAAAGTAGTACGGACAAACATGTCTGTACAACATAGACAATCCTTGAAATCGCCGGAAGAACATGAGATAATATATCGATTTTCGGATGGAACGGAGTGTCTTTATGCTGAATCAGTTTTCCAGAACACAACTGCTGCTGGGTCCGGAAGCCATGGAGCATCTGGCTGAATGCCGTGTAGCAGTGTTCGGTGTCGGCGGTGTGGGCGGCTACGCAGTGGAGGCTCTGACCCGTTCCGGTATCGGATCCCTGGACCTGATCGACGATGACAAGGTGTGCCTGACGAACCTGAACCGCCAGATCCATGCCACTCGCAGCACGGTGGGTAAGTATAAGGTGGATGTGGCTGAACAGCGGATCCACGATATCAATCCTGACTGTAAGGTTACGACCTATAAAACCTTCTACCTGCCGGAGACACAGGATCAGTTCGATTTTACACAATATGACTATATAATAGATGCAATTGATACGGTAAAAGGAAAACTGGCTCTGGTTGAACAGGCAAAGGCTGCCGGAACTCCTATTATCTGTGCCATGGGAGCCGGCAATAAACTGGATCCCACCGCATTCCGGGTGGCAGACATCTATAAGACCTCTGTCTGCCCTCTTGCGCGGGTGATGCGTACTGAGTGCCGCAAACGGAGGATCAAACACCTGAAGGTGGTTTATTCCACAGAAAAGCCGGTACGTCCCCTGGAGGATCCGTCCATCAGCTGCAGGAAGCACTGTATCTGTCCTCCGGGCACCCGGAAGTGTACCGTGCGCAGGGATATTCCAGGTTCCACTGCTTTTGTTCCTGCTGCCGCAGGATTGATCATCGCCGGTGAAGTGATTAAGGATCTGTGCGCGGACTATATCCGACAGAATGAAGAAAACCGGTAAAATGATCCGGGAGTCATCCATAAGGCATAAAAACTGAAAATCGCGATTGTATAAATTTTGTTTGATGAGCAAAAATGAAAATCCATGAAAACTTTATTTTCTTATAATTTCTGGTTTCGAAATGTACGTTCATTATGCAAGAATTGCATTTATTTATGGTAAAAATATCTCTCTGGAAAACGAAACACAAAAGTGCGAAAACGGTTTAGTGAAATAAAACGTTTGCACAAAAACGGCCTCAAACGCAAGCAAAATATGGCTTTTTGAAGCGTACAACTTATTGTGTGCTGTTTATTTTTTCGAAAACGGTCACAGCAGTTTCGGAAAAGAATAGTTACATGATATAAAAACATACTATGTAACCAAATATCTGTACAAATTACATACAATTGCACGTTTTTGCATCGTTTTTGCGGCACAAAAAGTGCAAAAAGAACGAAATCGATTACGTAAAAAGTGAAAAAAAGAGTTTCACAACGTTGAAATGCAACCAAAATGTAACTAAAAGCATGATAAAATACAATAGAAATACAAACCGGGTATATTTCGGGAGGTATGGAGAAAATGGTCCGCCTCGAGCAGGAGGCAAACGTGAAAAAGTAAACGTTTCCATCGGACCGCTACCAATACGACGACCAGAATCCTTTGGCGATGAAATCAGGAGGAGACAAACATGAAGAAGATTTTATCAGTGCTGTTGGCGATCGCTCTGTTGGCAGGAATCATGCCGCTGGCGATGGCAGATGAAAACGTACCTGAGGCTGAAACTCCCGTTCAGGCCGAAGAACAGGCTCAGGAAGAAGCCGTGGTGCCTTTCACCGGACGGCTTACGCTTTTCAACTGCAGGCCGCTGATCCACGGCGAAATGGCTTATCTGAAAGCCAATGTTGAGAACGCAAACAAGTCCTTCAGCATTTTCTGGGACAAGCTCGTCCAGGAAGAGTGGGAGAGGATCCCCGGTGCTGTGGGCGACTGCTTATCCTTTGCCGTGGACAAGACCTACGGAGACTACAGCTACCGTGCTGTACTCCGGGCTGAGGACGGAACCATCCTTACCGCGGAAATCACGGTGTCTGTGGAACGGCCTGCTCCGCAGGAACCCGCGCAGGAAGAACCCGCTGCTTCTGAACCCGAAGGAAACGAACCTGAGGCCAGCCAGCCTGAGGTAAACGAACCTGCGGTGAATGAACCCGAAACAACGGAGCCCCAGGTAAGCGAGCCTGAGGTGAATGAGCCTGCGGCTGATGAACCCGAAACCACTGAACCCCAGGTGAATGAGCCTGAGGTGACTGAACCTGCCGCAAGCGAGCCCGAAGCGGATGAGCCGAAGGCAGACGAACCCGAAGCGGCTTCTCCCGCAGCCAGCGAATCTGAAGCAACCGAGCCGGAAACTACTGAATCCGAAGCGGCTGCTCCCGAAGCTGCAGCGCCCGAAACCACCGAGCCTGAAGTGACTGAACCTGAAGCAACAGAGCCTGAAGCTACTGAGCCTGAAGCGACTGAACCTGAAGTCACTGAGCCGGAAACTACCGAACCGGAAACCATTGAACCCGAAGCAACAGAGCCGGAAGCCGCTGAACTTGAGGCTGCCGCGCCTGAAGCTTCCGAGCCGGAAACGACTGAGCCCGAGGCTGCTGAGCCTGAAGCAACAGAACCGGAAGCGACTGAGCCTGAAGTGACTGAACCGGAAGCAACCGAGCCCGAAGCTGTCGAGCCTGAAGTGACTGAACCTGAAGTCACTGAGCCGGAAGCTGCAGAACCGGAAGCTGTTGAGCCCGAAGCGGAAGAACCTGCCGCTGAGGAACCCGAAGCAGAAGAGCCTGCGGATGAAGAACCGGCTGCCGGCGCAACAGTCCTGGATGTTGAGGACGAAATCGTCGAAGACGTCAATCTGGACGAAGAAAACGAAGAAATCGAAGATTATGAAACACCCCTGGGTGATTCTGAAGAAAATACCGCTCCGGTGTATTCCTACGAGCGGGATGAAAACGGAGCCCTAGTTCTGGATGAAAACGGAAATCCGATCGTTACTGTGATCGAAGGCGACGAAATCCCCGTGACCTACTTGCGGAATGAGGATGGAGAGCTTATACTGGATGAAAAGGGAGATCCTATTCCCACACAGACAGTTCCTACCGATGCAGTCATCAGCAACACGATTGTGGATGCTCTGAATCCGGACCGTACAATTGATATCTATTACTCCTGGAATAACCAGAAGCCGGCGATCGGCGGTGACGTAACGTTTATCGCGGTGCTGCATGGTTATGAGAACCTGGAATACTCCATCCAGTGGCAGCAGAGCAAGAACGGCAGCGACTGGGCGGATGTACCCGGATCCAACGAGACACGGTACACTGAGACCATTACACGTGACAACTACAAAGACTTCTGGCGTGTACAGGTGAGCATCACCGGTATTGAAGAGTAAATCGACAGAGCAGGACAAAGCCGCAGATCGGAGAGTCTCCGATGCGGCTAAGCCTGTTTCCCAATAATACAGTTTGTGACCATATACACCCAACGACCAACAAGAGGGGAATTGGATATGAAGTATTCGGTTAAAAAACTCACTGCATGGATCCTGACTTTAATGATGCTGATCAGCTCCATGCCCGTTGATGCACTGGCGTCAATCGGTACTATACGCCAGGAGAATGAGATTATAGATATCTCGGATGCAGTCCAGGTGTACGGCGACCTTGTTACGAACAAGGTTACCTCCCGGGATGGCTTCTCCGTGAAGGTTGAAAGCCACAAGAAAGACCTGCCGGTCAACGGCGAGGTCAAGTTCAGAACGCTTCGGATGGCTAAAGCGGTCACACCTGTCGCTGATGGCGGAAGACGCGAACTGGGCAGTTATGACATCGAAATCTGGAACAATGACCTGAATGAAGAATGGCAGCCCGAAGCCGGCGAAACAGTGGATGTTACCGTTTCGCTGCCTGCGCCTCTGGATGTGAACAAGGGCGAGAAACTGTACCTGATCCATGATCCGGAAGGCAGGAATGAAGATGTACATGCAACCTTCTATGTCAAAAACGATCAGGTGACCGGTTTTTCCTTCAAGGCAACCGGCTTCTCTGTTTATGCTGTTGTCGCGGCACCGGATCCGGATGCCCTCCTGCATGTGGTTTTCAAGTATAATGCAGAAGCCAATGCAGAACAAATCGCAGACATGTATGTCAAACAGAGCGATAATATGAATCAGGTTCTGTTTGATCCCAGCGGTCTGATCGAAAAAGATGACGAGGCTATTTTCAAGGGCTGGACAACAGACCCGAATTATACTGTGGACACAGCAGCGCTGACTATGGACAATATCCGGGCAGCGGTTGAAGGGAAGTTCCCGCTCACTGCGGAAGATACTGAAGTTGTTTACTATCCTATCCTGGTAAAGCAGTATACAATCAACTATCTGGATCCTAATGCTGTTTCCCTGGGAATGCATACGATAGATCTGAGAGCGGATGACAACGATCCGAAACCCTATACAATTGAAATGGCTTATACTCCGCAGGATGACACCCACAGCTTTGAGGGGTGGAATGTGGTAAGCGGAGATGAATATATAGCAGCTGCGGAAGGTGGAACTCTTCCGGAGCCGCCTTATCCGAATAAAACGAATGTAACCGTCAGCGGCAATGTAACATTCCAGGTTGAGTCTCCTGAAGGAAGCTGGCTGATCTTCCATCAGAACGGCAAAGGCGGTACTTATAACGCACCACAGTTCTTACAATACGAAGATCTCCTGGAAGACGTCTCAATTCTGCCAATGACGCGTCGCGGATATACATTCGGCGGATGGTATACAGATGCTGCCTGTACCGACGGCAATGAATTTGTATTTGAAGGAACAATAGAGACGAGAACGGAAATCTATGCCAAATGGATTCCGAATGAGGAAGCGGCGTATACGGTTGTTTTCTGGACACAGAACCTGTCCAGAACAGGTTATGAGGTTGGCGCATCCTATGTCAAAACTAAGGCACAGGTAGGAACCATCATCCCGTATAGCTTTGTTGATAACGTTGATGAAGATTATGTTACAAGCCCGGATTTCGGCAATTCCATGGGACATTTCACTGGTTTCTGCTTAACAGAGAACAGTAAAAACCAGCAAGTAACCATAGAGCCGGAAGGCGATACAGTTCTGAATCTGTATTATGACCGGATTGTCTATAATTTCAAGTTTTATCTGTACAGAGATGCTGATCAGAATAACCGCTATGATTATGCTAACAATTCAGGCGGTGGATCCGATCTGAACGGCGTTGTTACCTGGCATAGTAATCAGACACAGAAGCCATCAGTGACCGGCTACACTGAACAGAGTGAAACTGTAAACGGCCGTACATATCATTATTTCGTGATGCAGGCGTACTACGGCGAAGATATCAGCAGCAAATGGCCTACATACGATAAAATTACCGGTGCAAACGGACGTGACGCTGTCAGCTTTGTTATGATGGTCGGCACAGTGCTGAAGCCAAGTGCAACGACCAGCGGTTCCGGTACCGTCAAAGGTGTAATCTCTGTTTTGAATGAAAACATCCTTGGCGCTACAAACAATGCAAACGGTAACTATGTGGTTATCCGTTTCCCCGGCAGCTATTACAACTGGAGATATCATATCTGGTTTGAAGCTGTTGACGGTGAAGATTATACCGGAAAAACACTGCGGACTTATAACGGAAGAACCTATTATGAAGAGACGGTTATGGAGGTTCGTTCCAGCAACACAGAAGTCAGCAGTCAGAATGAACCGAAATATACTGGATTTGACTTTGTGGAAAAACGGGGACAGAACTGGAATAACAGCAATTACTGGACGACCGGTAACAATCCGACACTGTATCATCTGAACTATGTTTATAATCGTCAGGAATTCAAGATCAGTTATTTTGACGGCGAGTATGTAAATGGTGACAATGGACATATGGCAAACCATTCCGGAGTGCTTCTGCATGAAAGTCCGGATATCGGCCAGGGTGCGACGATTGCAGATGAGTATAAAAACTACAAACCGACTCAATCCTCAGAACCCGGGTATACCTTTGATGGCTGGTACCTGGATGAAGCGTGTACTACACCATATGTATGGGGCACCATGCCGGTTGGCGGTATTAAGGTTTATGCAAAATGGAGACAGATCCAGTACCGTGTGTTCCTGCAGATGAATCCGCCTGCAGAGGGTGTTGAGGTGGATTGGGGAAGCTCGGTAATCAATGACAATTTCCGTAAAGAGATAGGCGGAAGTGTCAGCGTATATACGGGTATCGCGGCTGGCTATGCATTCGTCGGATGGTATAACCATAAGGATGGCAGCCTGTTTGATGCGGACATCACTTCTCTGGATGACAGTATCACAGAAGAATATCCGTTGGATGAAAAAAGGGCGTATGGAGATGGAAATCGTTTCTGGATCAACCGGAAACTGGTCCTTTATCCCAAGTGGCGCGTTGCCCTGGTTGGTGCAGACGGGATCAATGTCGTATATGACAGGGAAGATCCGGCTGTAGGCGGAACAGGAACCATAAAAGGCGGTAAATATGTGGATACTGCGGAGGCAAATGCCATTCCCGGTGTAGCAGCGCCGAAGGCGGGATACCAGTTCGCCTACTGGATTATGAAAAAACCTGATGGTTCAGAATATGAGGATCCTATTTATGCCGGACAGCCTTTTACAGTACTGGCGGAAAACGCTGTAGAAGAGCGTCTTGTAGATGAAAACGGAAATGCCATATATGTACAGGATGCACAGGGCCATTACCTGGATGAGAACGGCAAAATCATTGACGAAGGTGCACCGGGATGGGAAAATGACCGGATCCAAAGGCGTGAGTATACGATAACGCTCCGGGCCAAGTATATTCCTATTGAAGGTCCTGCTTCCACTCATATCAGCTGGTTCATGAATGACGGGACTGAAGCATTCCATACAGATGGTGATGAGGAACATCCGCTTCAGGTTAATGTTGGTGTGGATGTTCAGAATGCTCCTGCGAGAGACGGCTATCAGTTTATCGGATGGGCGTTTGTTCCTGAGGACGGTGCTGATTCGGAAACATGGGAGTCAAACAGTGAAAACTGGACACAGAATCTGACAGAGCCTGATATCTATTATCAAGATGGTCATTATTATAAGAAAGATACAGAAACGGAAATTACCCAGATTGCTGCGGATGAGAACCTTCCTTATGATGCTGTGTTCGCAGTATGGCAGCCTATATTAAAGGTAGAAATTACCGGCAATAAGGACACCAAGACATATAACGGCAGTGAGCAGAGCGTAACAGGATTTACAGTCAAGTACAAAGTGGGTGATGGTGACTGGACTACAACTGCTCCCGAAGGTGTCAGCGTTGCTTTGGCTTCCGGAAAGGCTGCTGAAGCGAAGGGAACGGATGTTGATACTTATCCGATGGGTCTTGACAAGACCTTCTTCACGGTCAATCCGGGTAATAATGTGTTCAATGCTGAAGAAGATCTCACAGTGACCGACGGCGAGCTGGAGATCACCCCCGCCAGCGTGACACTGACTGCAAACAGCGATACAAAAACTTATACTGGCACAGAACAGACAGCTACAGGATATACATGCAGCGTAGAAGGTTTGTCCTTCACTGGCGTGAGTGCTAGTGGGAGTGGAACAAACGTCGGAGAATATGATGTTACCTTCGAGGGCGTGACAATTAATGAAACGAAGGATAGCACCGGCAATTATGTGGTTACAGGTACAACAGATGGTAAGTTGATAATCAATCCCGCACCGGTAACGATCAAGACGGGATCTGACGAGAAGGAATATGACGGAACCCCGCTGACGAAGGCTGAAGCGAGCATTACCGGCCTGGTGAATAACGAGACCGCGACAGTGACGGCCACCGGCAGCCAGACAGAAGTAGGCAGCAGCACAAATACCTACAGCATTGACTGGGGTACGACCAACAAGGACAACTACACAGTAACTGAAGATCTTGGAACGCTGACAGTTACAGCGAATACTGCCGAAGTGACCCTGACAGCGCCTTCGGATGAGAAGACGTACGACGGAACGGCACTAACCTGTGACGGAACAGGCGAGAAGAAGGTCACAGCAAGCGGCCTGCCGGAAGGCTTCACAGTGGAAGCAACGGCGAGCGGCAGCCAGACGGACGCCGGAACAAGCGCGAACGTGGTCAATGACGGCTACGTAATCAAGAACGCTGAAGGCGTGGATAAGACAGCGAACTTCACAAATGTCAAGAAGGCGGACGGCACGCTGACCGTCAATCCCGTACCGGTAACGATCAAGACGGGATCTGACGAGAAGGAATATGACGGAACCCCGCTGACGAAGGCTGAAGCGAGCATTACCGGCCTGGTGAATAACGAGACCGCGACAGTGACGGCCACCGGCAGCCAGACAGAAGTAGGCAGCAGCACAAATACCTACAGCATTGACTGGGGTACGACCAACAAGGACAACTACACAGTAACTGAAGATCTTGGAACGCTGACAGTTACAGCGAATACTGCCGAAGTGACCCTGACAGCGCCTTCGGATGAGAAGACGTACGACGGAACGGCACTGACCTGTGACGGAACAGGCGAGAAGAAGGTCACAGCAAGCGGCCTGCCGGAAGGCTTCACAGTGGAAGCAACGGCGAGCGGCAGCCAGACGGACGCCGGAACAAGCGCGAACGTGGTCAATGACGGCTACATCATTAAAGATGCAGACGGCAATGACAAAACCACAGATTTCACTAACGTTAAAAAGATCAACGGCACGCTGACCGTCAATCCCGCACCGGTAACGATCAAGACGGGATCTGACGAGAAGGAATATGACGGAACCCCGCTGACGAAGGCTGAAGCAAGCATTACCGGCCTGGTGAATAACGAGACCGCGACAGTGACGGCCACCGGCAGCCAGACAGAAGTAGGCAGCAGCACAAATACCTACAGCATTGAATGGGGTACGACCAACAAGGACAACTACACAGTAACTGAAGATCTTGGAACGCTGACAGTTACAGCGAATACTGCCGAAGTGACCCTGACAGCGCCTTCGGATGAGAAGACGTACGATGGAACGGCACTGACCTGTGACGGAACAGGCGAGAAGAAGGTCACAGCAAGCGGCCTGCCGGAAGGCTTCACAGTGGAAGCAACGGCGAGCGGCAGCCAGACGGACGCCGGAACAAGCGCGAACGTGGTCAATGACGGCTACGTAATCAAGAACGCTGAAGGCGTGGATAAGACAGCGAACTTCACAAATGTCAAGAAGGCGGACGGCACGCTGACCGTCAATCCCGCACCGGTAACGATCAAGACGGGATCTGACGAGAAGGAATATGACGGAACCCCGCTGACGAAGGCTGAAGCGAGCATTACCGGCCTGGTGAATAACGAGACCGCGACAGTGACGGCTACCGGCAGCCAGACAGAAGTAGGCAGCAGCACAAATACCTACAGCATTGACTGGGGTACGACCAACAAGGACAACTACACAGTAACTGAAGATCTTGGAACGCTGACAGTTACAGCGAATACTGCCGAAGTGACCCTGACAGCGCCTTCGGATGAGAAGACGTACGACGGAACGGCACTAACCTGTGACGGAACAGGCGAGAAGAAGGTCACAGCAAGCGGCCTGCCGGAAGGCTTCACAGTGGAAGCAACGGCGAGCGGCAGCCAGACGGACGCCGGAACAAGCGCGAACGTGGTCAATGACGGCTACGTAATCAAGAACGCTGAAGGCGTGGATAAGACAGCGAACTTCACAAATGTCAAGAAGGCGGACGGCACGCTGACCGTCAATCCCGCACCGGTAACGATCAAGACGGGATCTGACGAGAAGGAATATGACGGAACCCCGCTGACGAAGGCTGAAGCGAGCATTACCGGCCTGGTGAATAACGAGACCGCGACAGTGACGGCCACCGGCAGCCAGACAGAAGTAGGCAGCAGCACAAATACCTACAGCATTGACTGGGGTACGACCAACAAGGACAACTACACAGTAACTGAAGATCTTGGAACGCTGACAGTTACAGCGAATACTGCCGAAGTGACCCTGACAGCGCCTTCGGATGAGAAGACGTACGACGGAACGGCACTAACCTGTGACGGAACAGGCGAGAAGAAGGTCACAGCAAGCGGCCTGCCGGAAGGCTTCACAGTGGAAGCAACGGCGAGCGGCAGCCAGACGGACGCCGGAACAAGCGCGAACGTGGTCAATGACGGCTACGTAATCAAGAACGCTGAAGGCGTGGATAAGACAGCGAACTTCACAAATGTCAAGAAGGCGGACGGCACGCTGACCGTCAATCCCGCACCGGTAACGATCAAGACGGGATCTGACGAGAAGGAATATGACGGAACCCCGCTGACGAAGGCTGAAGCGAGCATTACCGGCCTGGTGAATAACGAGACCGCGACAGTGACGGCCACCGGCAGCCAGACAGAAGTAGGCAGCAGCACAAATACCTACAGCATTGACTGGGGTACGACCAACAAGGACAACTACACAGTAACTGAAGATCTTGGAACGCTGACAGTTACAGCGAATACTGCCGAAGTGACCCTGACAGCGCCTTCGGATGAGAAGACGTACGACGGAACGGCACTAACCTGTGACGGAACAGGCGAGAAGAAGGTCACAGCAAGCGGCCTGCCGGAAGGCTTCACAGTGGAAGCAACGGCGAGCGGCAGCCAGACGGACGCCGGAACAAGCGCGAACGTGGTCAATGACGGCTACGTAATCAAGAACGCTGAAGGCGTGGATAAGACAGCGAACTTCACAAATGTCAAGAAGGCGGACGGCACGCTGACCGTCAAGGCGCGCACGGTAATCTTAACAAGTCAGGATGGAGAGAAACCGTATGACGGAACGCCTCTGACCAAGCCGAATGTGACGGTAAGCGGAGACGGATTTGTCGAAGGCGAAGCCACCGATATCAAGGCAACCGGCTCTGTTACAACAGTGGCAGAAGGTGAAGTGACCAACACAATCACCTATACGGAAGGCACGAACTTCAAGGCTGACAACTACACGATCACGAAGAACGAAGGCACGCTGAAGATCAACCCGATTACCGATAAGGTGACCGTGACGATCACCGAAAACAGCGACGAAGCGACCTATGACGGTGTTGCACATGAGATCAAGGGCTACAAGACAATGGTGGCTGACAATGATCTGTATGATGTGGAAACGTCCGTGAAGGAAACTGAAACCGCTGACTGGACCGTGGCGAAGACAGATGCCGGTACCTATGATATGGGTATTGTGGCCGGAGACTTCGAGAACACGAACCCGAACTTCACGACCGTTGAGTTCGTGATCATGGACGGCCAGCTGAAGATCAGCAAGCGTACAGTCATCATGACGAGCGCAACCGACAGCAAGGTGTATGACAGCACGCCTCTGACGAACGACGAAGTGAAGGAAACCGGAGACGGATTCGTCGATGGTGAAGGCGCGGATTACGATGTGACCGGCACCCAGACGCTGGTTGGTGAAAGCGACAATACCTTCACCTACACGCTGAAGGACGGCACAAAGGCTGACAACTACACCATTACAACGGCATTCGGCGTACTGACCGTAACCGATGAAAACGTACCGGATGACCTGGTGGTGAAGAAGACTGCCGACGACACCGTGTACGCACTGGGTGAAGAAGTGACCTTCGATATCTGGGTCAAGAACATCTATGATGACACTGTGACGATCAAGCTGATCGAAATCGAGGGTGTGACCCTGGCAAAGGATACCTTCGAAGGTGTTAAACCCGGAGAAGAGATCACCACCACCGCAACCTACACCATTACGGAAGCCGATATCCTGGCCGGCAGCTTCACCAATACGGTGACAGCAAAGGTTGTGGAAAAAGAATGGAGCGCCAAGGCGGATGTTAAGGTTGAAGAACCGAACGCCAGCCTGAAGGTGACCAAGAAAACAACTTCCACACCTGCGGACGGCAAGGCCTACGTGCTGGATGAGACCATCACCTATGAGATCACCGTGGAAAACGACGGTAACCTGACGCTGACGGATGTAACGGTTATCGATGAAAAGACCGGTGACAAGTGGACGGTGGACAGCCTGGCACCCGGAGCAACCGAGACATTCACGGCGGAATATGTTGTGACCGAAACGGATATCCTGGCCGGCTCCGTAAAGAATGACGTAACAGCAACAGGCAATCCTCCGGATGACGATATACCGGATCCGGAAGACGAGGACGAGGTTGAAGATCCGACCGAGGAACCCAAGGCGAGCCTGAAGGTGAACAAGGAGACAACCTCCACACCCGCAGACGGTAAGGCCTACGTGCTGGACGAGAAGATCACCTACAAGATCACGGTGAAGAACGACGGCAACCTGACGCTGACGAACGTGGTGGTAACGGATGAACTGACCGGGGATGAATGGACGATCGATACCATGAAGCCCGGAGACAGCAAGGAATTCGAAGCGGAATACATCGTGACCGAGGCAGATGTCCTGGCAGGATCTGTTAAGAACAGCGTGACAGCGAAGGGTAATCCTCCGGATGATGATATCCCGGATCCTGAAGAAGAGGACGAGGTTGAAGATCCGACAGAGGATCCGAACGGACACATCACCATCGAAAAAGTAACGACCTCCAAGTCTGCGAACCCGAAGGGCTATGTGGAAGGCGAGACCATCGCTTACAAGATCACCGTAAAGAATGACGGTAACCTGACGATTACGGAAATCACGGTGACAGACGAACTGACCGGCGATGAATGGAAGATCGACAGCATGGCACCCGGTGAGGAAAAGGAATACGAAACCAGCTATACCGTAACCGCTGAGGACGTTGAGGCCGGAGAGGTCCTGAACGTGGCAACCGGTACCGGTAAGAGCCCGGATCCGAAGAATCCTGAGGTGCCTGTGACACCCGGTAAGGATCCTGAACCCACAACGGAAGACAAGTACACGCTGACGATCGAGTACATCTACCAGGATGGCCGGACAGCAGCGGAGACCTATACCGAAGTGCTCCACGCCGGAGATGCTTATGACGTACAGTCTCCCTACATCGCAGGCTACTACGCATCGCAGCATCAGGTAACCGGAACAATGCCCGCAAGGGATGTGATGGTAACGGTTATCTACGTTGAACGCAGGAACACGATCACGATTGACGACTTTGTGACACCGCTGGGCATTGGACTGGGCAGCATGAATGCCGGCGAAACAATCGAGTAAAAACACCCGAAAAAACGCACCCAATGGATCCGGCCTGTGCCTCTCTTCCAACCGAAAGGAAGGAATGAGGGGCACGGCCGGAGAAGAAAAACACCATTGGAAAAAACATTCAACTGTCAACGCTCAACGGTATACAAAGGGGGACGACTGAATGAAAAAACTGCTGGCATGGCTGCTGACATTCATGATGGTGCTGACAGCATGTTCCGCCTTGGCGGAAACCGCAGCGGAGGATCCTGCGGCGGAAGAAACACAGCAGATTACGTATGATTATGACGAAATGACGGTGGCCGTGACAACGCCGCTGACCGGCAACTTCTTCACCAACCTGTGGGGAAACGGCAGCAGCGACCTGGACGTCCGGAACATGATCCACGGTTATAACCTGGTCGAGTGGAACACGGAACAAGGCGTGTTCGTACCGGATGATTCCGTAGTGAGCGGCGTGACGGTCCAGGCCGAGGAAAACGGTGACGTGACCTTCATCGTGGCGCTGTACAGGGATCTGTTCTACAGCGACGGAACACAGATCACCGCCTGGGATTATGCTTTCTCTTTCCTGCTGACCATGGCTCCGGAAATGGCGGAGCTTGGCGGTGCTGTGCATACTCCGGAATACATTGCCGGGTATGAAGACTATATCAGCGGTAAGGCAAAGGAACTGTCCGGCGTTAAAGTGCTGAGCGACAATATGCTCCACATTACGATCGACAAGGGATACCTGCCTTTCTTCTACGAACTGGGACTGCTGGACTGCGTGCCTTATCCCATCAGCGTGATCGCTCCCGGGGTGAAGGTTGCGGATGACGGAAAGGGTATATACCTGACCAACGCGGAAGCGGGAGATGAAGCTGTGTTTACAGCCGATCTGCTGAAGGAAACGATCCTGGATGAGACGACGGGCTACCGGACGCATCCTTCCGTGGTCAGCGGCGCATATGTGCTGACTTCCTTTGAAGACGGCGCGGCACAGTTTGAGATCAATCCACAGTACAAGGGAAACAGCAAGGGTCAGAAGCCGACCATCCAAAAGATCAAGATGGTGTCCATGCCTTCGGATGAGATGGTGCAGGCTTTCAGGGAAGGCAAAGTGACGTTGCTGAACAAGGTCAGCGAATGGAAGGCGGTCGCGGAATGCCTGAGGATGACGACTGAGGACGAAATGCTGGCCAGCGCAAACTACGCCAGGACCGGCCTGAGCTTCCTGAGCTTCAACACAGAGCGGAAACCGCTGGATGACCTGGCTGTGCGGCAGGCGATCGCCTATCTGGCGGACAGGAATACCATCACGTTCAATGCCCTGGACGGCTACGGCACAAAGGGTATGGGCTACTTCGGCGTGGGTCAGTGGATGTATCTGATTCTGAACGGTTCAGTGCAGTATCCTGTGGAAGAGCCTGATGAAAAGGCTGACGCGAAGACCAGGGAAGAATATGAGAAGACCATTGCAAAATGGAAGGAACTGAGCCTGGAAGAGATCGAACCTTATGACATGGATGCCGGCAAGGCAACGGAGCTGCTGGACGGCGCGGGCTGGAACCTGAATGAAAACGGTGAAGCCTTTAATCCGGAAACAGACAAGGTTCGTTATAAGCAGACAGATGACGGCCTGGTGCCGCTGCAGCTGACACTGGCTTACGGACAGGGAAGCGCGGCAGGCGCGGAACTGGAAGGCACGCTGGTTCAGAATCTGGCGGCAGGCGGAATCGACCTGAAGGTGGAAGCCATCGACGGGGATAAGCTGCTGAGTGAGTATTACCGGCTGGCTGACACGGAATACGATATGCTCTTCCTGGCAACGAACTTCGACGTGCTGTATGATCCGTCCCTGAACTTTGTTGAGACGGAAGACGGGCACCACGTCTGGAAGACTTCCGGACTGGTGGATGATGAACTGTGGCAGCTGGCGGTTGACATGCGGCAAACTGAGCCGGAAGACATCCTGACCTACTGCAGCAGGTGGCTGGAGTTCCAGAAACGGTTTATGGACCAGCTGCCGGCACTGCCGATGTACTCCAATGTGTACTTCGACTTCTATCCGCAGGTGCTTCACGACTATGTCATCAACGAGAACATTTCCTGGCCGCAGGCCATCATCGGAGCCTACCTGGCGGATTATGTTCCCGAAGAAGCCGAGGAGACACCGGCTCCGTAATCTGAAAAAGAATGAATTGAAAAGGCCTTGCAATGCAGGGCCTTTTCCTTTATGCTTGGGAAAGATTATCAGAAAGCATACAGGAGGCCCGGAATGATCAGAAAAGGGATCGCGCTGCTGCTGACGCTGGCGGCGGTGATGACGCTTTGGGGCAGTGCCCTGGCGGAGGAAACGAAGCAGGAGATCAAAGCCTGTGAGGTGCTTACAAACGCCTTTACCCTTCTGGAGGAGGGAAATCCCTTTATTGAACGGTACAACCGGATCACCGGGGAGAATGTACAGGCACGGATGAAACAGGGCGTTCCCTATTTCTGGGGCGGACGGGCGGAAAGCCACCTGTTTGCCAAGGAACCGGACTATATTGTGCAGGACGCCTGGCAGAGCAGCCCAGCCTATTACCGGGCCGGGGTGAAATACATCTACGGGTTTGACTGTGTCGGGTTTGTGGCCTGGGTATGGAAGCAGGTTTACGGAACGTCCATGCCAAAGACCGGCAGCCTGTTCAATGATCGTGAGCACCAGATCCGGAACAAGCAGACCGGGGAAGGACCGCTTTGGGATGGCTGCGCTGAAACGCTGATTCCCGGGGATATCCTGGTGATCGATCATGACGGGCGTCACATCGCTATCTACGCGGGAACGCTGCGGATGTATGGATATACGGCGGAAGAAGTGCCGGAACTGGCGGATATGCTGGATATGCCGCTGGTGATCCACTGCACGACGAACGCGCAGGTTTCTGACCGGTTTGCGGACCTGATCGCCAACGGCCTGCCGAAGTACAAATGCGCGACAGTGACCGATGGAGGCGTGTGTGTTTCCCTGATGGTTCCGGACCGGAACGAGGTGCCGGGACTGGTGCATCAGCAAAACCAGGATACGCGGTACTATGCGCTGCCGGACGGAACATGGCTGACGGTGCTGGCATGCGATGACGTGACGGACTACTGCTGGCTGCGGTACGAAAAAACAACTTAAAACTGAAGACTTAAAACTGAAAAATGAATAATGGTGGAGGAATGACTACGTCATTCTTTGAAATAAATACGCCTTCGGCGTGTGAAATATTCGACTGACGTCGAATGTGAAATATCCGTCTGCGACGGATGTTTAGGTTACTTGGGCTTCGGATGAAGCCCTTTTTTTATTGTGCTTTGGGGTATAAAAAAATATTTTACAAAATTATTAAAAAAGTGTTGACAAAAGAAATACAATATGTAATAATGTAGTCACAAAAGAGAAGGAAAATAAAAAAGAGGGGAGATGAGAGGAGAAAGGGACTAGGCATAAAAGGTGACAGGAAACCGTCGGAGCTGTGCGGTGACTGGCCGGAGGCGTTCATGGCAAGAGGTAGATCCGGAACGGCAAAGGAGGCCCGCTGCAGCGGCTCTTCCGCGGAAGAAAAGGAAGGCGGAAGGGTAAAAACGAGACAGATGATATAGATAATGTGCCCCTGCGAAAGCAGGGGCTGATTTTTTATGGATCCTGATTCAAATTCTACGAAACGTAGAATAAATATTTGACAGATTATACGAATTGGGTGTTCAATAGTACTCGCAGATTGGTTATTATGATTGCGGAACGAGGGAAACGGCTGAAAGACAGCCGATGAAACAAAGGAGGAAGCAATCATGATGAACACAATGTGCATTAACAACAATATGGAAACCGTAATCTCCGGAGGAAAAGCATGGAAAATAAACTGGCAGAAAATATCCGTAAGTATCGGAAAGGCTTGGGCCTCAGTCAGGAACAGCTTGCGGAAAGGCTCGGTATTACCTTGGGAACAGTCTCAAAATGGGAAAGGGGCGCTTCTGAACCAGAGCTATGGTACATCATGCAGATCGCAGAACTTTTCCATGTCTCGGTGGATGTTATGATCGGTTTCACGATGCGTGGAAACAATGCGGAAAAAGAAGCGGAACGGATCAGTGAACTGGAAAAAGAAGCATCACTCGAAGAAGCAGCTGTGGAATATGACCGGGCCCTGATGAAGTTCCCCAATCACTTTGATATTGTATACGGAGCAGCCAGATGCTATATGCAGATCGGGGTTGTTTACAAAAAGGAGCCGGAACTCCGAAAGGCGATAGAGCTGCTGCGGCACGCGATCGATCTGTTTTCCCAGAACAAGGATCCGGAACTGAACGAGCTGGACCTGAGCAATGATATCGCTCAGTGCTATGCCACCCTGAAAGAATACAAAAGGGCAATCGAAGAATACAAGAAAAACAATGTCTGCGGCATAAATGATTCCGAGATCGGTCTGCTCTTGACCGAGAATGAGAAGAATCCAAAGGAAGGGATCAAATACATAGAGCGGGCCTTCCTGAACCAGATCGGCACCACGATTACAAGTATGAGCGGGTTTGTGATCTACTACCGGGATACAGGGAATACCGAAAGAGTGATTCAGTCGGTTGAATGGACGCTTGAGTACCTGAAGAGCCTGAAGGAAGACCCCAAAGAGAAATGCTACCTGGATAAGATGATCTGCCTGCATTACTTCCTGCTGGCAATCGGCATGGATATGACCGGCAGGGATCAAAAGGCGGAAGACAGCCTGGTGAACGCCGTGCGGATGGCGAAAGCGTTTGACGAGCATCCGATATATACACTTGATAATATTCTTTTCGCGGAAAAAGCAAGGGGATCCACCGTATATGACAATGCCGGACCGACCGCGATGGAGAGCCTGGTCCGGACGATGGAGAAAGACGGGCAGGGGACGAGCGAAAGGTTTAAGGAAAGGTTTTATCAGCTAATGAAGAATTAAGTGAGAGAGGCAGGAAGCAGGAAGTAGGAGGGACGGGGACGGAGAGAGAAAAGCTCAGGACCGCGAACGGAGGGACGGTTCTGTCGTTCCGGGTAAACCGTAACGCACAGAACCGTCCCTCCGTTCACTCATTAGTTTCGGGTTAGAAATAGATGCTGAGTTTATAGTGAAAAGTGACAGGAAGAGACATCAGCTTAAGCTGATGGCTCTTCCTGTACCTGAGCGGTATACAGTTGATAATAGAGGCCTTTTTTGGCGATGAGTTCATCGTGGGTACCCATCTCGGCAATGCCCTTGTTACTGATATACAGGATGCGGTCACAGTTCTTGATGGTGCTGAGACGGTGGGCCACGATGATACTGGTGCGGCCCTTGAGCATTTCCCGGATACCCTCCTGAAGGAGCTTCTCTGTCTGGGTATCGATAGAGGAAGTTGCCTCATCCAGGATGAGGATCGCGGGATCAGACAGGAGGGTTCGGGCAAAGGCGATCAGCTGCTTTTCGCCCTGGCTGAGGTTTCCGCCGCGCTCCTTGATCTCGGTCTGGTACCCCTGGGGCTTCTTCCGGATGAGTTCATCCGCGCGGACACGGCGGGCGGCCTGGATCACTTCACAATCTGTGGCGTCCAGCCGGCCGTAGCGGATATTGTCCATGATGGTTCCGGAGAAGATGAAGCTGTCCTGCAGCATGATGCCCAGCTGGCTGCGGAGGGAGTGCAGGGTCACCTGGCTGATATCGTGTTCCTTGCCGTCCTGGCTGCGCAGGAGAATCCGTCCGCCGTTCAGATTATAGAACCGGCAGAGCAGGTTGATGACCGTGCTCTTTCCTGCACCGGTGGGACCCACCAGGGCGATGCTTTCCCCGGCGTTCACATGGAGGTTCATATGCTCCAGGACGTTGATGTTCTCTTCATAGGAGAAGGTGACGTCCTGATATTCCACCTCGCCGGTGATGGGCGGGAGCTCTTCCGCACCCGGTACGTCATCCACGATAACAGGTTCATCCATGGTTTCGAAGATGCGTTCCAGGTAGGCGATGTTGTTGACGAAGGAATTATAGATGTTCGCCAGGTTGGTGATGGGCTGCCAGAAACGGCTGACATACTGGCCCATAGCCAGGATGACACCAAAGGAAACCATTTTTCCGCCGCCCATCCAGTAGACACCCGCAATATAGAGGAAAGTCAGCACCAGCTGGGTCATGGTTTCACTGGAAAGCCAGACGGTATTGCTGATTTTGATGGCGCGGAGCCATGCATCCCGGCAGGCGTTGGCCAGACGCTCCATGATGGAGATGTTTACTTCCTGGCGGTCAAAGAGCTGGCTGACACGGACGCCGTCGATGGACTCCGCCAGGTAGGCGTTGTAGTTGCTGTTTTTGTTGCTCTGATTCTGCCATGCACGGCGCTGGCGGGGCTTGATAAGAATAATGATACCGACAAAGACCGGCAGGCCGGCAATGATGACCAGCGCCAGGGTTGCGTTGGTGGAGAACATGAAGACTACAATAAAGACCAGGTTGATGATCTCCAGGATCATGTTGATGATACCGTTGGAAAGAATATCCGAAACGGAGTTGACGTAGTTGATAACCCGGACCAGGATCTTGCCGGCAGGCCGGGAATCGTAATAGCTGAAAGGCAGCTTCTGCAGGTGGGCAAACAGGTCGCTGCGGATATCATGGATGATCCGCTGACTGACATGGGCCATCATCCTGGAACGGATGGTGGTGAAGACAATGCCCAGGGCGATGATGCCCACAAAGAGCAGGGCCATGCGGCCGATCATGGCGGTATCCTTGTTCGGTACCGCTTCATCGAGCACCCACTGGGTGATCTTGGGGATAAAGAGGGAAGCGACGCTTGCCATGGCGCTGAGAAGCAAAGCGGCCAGCATTTTGTATTTATGACGGGCGATGTATTTTCCGGCACGCTTCAGGTGCTGCCACCGGAACGGGGATTCCAGACGCTCGTCAACGTCGAATTTGTTGCGTGCCATCTTACATCCCCCCTTCCTGCGCCTGCATGGGAATGCCGTACTGCAGGCAGTAAGTTTGCCAGTAATAGCCGCGCTTTTCCAGCAGCTCACGGTGCGTTCCGCTTTCGGTGATCTTTCCGTCCTGAAGGACAAGGATCAGGTCGGCGTCCCGCATGGAAGAAATCCGCTGGGCAATGATGAATTTGGTGCACTCATAGGGCAGGTTCCGCAGCTGATCCTGGATATACCGCTCGGTTTCGCTGTCCACAGCGGAAGTGGTATCGTCCATGATGAGAATTCCGGGACGGACTGCCATGGCCCGTGCCAGAGCAATACGCTGGCGCTGGCCGCCGGAGAGGCCGACGCCGCGCTCACCGATGATAGTGTCATAACCTTCAGGCAGCTTTTCAGCGAATTCCGCGGCATCCGCCCGGCGGGCAAAGTCCTTAACCTCTTCTTCGGTAAGATCCTGATCGCCGAAAGCAATATTGCCTTCCACAGTGTCTGAGAAAAGGAAGACATCCTGGGTGGCGGTGCCGATGCCGCCACGGAGCTCGCTCAGCTTCCACTGCTTCACATCGCAGTCATCCACGCGGACGGCGCCTTCAGAAACATCATAGAAGCGGGCAAGCAGCTGAATGAGGGTGGTTTTTCCGCTGCCGGTGGGCCCCATGACAGCCACGGTCTGGCCGGGCTGAACCGTGAAGGAAACGTCTGTCAGGACGGGCTTACTGTCATAACGGAAGGAGACATGATCAAACTCGATTTTGCCCTGCAGACGCTCGTGAGAAACAGCATCGGGAGCATCCACGATAGAGGGCGTTCCGTAATACAGTTCCATGACTTTCGCCGCGGAAGTGGAAAAACGCTGCAGGTCGTTGATGAGGTTGCCCAGTTCCCGCATGGGGTTGGAAACAGCCCAGCTGAGTCCGGTGAAGATAGCCAGTTCGCCGGGAGTGAGCTCTCCCCGGATGATGAAGAGGCCGCCCACAAAAACGGTGACCAGCTGAATGGCATTGACCAGCAGCTCGATCATGGGGAAGAAGGTGAGCCAAAGCTTGTTGATGCGCAGATGGCTGTCCATGAAAGCTTTGTTCTTCTGCTCAAACCGCTCTTTTTCATACTCTTCCCGGGCAAAGGCCTTGACGACCCGGTTGCCGGCGATGTTTTCCTGTGCCGCGGTGTTCATCTCTGACAGCTTTTCCCGCATGAAAACAAAGCGGGGACGGACATGACGGGAGAAGAACTTGGTGATCAGCAGGAGCACAGGGGTAATGACGATGAGCAGGAGCGTCAGCTTCCAGTTCACCAGCGTCAGGTAGATTGTCGCAAAAAGAAAGGTACAGACCGCGTCAATGATGCGGTAATCAATATAGCTCAGGAAATGACGGCACCAGTCCAGGTCGGCGCTCATGCGGGTCATGAGGTCACCAGTGCGGTGGGTGTCGAAAAACGCCATATCGTTATACTGCATTTTGCTGAACAGGCTGCGGCGGAGGTTGAAGATCACATTCTGGGAATCTTTTTCCAGGAAAATGACCATCATATACCGCAGGCCTTCCCGGCCCAGCTTGACCACCAGCATAACGGCCAGGATGGAAAGCAGGGGATCAGGATTGCCGGCAACGATGACGTCGTCGATCAGGCGCCGGGACAGGGCCGGGTTTACCAGCAGCAAAAGACAGGTAAAGGCACAGACGCACAGGGCGATGACATGACGGCGGCGGAAGGGTGCGTCCATGTTCTTCCACAGCCAGGCGAATTGCTTGCGCATAGATACTCCGATTTGCGTCTGTAAGCAGACGCTACTTAAAACTGAAAAATGAAGACTTAAAACTTAAAAATGAAGGATAAAACAGCATCGAGGATGCTGTTTTGTTGATTAAGAGCGTCCTTCGGACGTAGTAAGGGATTCCTCCACGCGCTAACGCTTGGTCGGAATGACAAGCACCACAGTGTCATCTCGACCGAAGCCGAAGGCGAAGTGGAGAGATCTGAAAAAGAAAACAGATCAGTGATGAGTTTCCAGTGAAGAGTGAAAAGTGAAGAGTAAACATTTACAGCATCAGCTTGTAAATGTTGGCACAATCATCTTCATTGAGGGTGACGAAGCCGGAGATAGTACCGGGACGGCCGTCACCGTAGCAGAGGTTGTGAACCAGCGTCGGGATATCTTCTTCTTTGGCACCCAGCTCCGTGAAGTTGCGGGGCATGCCGATGGAGATGAAGAACTGACGCAGCTTTTCGATACCCTCCCTGGCGGTGACTTCCGGATGGGCGAAGTCCATCTGGCAGCCCCAGACACGGACGGCGACCTGGGCAAAGCGCATGACATCATGATTCATAACATAGGTGAAGACGGCGGGCAGGGTGACAGCCAGACCGGCACCGTGGGCACAGTCGTAAAGGGCGGAAAGCTCATGCTCGATGTTGTGGCTGTTCCAGTCCTGGCTCCGGCCGACGCCGCAGGAATTGTTATGCGCCATCATACCGGCCCACATGATATTCGCCCGGGCATCATAATTGTCGGGGTTCGCAATGACACGCGGACCTTCGTGAATCATGGTCAGGAGAAGCGCTTCGATCATCCGGTCGGTGACTTCCACTTCGAGAGTATTGGTCAGGTAGCGCTCATAAAGGTGGGCCATGATGTCCGTGATGCCTGCCGCGGTCTGATAAGGCGGCAGGGTCTGGGTCAGGGCGGGATTCAGGATGGAGAACTTCGGCCGGATCGCATCACCGCTGGCGCCGCGCTTGAACATGCCGTCCTCCAGGGTGATGACGCTGTCCGGGCTGCCTTCGCTGCCCGCGGCGGAGATGGTGAGCACCGTGCCGACGGGAAGAGCTTCATCAATATGTTTGCCACTGTAGAAATCCCAGAAGTCTCCGTCATAGATGGTTCCTGCCGCGATGGCTTTGGCGGAGTCAATGGAGGAACCGCCGCCGACGGCAAGAATGAAATCGATCTTTTCCTTACGGCAGAGCTCAATGCCTTCATAGACCAGGCCGCTGCGGGGATTGGGCTTTACGCCGCCGAGACGGAAGCTGACAAGGCCTTCCGATTTCAGGGAAGCTTCCACCCGGTCAATCAGACCGGAACGGAGCGCACTGCCGCCGCCGAAGTGGATCAGCACCCGGCTGCCGCCGAAACGCTTAACCAGTGCGCCGGCCTGGTTTTCCGAATCTTTTCCGAAAACAAAACAGGTAGGGGAATAGAAGGTAAAGTTGTTCATGATCGGTCTCCTTTCAGATCCGGCGGTTATTCAGGCTTCAGTTCGCTCCAGGCGGCACTAAGGCTGTCGATGATGTTCAGATGCTGGGGGCAGGCGGCTTCACAGGCACCGCATGCCAGGCATTTGTCCGCTCCGCCGTCCTTGTCCAGGATCATACGGAACTGCCAGTCTGATTTCGGATCGATGCCGTAAAGGGAAACGTTGTTCCAGACGGAGAAGAGGCCGGGAATGTTCACGCCGTTGGGGCAGGGCATGCAGTAACGGCAGCCGGTGCAGCCGATCTTTGTGCGGCTGATATAAGCAGCGCGGACATCATCCATGAGCTTCAGCTCTTCCGCACTCATAATGCCGGTATCCACGGTGTCGAAAATACGCAGGTTTTCGTCGATCTGTTCCGCCTCATTGCATCCGGACAGGACCACGGCAACTTCCGGATGGTTGCAGAGCCAGCGGAATGCCCATTCAACGGGGGAGCGTTTCACGGGGAACGCGTCATAGAGCGCCTGTACATTATCCGGCGCGTTGGCGAGGCGTCCGCCCAGCAGGCCTTCCATGATGACAACAGGGATGCCCTTGCTGCCGGCCAGTTCCAGGCCTTTGGTGCCGGCCTGGTTGTTGATGTCCATGAAGTTATACTGGATCTGGCACATATCCCAGTCCCAGTCATTGAGGATATATTCAAACTCTTCATAGGGGCCGTGGAAGGAGAAGCACTTATAGCGGATTTTCCCTTCCTTCTTCATGTCGTCAAAGAACTGCGGCGCGCCGATTTCTTTCATGTGCTCCCATTTCTGCCTGTTCATGGCGTGCATGAGATAGAAATCGATATGGTCTGTCTGCAGCTTTTTCAGCTCTTCCGCGAGAACAGCTTCCAGATCGGCACGGCTGTGCACCATATCCGGCGGTACTTTGGTGGCGATGGTCACACGGTCACGGTAACCGTCCTGCAGGGCTTTGCCCAGGACGATCTCAGAGGTCTTATCCAGGTAGACATAGGCAGTATCGATGTAGGTGACGCCGCCGTCGATGGCCCTGCGGATCAGGGAGACGGCTTTCTGTTCGTCAATGACACTGTCTCCGGAGGCAGCGCCGTTGAAACGCATGCAGCCCAGGCCGAAGGCGGAGGACTTGATTCCCAGTTTTCCCATGGTACGGTATTTCATGTGCGGAACCTCCCAGAGAATATGATTCAATAATGGATTTCAGACATGAATATGATAGACCTTGGAGTTAACTCTAAGTCAACTGTTAATTCAGAAATCAGAATTCAGAATTACCCGCCGATGGCGGGAAGGACGAGATTTCTCCACTTCTTTCAGTCGGTCGAAATGACATTTGGATATGTGCCTGCGGCTGGAGTTGACTTAACGAGGCCCCGGAGGAGATCCTTCACTCCGTTCAGGATGACACGGGAGCAGGACGGTGCTTCATGAGAGATCATTCTGAATCTGATGCAGTTGACTTAGAGTAAACTTTAAGGTTTATGATTGGGGCAAAGAAAAAAACGTTCAATACTTTCGGGAGGATCATGATATGAAAAAAGTCAGATGGGGAGTACTTGGAACAGCGGATATAGCGCGGGGACAGACGATCCCGGGAATGCAGCTGGCGGAACACTGTGAGCTGTACGCCATTGCGGGAAGAAAACCCGAGAAGGCGCAAAGCTATAAGGAACAGTTTGGTTTCCGGAAAGCATATGGCAGCTATGATGAACTGCTGGCAGATCCGGAAGTGGAGGCGGTCTATATTCCGCTGCCCAATGACCTTCACTGCGAATGGTCGATCCGGGCCCTGAAGGCAAAAAAGCATGTGCTGTGTGAAAAACCGCTGGCGGTTTCGGAAACGCAGGTACAGGAAATGTTCAGGGCGGCTGAGGAAAACGGCGTGATGCTGATGGAAGCTTTTGCTTACCTCCACAGTCCCTTTGTCAAAGCTGTGAAAGCGGAGCTGGATGCCGGGACGATCGGTGAGATCCGGTACCTGGAATCCGCATTCATTACCGGCAGACGTCCGGATACGGATATCCGCCTGCGGAAGGAAACGTACGGCGGCGCTCTGTATGACCTTGGGTGTTACGCGATCAGTATGGCGATGTGGATGCTGGGGAAAGAACCGGATACCGTACGTGCTGCGGCGCAGTTCTCGGAAAAGCAGATCGATCTGTTTACCTCTGCGCTGCTGCTGTATGACAACGGAGCAGTGGCCAATCTGGATTGCGGCATGCTGCTTCCGGAGGGACGGCTGGACCGGTTTCGGATCCACGGTACTCTGGGCACAATCGTTTCTCCCGTGGAGTTCAACCAGGCCGGAGAGATTCCGTATACGGTGATCCGGAACGGCGTGAAGGAAACCAAGACGGTGAACGCACCGAACAATTACTCCCTGGAGTCTGAACAGCTGAGCCGCTGTATCCTGACCGGTGAGAAGCCCCATGTGACAAAGGAGTTTTCGCTTCTCGTGGCACGGGTGACGGACAGAATACTGAAGGAAATTGGATATTGAAACAATATCCAATTTCCAATGAATAATGAATAATTAACAATGAACAATTGTTTACTTCAGGCGGGATATTTGACAGAAGGGATTCCTTCGAATAAAATCAGCATGAAGTTGAAGTTTACTCTAAGTTGATCACAGCGGAGGATGAGATCCATGTATACGATCCAGGATGTCAGCAAAAAGACAGGTTTGACTGCCCATACCCTGCGTTATTATGAAAAGGAAGGCCTGATCACCGGGGTGGAGCGCAGCCAGGGCGGCATCCGCCAGTATACGGACGAGGACCTGGAACGGCTGGGACTGATCCGATGCCTGAAAAATACCGGGATGTCCATCCAGGAGATTGCCCGGTTTGTACAGCTGACCCACGAGGGTGACCATACGCTGGAGGAACGGGTGGAACTGCTGCGGGAGCACAGGGAACGGGTCCTGGAGCGGATGGCTGAAATGCAGGAGCATCTGGACAAGGTGACCTGGAAACTGAACTTTTTTTCGGAGAAGCTTCGGGCTTATCAGGAAAAAGAAGCCAAAAAAGCGAAATAAAATACCGGCCGTCCGGAATTACCGGGCGGCCGGTTCTCTGTTACTTTGCGGTATTACCTGACAGCGTCGATCATCTGCTGTACGCAGGGCTTCGGCTGTTCGTTCTCATCAAAGAGCAGGGGATGCTGCTTGATGATGGGACTGCCGGGCTTGAGGCCGAAGAAGTCCAGCCAAGTGTAGTCATCAGATACACCCCAGGTGGTGACGGAGTCGATGACATCTGAATAGCTGCGGTAGATCTCAAAGAGCTTTACGTAGATCTCACTGATCTTGGCCAGCTTTTCGGGGGTGGTCTTCAGGGCATCCTTGATGTATTCATCAAACCCGGGATCGCCCGGCTTAAGGCGGTAGGAGCCCTGGTTGAAGGTGGCCATCATGGAAATATCCAGCTCGGTCACATGGATCCGCAGGCCCATGTTCGCGTAGATCTCAATGGAACGCTTGATCTCATCATAATCGGGAACAGCCATATGGTGCTGCTGCATGCCGATGCCGTCGACGCGACAGCCTTTTTCCTGCAGGTTGCGGATCAGGCTGACGATACGGTCACGCTTGTCCGGTACGGTTTCGCTGTAATCGTTGTAGAACAGCTGGGCATCAGGCGCGGCATATTTGGCCATGGAACGGAAGGCGGCTTCAATGAAGCCTATGCCGCAGAGCTTATAGTATTCACTGTGACGGTAAACCGGGCTTTCACCGGGATTCTTTACCGGATCGGGTATATCATCCCGGGTGGCTTCGTTAACAACGTCCCAGGCATACACATCCGGGTTGAAGTGTTCGCAGAGGGCTTTGCTGTGGGCGTCAATACGCTCATAGATCAGTTCCGGCGCGGCGGGCTTATCGCCGTCCAGATACATCCAGGCGGGGGTCTGGTTATGCCAGACAGGCGCGTGCGCCCGGATTTTAATTCCCATTTCCCGGGCCAGGGTGATGATGGGTTCCGCATGATCGAAATTGAAATGGCCTTCTTCCGGTTCGGTGGGCTCGTACTTCATTTCGTTTTCGGCGGTCAGGCTGTTGAACTGCGTCTTAAGCAGGTCACGGTGGCGGGCAATACAAAAAGGCGAAACCGCCGCCCCGATCTTAAAATATTTCTCATAGGATTTGGCCAGAGAAATGATCTCACTCATGGTGTTTCCTCCCTGCTGATGTGGCATACCAGACACCGGCTGCGGGCCGGAAGCTATATCAATATTATGATTGTAAAACTTACATGATGTCAATGAGGGCGGAGAATGGATACATCGAAAAAACAAGAAAAATGTCCTGTAACCAAAAGACTTTTGTGTTCCTTGCCAATGACCCGTAATCCCGCTACAATGGAGCCTGACAGGAGAAAATACATCCTGTGAACCGCTGAATGAACGGAAGGTTTTGTGATAAAAATGACAGCAAATGACACGGCGCTCCGCCACCTGCTGGATCTGTGCCGCAGGAGTGAAAAAACCGGGCGCTGGCAGTATTCCGGTTTTCTGACTCCGGCGGAGCAGGATGAGCTGCTCCGTTGCCCGGAGGCGGCCGGCTTTTCCTATGTGCTGACCGGCGGATACGAGGCGGCGGAGAGGAAGATCCTGGCGGCGGGAAATGAAGCGGAGGCAGGACCGCCGGAGATCCCGATCAGCGTGGTGGCGGTGAAGCCGAAATCACTGAAATACGCGGAGGATCTGAGTCACCGGGATTATCTGGGCGCGATCATGAACCTGGGCATTGAGCGCAGCCTGGTAGGGGATATCCTGGTGCGGGACAAGCAAGCCTGGTTTTTCTGCCTGACAACGGCGGCGGAAATGCTGGCTTCCGCCCTTACGCAGGTGCGCAGG
The DNA here is from genome assembly GCF_018118585.1 of Aristaeella lactis. Classification (NCBI taxonomy): domain Bacteria; kingdom Bacillati; phylum Bacillota; class Clostridia; order Eubacteriales; family Aristaeellaceae; genus Aristaeella; species Aristaeella lactis. The sequence continues at coordinate 3,163,750 of NZ_CP069421.1, forward strand.
ACTTCCGTGACCGCCGAGGTGACCGGAACGGATATCCCGGAGGTACAGCCTGTATACGCGCCGATCCGGCTGAATGTGATCTCCGAACGGCTTGACGCGGTAACGGCTGCCTTTACCGGGCTTTCCCGGGGACAGGCGGACAAGCTGTTCGCCGCGGAAAAGGTTTTTGTAAACGGACGGAATGTGACGGACCGGAGCTCAAAACTGAAGGAAGGTGACATCCTTTCGGTACGGGGCTTCGGCAAGGCTGTTTATGACGGAATAGAGCATGAAACAAAAAAGAACAGGCTGTGGGTCAGCCTGCGAAAATACGTCTGACGGAATGACCGGACCCGCGGGACCGGTCATTTTCCGATGCTGAAATACTGATTCGGGATATGGCAGTAGCCGCCGGGGTTTTTATCCAGGTATTTCTGGTGGTATTCTTCCGCGGAGAAGAAATTCCGGAGGGGTTCCAGTTCAACAGCCAGCTTCGCGCCAGCTTTTTCTTCTTCCTTCTGCCAGACAGCCCGGATCTCCGGAAGAAGGGTTTCATCTGTGTAGTAGATGCCGGTGCGGTACTGGATCCCTTCATCATGTCCCTGACGGTTAACCGAGAGCGGATCGATGACCATGAAATAATACTTCAGCAGTTCTGTAAGGGAAATACGGGTTTCATCATAGTCGATCCGGAGCGTTTCGGCATGGCCGCTGTCCGCGCATACCTCTTCATAGGAGGGAGCTTTGTCCGGGCCGTTTGCGTAGCCGACTTCGGTGCGGAGAACACCGCTGAACTGATCAAAGAATTTCTGCATTCCCCAGAAGCAGCCACCGGCAAGCCAAATGGTTTTCATGATATAAACTCCTTTTGCGATATTGTGTTATGATTCAGCCAACTGTGCAGGGCGGAGCGGCAGTTCCTTCATCGAACAGCGTGACGGGCAGGATGATCTCCTGCGGCGGAAGATCGGGCTTTTCAATTCGCTCCAGCAGCAGGCGGACGCCTTCGGAGGCAACTTTATCGCCGTTGGCAAAAATACTGGTCAGCTTTGGCAGATAGGGGATCTCCCCGCGCAGGTGGTCAAAGCTGACGATGGAGATATCCCGCGGGATCTCCAGTCCCATGGAAGACAGTTCCAGCATGACGGGATAAGCCACTTCATCGCGGAAGGAAACAACGGCGGTATAGTCCAGCGGAACAAGCAGTTCCTTCAACCGGGATTCAGAGTGAGCCGCCTCCACCTTTTCACCCGGGACAATACGGATATTGCATTCAGGGATCTGGTATTCCTTCATGGCCTGCATGAAACCTGCCAGACGGTCGGGCTGGGAACTGGAGCGGTCTTCACCGGACAGGAAGAGATAATGCTTGTGGCCAAGGTTGGCCAGGTGGACACCTGCCAGATAGCCGCCGCGGCGGTCATCACACCGGACACTGTCCAGGACGATGTCGCGGACCCGGCGGTCCAGGAGAACAAAGGGCATATGGTTCTTCCGCATGATCTCAATATGATCGCGGTTGTTGTAGTAAGGGAAGTACAGGATCCCGTCCACTGCCTGGGAAATGGCGGAGCGGATCAGGTGTTCACCCAGCTCTTCACTGAAGCCCATGCACAGCACCATGATGTTATAACCGGCCTTGCGCAGTTCTCTGTCCATGGTGGTGAGCATATGGCAGAAATGCAGGTTGTGAACGTCATTGACGATAACCGCAATATTGCCGCTTTTCCCGGAACGCAGGGAAGAGGCAAGGGAGTTGCGGATATAGCCCATCTGCAGAGCGGTATCCCGGATCTTTTTCCGGGTGGATTCCGGCAGTCGGGTATCCCCGCGGAGTGCCCTGGATACCGTGTTGACGGTATAACCGCACGCGCCCGCGACATCCCGTAGGGTAATACGGCTGACGCTCCTCATATGCATTCCTCCATGAACCAATTTAAGCTATTATACCATGAATCCGGGGTCAATTTCCTGTGTTTGTGAAGATTGATAAAAAAAAGAACAAGGGACATTTTTTGTTTGACAATTCACCGGTCGGGATATATCATTAAACCAATGAAAAGGATAACGATAATCTCTCAAAAATCGCCTGCGGAGATGAGGAGATCAGAATGAAAAAAGCATCCATGATCCTGGACAGGGACTATCAGATTGGCAAAGTGGACCCGCGTGTTTTCGGCTCTTTTATTGAGCATCTGGGCCGCGCGGTATACGGTGGTATCTATGAGCCCGGGCACCCCAATGCCGATGAGGCGGGCTTCCGGAAAGACGTTATTGAAAAGGTCCGGGAACTTGGTGTGCCGATTATCCGGTATCCCGGCGGAAACTTTGTTTCAGGTTTCAACTGGGAGGATTCTGTAGGTCCCCGGGACCAGCGGCCCCGGAGGCTGGACCTGGCCTGGTTCACAACGGAAAGCAACGAAGTGGGTCTGCATGAATTCGCTGACTGGGCCGGAAAGGTCGGCAGCGAGATCATGTATGCCATCAATCTGGGCACCCGCGGACCGGAAAACGCCCGGGATATCGTGGAATACGCGAACCATAAGGGCGGAAGCAAGTTCAGCGACATGCGGATCAAAAACGGGAAAAAGGATCCGCTGGGCATCAAAATGTGGTGCCTTGGCAATGAAATGGACGGTCCCTGGCAGATGGGGCACAAAACGGCCGCGGAATACGGACATATTGCCAATGAAGCTGCTAAGATGATGAAGTGGGTGGATCCCACCATCGAACTGGTGGCGTGCGGCTCTTCCTCTTCCCAGATGCCTACCTTCGGGGACTGGGAACTGACAATGCTGAACGAGTGCTATGAGAATATCGACTATATCTCCCTGCACCGCTATTACGGCAATCCCACCAACGACACTCCCGGCTTCCTGGCCCGGAGCATGGACCTGGATGACTTTATCCATACAGTAATCTCCATCTGCGACGCGGTGAAGGGCAAGAAGCACCAGAAGAAGCAGATCAACCTGTCCTTTGATGAGTGGAACGTCTGGTATCACTCCAATGAGCAGGACAAGGAAATCTGGAAACGGGAGAAGTGGGGACCCGCCCTTCCGCTGCTGGAAGATGTATATAACTTTGAAGATGCCCTGCTGGCCGGCAGCATCCTGATTACCTTCCTGCGCAACGCGGACCGTGTGAAGGTGGCATGCCTGGCGCAGCTGGTGAACGTGATTGCTCCGATCATGACCCGCAAGGGCGGCGGATGCTGGGCGCAGACGATCTTCTATCCCTTCCTGCACGTCAGCCGGTACGGCCGCGGCACCGCCCTGAAGGCAATCGTGAACACGCCGGTCTATGACTGTGCGGATTATGAAGGAGTTCCGCTGGTGGATGCCACGGCGACACTGGGGGACGACGGCAGCGTAACGGTGTTCTGCGTGAACCGGGACATGAAGGAAGACTTCTGCCTGGACCTCGACCTGCGGTCCTTCGGTGACCTGCGCCTGGCTGAGCATATCCTGCTTCACCATGACGACGTGAAGGCTGTGAACACGGAAGAGAATCCCGGCAATGTGACGCCCATGGCCGGCCCCGGCGGTAAGGCGGAAGACGGAAAGGCTGAGATCAGGCTGCCCGCGCTGAGCTGGAATGTGATCCGTTTCGAGAAAAAGTAATCAGATAATCTGACAGATAAAAAGAGGACCTTTCATCCCGGGATGAAAGGTCCCTTTTTATGTGAAGCGCTCTGTTATTTATTCAGGCTGTTCAAATCCACCCAGAGCGCGGGGCGGACAGCTGTGTTGTTGAAATGAATGTTGCTGAACATTTCGCTGCCGTCATATTCAACTTCAAGCGCGTTGTACAGGGCGTCAGCGGGAGAACGGAGCCACCAGGAGCAACCGGCACCGTCCACAGCCGCCTCGCTTTCTGTATAGAAGACACCATGAGCTTTGGCAACCTCAGTAGGGGCGCACAGCCTGTCTTCCTGTTTGGCAAAATAGGTCTGGAAAGCTTCCCGGTAGCTGAGCAGGAAAAGCTTATCCTGGGTATCCGCTCCGCCGTCAATGCTGTAGGCGCTGCCCTGGCCCGCACCGTTTACCACGGTCGTGGTCTGGATGGCTGCCTGTTCCTCAGGAGTGAAAGAGCTCTGCAGGAATTCGTTGTTCAGCCAGCCGCGCAGGGAGCATTTTTCCCAGGCAGCATCGTCCTTGCCGTCATGATAGGGAACGGAGTCCAGGCCGTACCGGCTGATGAGCAGGCTTTTGCCGTCCTGCTCGTCCAGTACGATCCATTCAATGGCTTCAGCGCCGTTGTCGGGGTTGTTGTCCTGTTCAAAGGTGCCCATGGTTACGATTTTCCTGGTATCGGCACCAGTCTTCAGGGTCTCGGCGTTGGAGCCTCCGATGTCGAAAATATGTACAGCGAGTACGATCGCAAAAAGGATAATTCCGATTCTTCTTAATACGATGTTATCATAGGTTTCCATTGGTTCATCCCTCCTTGGCTATGAGAATAGCAGATGAACCTTACTTTCAGGTGACTTTCTTCTTACAGTTTCGTAAGGTAGGGAAACAGCGGCAAACAGCTCGGGAACAGAATCCGGGCTATAAAGAACGGGGACGGATCAACCGTCCCCTTGTCCTGCGCTTCACGCATTCATCACCTTTTCATTGCTGTAAAGCAGCACAGCGTGACCCTGTCACGCTAGAATATATCCAGCATGCTGTCCAGGTAGATTTCTTCCCTGACCCGGAGCTGGTATTCCGGCTTTGTCATATAGTACAGCAGGAACTCCAGTACGATGGCGCTTCCCAGGCTCCGTCCCTCAATCTTGAAATGATGGAAACCCTTCGGAAGGTAAGTCTCCCGGATATCCCGGATTCCGATGAATCCCGGATTTTTCATTGCGTCCGAAAAGCGGTATCCCCGCTCCGCGTCCGGGGAAATGCAGACGTGATCTTCCACGTCTTCCCCCAGACTCTTCCGGCTGACGTTCTCATAGCAGTTTTTCCGGTCATAGCAGTCAAACCAGCAGCATTCGTTGCAGAGATATTCCACTTTGGCCTTCCGGACTTCCGTCAGCCCGCACTCCGGCAGCACCTTGTTGAGCCGAAAATCCGGTACCACATACCGGAACTCCTTCCGGTCCAGTTCATTGATACAGTCCCGGATGTCCGTCAGCACCTTCGTTGTAGAGGAAACAAAATAGAAGCCCGGGTACTTGTTCCGGATATACTTCAGCAGCAGATCCGAGGAGATGATGATCCCGCCGGGCACGTCCCCGCTATTCCCGAACATAACGCAGAGCGCGTTGCATTTCCTGTCCGCCAGATGCTCCTCTTTCAGCAGGGAATTACTGAAGGTCAGCCGCGGGGAAATGCCGTATTCCTTCACCAGGGCAAGTACTTTTTCCGGATCCGCATCCCCGAACCCGACGCGCCCGCCGCCCCAGATACAGTCACAGGGGGCACCGTAGATTGAACCGATTTCGCACCAGTCATAGAAGTATTCCCTGTGCTCCCGGAACAGGGGCAGAAACACCTTATAAAGATCATAAAACTCAAACAAACCCGGCAGATGATAATACGCCTTTTGTTCCATCGGTGGTTTTTCCCTCCTGAAACGCTGTACCCTTTATAATGTATTGTACCGGACTTGGTCCACGCATGGCAAGCATGTAAAAATATGAACATACAGCTTCCGTTACCAGGGACGGCCGGACACCCGACCGGCAGCGCCGGGGCAAGCTTCCGGGATGCCCAATAAAGGAAGAAGCCGTTGATTTTCAACGGTTTCAGAAGTGCTTGCAGTTTCGTATGGTTAAAGTATCAGAGAATGAATATGGACTTTTAACCGGGGATCGTGTAGGATAAGCGGCATGAGATCAGATCGCTCCGTTTCCGGAAAGGAAAGAGCGGCAGGCCGCTCATGAGACAGGAAACCGGAGGTGGGATCTATGCGGTTGGGAAGCAGGTTTGACCGTTCCATGCTGGGAACGGTGTTTACCCTTGCCTGGCCGACAATGCTGGAACAGCTGACACAGACAGCTGTACAATATATTGACACGGCAATGGTAGGGGCACTCGGAACGCAGGCGACAGCCGCGGTGGGTGCCACAGGTACTGTGAACTGGATGATCGGCAGCATCGTGTCTGCGGTTGGAATCGGTTTCCTGGCCTTTATTGCCAGACAGATTGGTGCCGGACATCCGGAACGGGCCAGGCAAGCCAGTGCACAGGCTTGTCTGGTCACCCTCATCCTGGGTACAGTGCTTACGGCCGTGACAATGCTGAGTGCAAGACAGGTTCCTGTATGGATGCAGGTGGATCCTGAAATCCGGGATCTGGCGGCACGCTATTTCCTGATCATATATCTTCCCATGCTGTTCAGAACTTCCTCCATCCTGCTGGGGACGGTGCTGCGATCCGCGGGAGATACACGCACACCCATGCGGATCGGTATGATCGTGAACGGGATGAACATGATCCTGAACTTCCTGCTGATCTTTCCGTCCCGCACGGTGTCCGTTCTGAACCTGAGCATTACCCTGCCCGGCGCCGGGCTTGGTGTGGAAGGCGCGGCATGGGCAAGCGCGGTTTCCTTTATATATGGCGGAGCGGCTATGATCCGGGCGCTGTGGAAACATCCGGTGATCTCACCGAAAGGACAGTCCTTCCGGCCGGAAGGCAGCATCCTGCGTCCTTGTTTCCGGGTTGCTGTGCCTAACCTGGCCCAGCGCTTTGCCACGTCCTTCGGTTATGTGGTTTTTGCCTCCATGATCAACGGCCTGGGCGGGATATCGACGGCGGCGCATACCATTGCCAACACGGTGGAAAGCCTGTTTTATATTCCGGGGTGGGGAATGCAGACAGCAGCAGCGACGCTGAGCGGAAACGCCTATGGCGCAAAAGATCACGAGCGGCTGAAAAAGCTGGGAGGAACAATCCTGCCGCTGGAGGTCGGGCTGATGATCGTTTCCGGCGCGCTGCTGTTCCTGTTTGCTGAACCGCTGGTCAGGCTGTTCAGCCGGGATGAAAGCGTGATCCGGCTTGGTGTGACGGTTCTGCGCATGGTGGCGGTATCCGAGCCGTTCTACGGGATCCCCATTGTGGTGGAGGGCCTGATGCAGGGTGTAGGAAAAACCACAGCACCTTTTGTTTACAATGTTATCGGTATGTGGGTAGTGAGGATCCTGGGAACATGGATCTGCACCCGATTCCTGGGCCTGGGTCTGGTAGCGGCCTGGGGATGCATGATCGGCCATAATCTTTTGCTGTTTGTGTTCTTTGTTTTCCATTATTTTACCGGTCGATGGGATCCCTTTGCCGGGAGAAAAACCCTGCGGGAAGAATGAGCGGACGATGGAGAAAAGAATAAAAACTGCCGGAGCAATTTTGCGCTCCGGCAGTTTTCCTGTTCAGTCATTAATGATAATGTCACCCTCAGCTACCAGATTATCCTTACCCATGCCGCAGACATAGGGGTTGGAGTCATACTGATAACAGAAGTCCAGGAAATCCTTTTTCTGTTTCGGATCGTTCATGATCTTCACCAGGATCTCCCGCGGGATTGTTCTTCCGAAAGCGCCGGGACCGGAAAGCCGGATATTCCGGACACCGTTTTCCGCCAGGATGGATTCCAGCTCATCCGGCATGAACCCATAGGTGATACACCAGGGGGCTCCGCCCTGTTCATACTGGGCAATCTCTTCCTCGCCGCCCATGAGTCCGTCGGCCCACAGCTTGTCAACGACCTGTTTGTTGAAAGAGAATCCGCTGATCATCTGCTCCCGGTTGGAGATGATCCACTGAACAAAGGGATCATCCGCTTTTTCATCCAGGATAAACTGGTTCTTCTGGATCGGATTGGCATAATAGGGCAGGGAACCCAGCCGGCTGGATACGCTGATGATGAATTTCCTGCGGGCAATGCGCACCAGCTCACTGATGACTTTGTTCTGGTTCGGCCAGGTGTAGGAGATCGGCGCGTCAAAGGACATGACCAGGTCGAATTCATGATCCCGGTAGGCACTCAGGTCTTCCAGCGCGCCTTTGACGAAGGTGATCCGGTCCAGTACGCCTTCCTTTTCCGCCAGCTCCCGGGCTTTGTCGATCATGGGCTGGGAAATATCGAAGTGGGTCACCTGGCAGCCCTGCTTTGCCAGCAGGATGGAGAAGCGTCCGCTTCCGGCACCGCCGTCAAACACGGTCCGGATCCCGTCAAGGTTCTCCAGCAGTCTCCGCTGGATGTGATCCTTCTGGATGATGTCGTCGATATAAGTCGCTTCCCTGCGGCTCTCCAGTTCTCCCTTGTCCGGCAGGTTCCACTGCCGCTCTGATATTTTCTGACTGTAATTCATTTCTGTTTTTCTCTCCCTGATTGATAATGATTAATAACATATTTATCGTCTCGCTATAAGTGTGAATGTGTGGCCCCAGTTTTTCATGGCGCGGACTTCTGAGAATCCCGCCTTTTCCAGGGCTTGGGTTTCGTGTTCAACGGTGAGCGGCGTATCATAATGGAAAAATACGTCTTCCGGGAGCCCCTGCTCCTGTTTCAGCTGCTTCAGGTTCCGGAAGAGTTCCGTTTCCTGTTCATCGGATTCCGCAAAATAATCCGTCAGGACAAAGAAGCCGTTTTCCTTCAGTGCCGCGTGAAGCCTGGCATACAACCCCTCTTTCTTTTCCGCGGTAAAATGATGCAGGGATTCCACGGAGACGGCCGCGCTATAGGCGTTTTCACCAAACGGCACGTCGAAATAGGATCCCTGGACCAGGTTGAGCTTCCGGTCAGGGAACTTTGCCTTCAGCGCGTTCAGCATGGCGTCGGAAAGATCGATGCCGGTTACGGCGGCATCCGGATTGAGCCGGAAATACTCTTCCAGCTCCAGACCGGTTCCGCAACCCAGGTCCAGGACTCGGGCATCCTTTTCCGCGGGCAGCAGGGACGCTGTATAGGCATAGAAATCATCAGCACCCTCGATGGTCGTCCGCATATGTTCATCATAGCCCTCCACCCGGGCGGCAAAGAAATCGTTCATTTGTTCAAGTTTCATAGTTTTTATCTCCTTTTTACGTTATGTCATTATTGTAAAGTTACTTTTGGGCGGCTTTGGCTTTCACTTCAGCCATTTCCGCAATCAGTTCTTCCAGGGGACGATGTTCACCGCCCCACCATTCGAAGACATGCATGCCTTCTTCCTCCAGAACAGGGCCGGCCAGTTTCATCGTGATTCCGAGTTCCCGGAGCAGGCCTTCCCGGTCAACCGGAAGGGCATCGCCGGGTGTCAGTTTGGAGAAGGCTTCATAAGAAACACCGAAGACAACCTTTTCGACCCCAAGGGAAGCAATCGCGCACAGGCAGCGTTCACACGGCGCGCAGCTGGTGAAGAGAGTGGACTCTTTCAGAAGGGAATCGGGATACCGGTTTGCGCATTTGCGAACCAGATTGAATTCCGCATGGCCGAAGATGCCTTTTTTCCAGTCGGCTGTGTTTTCAGCTTCCTCAAGGATTTCTCCATTATGCACAAGCAGGGCACCGAAGGTATCAAAGCCTTTCTTTCCGGCCTGAACAGCCAGCTCATAGCATCTTTTCATATAAACCGTATTCTTATGATCTTCACACAGCGTGTCATAAAAAGAATAGTCCACTGTTCCACTGATGTGCTCCAGCGCATCGGGCACCAGCTCCTTGACCATCAGGCAGGCTGGATGGGGAAGATGAATGGACGGGCCGGCGACGATTCCGCGGTCGGCGGAGGTGACAAAGCCCCGGGGATTGTAGTTCTTCGGATTGCCTTCCACCAGGACGGCTTTGTATCCGAGCGCGGCGGCTTTTTCAAAACCGTATTCAATCAGTTCCTTTGAGATATGCTGCCGCTGGTATTCTGTCCGGACGGCAACCGGGGTCAGGATCAGGAGTTCATCCTCGTATTTCCCTTCGATATGGAAACGGGAAAACATGGCATAACCCAGGATCCGGTCAGTCTCATCCACCATGATGAGCTCAAGTTCCGGAAGGTAATACTTCTTAGCACGGATTTCTTCTACCAGTGCCCGGACGGTTTTTGCTTCCTCCGGACTGTCCCACGTTGTGAACACATCCTCCACCAGATCCAGGGCAGGAATCAGGTATTTATTTTCCATTGATTTAATGATTCTCAGCATATTTATATCTCCTTGTTTCCTTCTTTGTGTATGATCACCGCGTCCCGGTCAAATTTGCGGTCCATGGTATGGGCGGCCTTGCGGTTGGCGACGGTGTCGAAAATGATTGAGAAATCATAGTCCGGCGGATAAAGCTGAGCCGCGGGAACCAGCAGCTTCAGCCGGTTGTGGCGGACGGTGATCTTCTTCCCCTGGAACTGGATAATCACATTGCCGTCATCATCGGCAGGCTGGTATACGATCGCGTTCTTTTTATCCGGAAGCAGCAGGACGCTGTCTCCCATGGTGAACCGTTCAAAGTCCCCATCTGCTTTTTCCCGAAGACGCTGCAGGCGGCCGGCAGGGATCCGCATGGGTTTTCGCCCGGGTTCCGGAACAGTGTCCGGCCCCTGATCAGCTACCTGACGGGCACGACTGAGCAATCCTTCATCCATTCCGAGCCGTCGGGCGATTTCGATGGCGCAGCTTTTTCCGCTTTTACCCAGCTCCAGACGGTACAGCGGCATCAGGGATTCCCGGTCAAAGGCCATCCGTGCGGAAACCACATGTTCCGTCTGCTCAGCCCATTGCTTGATCTGCGGATCGTGGGTGGTGACCAGGAAAAAACATCCGCGCCGGAGCAGTTCCTCGAGGATCGCTGCGGCCAGGCCGGAACCTTCCGCCGGATCTGTTCCGCTGCCCAGCTCATCCAGCAGGACAAGGCTTTCCCTGCTACATTCTTCCAGGATGCGGATGACATTGGTCATATGGCCGGAAAAGGTGGACAGGTTCTGGCTGATGCTCTGGCTGTCGCCGATATCACACAGTACCCGGTCCATCAGCCCGATGACTGTGCCTTCCCCGCAGGGGATATGCAGGCCGCTCTGGGCCATCAGGGTCAGGAGACCCACTGTTTTGAGGCAGACGGTTTTTCCGCCGGTGTTGGGCCCGGTGACGGCAATGCCGGAATCCGGCAGGGCCAGCTCCAGGTTGAGAGGAACGCAGGTATCAGGATCCAGCAGCGGATGCCGGGCATTCACCAGGCGGATACGCCGTTCCGCAGTCAGTTCCACCGGGCGGGCTTTCATTTCCATACTCAGCTTGGCCCGGGCAAAGAGGATATCCAGGTCTGTCATCACCCGGATGGCATCCCGCAGCGGCGTTTCTTCCGCGGCGACCCGGTCGCTGAGTTCCCAGAGAATACGGCGCTCTTCCGTATCGATTTCGATGAGCAGCATTTCCAGCTCCTGGCGCAGGGCCTGTACGGCAGTGGGCTCCATAAAGACGGTGTTGCCTTTGGCGGAGGTATCCACCGCGTGCCCGGGAAAAGAACCCTGGAACCGTTTCTGCACAGGAATGACAAAGATCCCGTTGCGCTGGGTGATATAGCTGTCCGCCAGTTCCTTTTTATGATGGAAAAGGATCTGGTTCAGTTTCTCACGGATGGACTGCTCTGTAAACTCCCGCTGGCGGCGAAGGTTCCGGAGGGCGGGGGAGGCGTCGTCCAGTACAGTATCCTCCCGGACGGAACGTTCGATATCATCCTCCAGACCGGTCAGGTCCGGAAGTTCTGTCTGCCAGGAAGCGATGCCGGCGCTCCAGGTCTGGGCGTTCTGCAGGTACCTGCGAAGCCGCTGGATGGTGGCACAGAACCGGGCAACTGAACAGAGCTGGGAGGGGAGCAGCATGCCGCCCTGGGCTGCCTGGATGAGGCCGGTTTCCGTTCCGTCTGTTTCCGAGATCGGCGGGGTACCGGTGTTTTCCATTACATAAAGCGCGGCAGTGGTTTCCTCCATGCGGGCTCGGCAAAGGCCTTCATGCAATATGGGCTCTGTTTCCGCAAGCTTCCGGCGTGCCGCCTGCGAAACAGCCTGGTTCTGGAGTTGTTCAATGATCAGGTCAAACCCGAGTGTAATCATATCCTGTGTCATGGTATCCCCTCATGTTCTATATTAGATTGACATGAACAAGGGATCGGGGACTGCGACACGGAAAAATGCATAGAAAAAAAGCGCCCGGCATCTGTTCGTACCGCGCCATGGCATCAGCAAACAAGCGGTCATGTCACCGCTTACTTCCAATCAACCATGGTCCCCGTTAATGAACAGACTCCAAACACTTACCTCCGCAGGATACCCACTCAGGCGGGTTTCTCTGTCGGACAGATTATATACGGAGAGGAACATCCTGTCAACAGGATCAGCAGTATGGATCCGCGAGGGACGGATCCATACCGCCGGGGTGAAAATCCCGGATCAGACGCCTGTATCCCTGACAAAACACCGGGTTCCGGTATAATGAACGGTTTCCATACCGGCGGAACCGTCCGGACGGAAGAACCGGACAGTGATCATGCAGTTAACCGGCATACTGCCTTCTGCAGGACCCAGCTCCAGCACGCGGTCCTGCTCTGTATAACGCAGCGGGATCCGGAGGAAAACTCCCTGAAGATGACCCATGCCATCCCCGGCGTCATCATACAGGCAGAATGAAGCATCGGCGCCGCCGTACACAAGGATTTCCCGGGCGGGGGAAGGAAGGTCCGCTGTGCTTTCCGCATGACCGGCCACAGGAAGGATACTGCCTGCGCGGACGAAAAGCGGAAACTGATTCAGCGGTACGGGAACATGAATCCTGGTTCCGCCTTTTGTATAAGCGCTTGTAAACAGATTATACCAGCCGCAGCCGGCAGGCAGGACGATCTCTGTTTCACCGCCGCAGGCCTCCAGGGGCTGTGTGACAGGTTTGACCAGCAGGGCATCGCCCAGCATATACTGATCATCCAGGCGGAACAGGCCGGGCTCTCCGGGGAAGGCGACCATCATGGCACGGATCATCGGGAGACCGTCCGTGCATGTCTGCGCCGCAGTGGCATAGAGCCACGGAAGAAGCCGGTAACGCAGGTGAAGGATATCCTCAATGGCAGCATATTCCGGGGTTCCGTCACCAAAGGCCCAGGGTTCCCTGGGGGTATCCGTACCATGGGAGCGGAATACAGGAAGCATGGAACCAAACTGAAACCAGCGCACATAGAGTTCCCGGTAGGCAGGATCCCTGACGCCTTCCGGATAGTCTCCTTTCCAGAACCAGAGATCCTTTCTGCTGACAAAGAATCCGCCGATATCCACCGTCCACCAGGGTATTCCGCTGCAGGAGACGCGGATCGCCTCCGTGACCTGCTTCGACAATACATCCCAGCGGGCTGAAATATCTCCGGACCACAGAATAGCGCCTAAAGCACCTGAGTCAATTCCGCCGCTGCGGGACAAAAAGACGGGGCGTTTGTCCGGATAATCCCTGAGCCAGTGCTCCTGCAGTCCACGCAGATGATATGAAGAGTACAGGTTCATATTGACCGGGTCCATCCGAAGGGAAGAAGCTTCCACGATCAGATGATAACGGGTTTCAGGATCGCGCTTTTCGCTTCCGCACCAATCCGGATCAGTGATCGGTTCGCAGCTGTCACACCAGAGGGCATCGGCTCCGCCCTCCATCCAGAAACGCCTGCACTGCTGCCAGTACAGATCCCGGGCTTCGGGAGAAAAAGCGTTATAGATACGGCTGGCGGGGAGAAAATGCCCGCCTTCCTCAAACGCATCACAATCACGGCCGCAGTCAGCGTTGGGCCAGACAGATACCATGAGATGGACATTCAGGTTATGCAGTTCTTCTGTCAGCTGAACGATGTCAGGAAACCGGTCGGGATCAGGGGTTTTGTCTCCCCAGCATCCATCCTGCCAGGTCATCCAGTCCTGAACGATACAGTCCAGTCCCAGTCCGCGTTTACGGAACTCCCGGGAAACGGAAACCAGTTCCGCGGCGCTCTGATACCGCTCTTTGGACTGGATATACCCGAAAACCCAGCGGGGCGGCAGTGCGGGCAGACCGGTACAGGCAGAGAGCATGCGCAGGATATCAGCACAGTCCTGTCCGCGGAACAGGAGATAAGAGACCCGGTTGACGGCGTCCAGCTCAAGGGTAAAGGAGTGTCCGTCTCCGCGGTATTTCATGGCACAGCCGGCTTCAACCAGAAGTCCCCAGCCATCGCTGCACAGAAGAAACGGGATTGGGATCTTCATGTTGTGCTGGTAAAGCCATTCTGATTTACCGGCATAGTCAAAGATCCCGTCCTCATGAGCCCCGAGCCCGGTCAGGACAGGAGAACCCGGGAAGGAAAAACGAAGCACGGCCGACCAGCATTCACCGGCCGGAGTACGGCTTTCCGTGTCAAAAGAAACAGCTTCCCCATTGGCAGTCTGAAGGACAGAACGGACTTCATTATTCCCTGAAAGGCGCCAGACCTGACGCCGGGTGAAAACACATCCGGTCTGGGTCAGGTATTCTCCCGCCTGATCCTGAAAAGAAATAGGATGAAAGGGAACGTCATCAGCGGGGGTCAGGACGATCCGGGTGATCTCCGGGGATAATTCAGTTCGCTGCATTCGGGAAGATTCCTTTCCGCTTGTTAATTTCAATCTGAATCCTATTGGAGGGTTCGGGATATTTTTAGCCTAAAGAAGCGGTTTTATTATCTGCAATTGATGAAATCGTAGGAAGATTATCTTCCGAGTTTTCTTACCAACAGGTGCCTTGACAAACTGGAATAGACCGAGCTCTTCAGAGCGAGGAATACGAGCAACAAGCATAGTGGTTGCGAGACTGTCACCCTGCAAACTGGAATCCGTCACTGCTTTAACATTGCACTGCCCTTTATATGATCAATATTCGTAGGATTGATTTACTTTCCTGAGCGCAGCTGCATAATCGCAGCCTTTTTCTTTCACATCTTCCGGATTTATCGGATAATGTACATTGTAAAGAACCCCTTTGCCTCCGAATATATCCTCCATATAATCCTTTTCTATATGCCCGCCTACGACTTCAAGGCAAATCATAACATGATCATCACCCGGTACAATTTCTTTCTCCCACAAATATTGGCACTCAAGGTTCATGAAGCATTCAGCGACCATCGGTGCTTCTATCCATGAAGCTTTCTCCACGGTAAGCCCTGATGAAGTTATCTCATCTGTTTCGAACTGATTGTTCTGTATCGTCTGCATGCAGGCTTTGTATAAATCAGAAGACATGAAATTCAGCACTGCTGCCTTC
Organism: Aristaeella lactis; assembly: GCF_018118585.1. Taxonomy (NCBI): domain Bacteria; kingdom Bacillati; phylum Bacillota; class Clostridia; order Eubacteriales; family Aristaeellaceae; genus Aristaeella; species Aristaeella lactis. Next base: position 3,178,935 of record NZ_CP069421.1, read on the forward strand.
TTTTCGTTCAGGCTTTGGTAAAGATGTCCACACTTATTCACGCTGCATAGAATCACGTAGTACCCGCCTCCATGATTCGCACTCGTAAACCCTGCCCATGACTGCATCGTAGCATTTGGCTTTCCATTAGATTTATAGGTTGTGACAAGAAACATCGGAGTCGGTATTCCCATAATAAATTCTTTCCAATCAAACCCGAAGTTTTTAGCAAATTCCCCGTATGTCCCCTTCATAGATTCAGGCATTTCTTTGTATTCGTATTTCATCTTTTTCTTTCCTTTCGCACTAAAGCCTACAAAAGAATTGACTTCAATTATCCCGACAACCTTCGATTTGTTGATCGCCATATAACTCAAAAGTTATTGATAATACACATCCGATACAGGATATCTGTTCGTATAGCCCGATTTCATTTCGTGAATAACAACCGTTTCTGAATCTTCAATTAATACCGCCTCGTCATATTGGTTTTCTATGGCATATTCAATATCATCATGCTCCTCTGCAGAAATGATATCCGTTTCTTTTTTATGTGAAATATAGTTGTCTTGCAGCTTTATTGCCAGATCAATTTGCTTAGGCTTGTAATAAATCAGAGTTCTCCACATGTCAATCTCCTGCTATTATATAAAAACAAAAGTGAATGTACCATTTCATGTCAGAGATGATCATACCAAAGCATGTGCTTCCGGTAAAACAGAAGCCCGCGAGGGGAGTATGTTCCATGGAAATAATCAGCTATATACCCCCCTGACAAATATAAATGCGGGTTCGGATACGAATCGATCCGCTACGGAAGCCTGCTTTTGATCATCATACCACGGATACGGTCCGGCTGCGGAATAAAATCACACCAGACCGGCGTTTTTCAGGGCGGAAACTCGATCCTCAATACTCTTCCGGAACTGCTCATCTGTATAGGAAGGATCCCTGGTCGCATTCCAGACATCGCAGGGCATCTGTCCGCAGGACGCACAGGTGGCGAAGCGGTGCTTATTGACACAGCAGGCATAGATGGGGCAGGCCTTTCCTTCCCCGCAGTGGAACACCTTGCCGCAGGCTTCATTGCAGCCGGTGCACATGTTTCCGTGCAGGGGACAGGCGGAACAGTCCGTTCCGCAGGCGGAAAGCCCCAGGATCTCCCGCTGTTTTGCCTTGCTGAAATCCTTCAGGACCAGCTGATAGGACCGGTCCAGCCAGTGCTTCAGCAGGTTGTCCGGGATCTCCCCGTCAGCCCTGACGGAATTCCAGTGCTGTTTGTTGCTGTAGTATCCGGGAATGATATCCGCGTACTGTTTCCGCATGAATTCGCCTTCCGTCGGCTCCAGTTTGAAGTTGATATAGTAGGGCTTGTCATCGTCATCCAGCAGGATGGCGGCGAACATCTTTCCGCCGATATGGTACCGGATCCAGTTCCACTCCGGCTGCAGATCTTTGGTCACACTATGCTTGGCCATCAGGTATTCATCAATCCAGGGATATTTCATATCCGGGTCCTCCTCTCGTTTGACAGAAGAGTATCATAGTGAACATGACATCTGTGTGTCATGTATGGTGCTTCTGACGGATTATTTCTCCGATCTTCGCCAGCTCTTCCCTTAATTCCAGTGGTTCCAGCAATTCCGCGTCTCCCCGGAAGGACAGGATCCAGCTGAGCAGGTGCTCCCGGTCTGTGAAACCGGTGGAAAACAGGCAGTCCCCTTCCGGGGTTTCTTCATAGCAGCCGGGACCGTATTCCTCCACCAGGCGCCACCTGGATTTCCGGCTGATCCTGACAACGACATGATAGCGGTCCGGGAAAGCCTGCTCGCTCAGAAGATCCGGCATTTCCATCTGCCGGGGTGAAAAGGTTTCCTTTACCTGCAGGGAATCCATCCGGTCCAGCTTGAAAAGCCGCGGAGCGTTCTTTTCCCGGCACCAGCCCCACAGATACCAACTGCTCCACTGGAAGACCAACAGCGCCGGTTCCACCAGGCGGTCACTCTCACCGCCGGGGGAAAGATAATGGAAAGAAACCAGGCGGTGCTGTTCAATGGCACCGTGCAACAGTTCGATTTTGCCGGACAGGGAGGCTTTATGCCAGGAGGCTAAGTCGATCAGGATATGCTGGTCTCCGGGAAGCACATCGGCAGCGCCGGGACTGATCTTTTCCATCAGCTGTTTGTACTGGCTGGTGCCGCTGACGCTGTCCAGCCCCCTCAGCCCGGAAAGAATGGCCTGCATTTCCCGGGAAGTCAGGGCAGTGCGGTCCATCCGGAAACCGTCCATGATGCGGATGCCGCCGCCGGCACCCTGCTGCGTGACGATGGGGATACCGGCCTGGTTCAGCGCTTCAATATCCCGGTTGATGGTCCGGCGGGACACTTCAAAGCGTTTTGCCAGCTCAGGCGCGGTGGCCTGTTCCTGGTTCAGCAGAACTGAAAGGATAGCGATCAGGCGGTCAAGTTTCATAGGTATACCTCAAACATGACAGTATTATGACGTGTTTATATTGTGATCATACCAGATAAAAATGCTTTTAGTCAAAGAAAAGCACTTAATCCGGACCGGAAGCACGGGTGTTCTGTTTGATATAAGAAGAGAAACGCAATTATCTGCAGACCGTATGTCAGGTATTAGTGTTGTCCAATGATATCATACCGGGTTTTCCGGCAGCCAGGATCATGGAATAGTGTGTTGTAAACTCATGACCGGCATCAATACCGAACTGATCTTCCATATCATACCGGATCCAGGGAAGGAGGTAATGGAAAAGCAGGATGTGATGATACTTTCCATCCGGATCCAGGACTTTCATCAGGTCTTTTTCCGAATAGGAAAAATAGTTCTCCGCGCATTCCCTGTCCCAGTTTTCCGTATACTTATATTTCAGCATCAGATGGACCAGGTTTTTCCGAATGGATATGGGGCCGAAGCATTGCTCAAAGTCGCGGATCTGCCAGGGAGGAAGTTTGCCGCGTACAAGCCGGATCACTTCTTCCGGAACGGCAGCATCGGTGTCTCCGCTGCAATACATCATATCCCTGATTACCAGATATTGCGGGGAGATCAGACGAATAAAGGCACTGACAGCGTTCAGATCAAAACCGTAATGGAATATCTCATGAAAAACGGAGGAATAATTGATCGCGATACGGGAAGAAGGAATGCCCATGGCGCGGATCTGCTCTTGTGCTTCAGTCATTTCCGTGAAGAACCAGGTATTCTCAATCTTCCGGCTTCGGGCAGCGTCGATCATTGCAGGATCAATATCCAGGCCGATAAAACGCATATCAGGAAAAAGCTCATGCAGGAAAAGAATCAGGGAACCGTCCGCACAGCCGTAATCGATCAGCAGTTCTGTTCCGGGAATCTTATCCATGAAGAAAGCTTTATCCCACATGGAGCGGCGCATCCTGTCATTATAGACCTTGTAGTTTTCAATATCGGGCATGAATGTTTCCTCCGAAATAGATCAGGTTATCCGGGTTAAGATAAAAGCATTTATTACAGGATATATTATATCCGATATGTAAATATTGAAAAATAACAGGTTCAGAAAGATATGTCCGGTTATTTCGGCTTGACAGGCGAACAGGTTTTATTTTATTTCTGCGGGCGGAGATGTGAACTGCTGATCAGATGATGCAGAAAAATCCGCGAAAATGCCCTGAATGGCATGGATATGACCGGAAAATGGATTGCGGAGAGGGAAGAAACGTGTTATAACATCGCAGGCAAACCAGGAGGTTTGCGGAAGGAGTACTGAATGGCCCGTTCCATGATGAAAGATCTTACGGAAGGAAAGCCGCTGAAGCTTGTCCTTTCCTTTGCGTTCCCGCTTCTGTTCGGAATGCTGTTCCAGCAGTTTTACAGCTTTGTGGATACGGCGATCGTCGGCCGGTATCTGGGAGCGGAAAAACTGGCGGCGGTCGGCGCGACCGGCTCGGTGAATTTCCTGGTGATCGGCCTGTGCCTGGGCTTCTGCTCCGGTTTTGCAATCCCGATTGCCCAGGCGTTCGGCGCGAAGAATGAGCATGAGGTGCGCCGGAGCGCATGGCATGCGGCAGTGCTCTGCGTTGTGCTGAGCCTGGTGTTTGGCCTGGCAGCCACGCTGCTGTGCAAACCGCTGCTGCGGCTCATGAATACGCCGGAGGAGATCCTGGATTCTTCCGCAAGCTATATCCGGATCATCTTTGCGGCGATCCCCTGCTGTGTGCTGTATAACATGGCGAGCGGAATCCTGCGTTCTCTGGGAGACAGCCGGACGCCGGTTGTGTTTCTTGTACTTGCTTCCCTGGTGAATATCGCGCTGGATCTTGTACTGATCATTTACTGCGGCATGGATGTGGCAGGGGCAGCAGTAGCTACGGCCATCAGCCAGCTGGTCTCCGGACTGGGCTGCCTGATCGTGATCATGCGGAAGTTCCCGATCCTGAAGCTGACAAAGGAAGACCGGCGGTTTTCCATGAAACGGGCCCGTTCCATGCTGGGGATAGGCCTGCCCATGGGCCTGCAGTTTTCCATCACAGCCATCGGATCGGTCGTGGTTCAGTGGTCGGTGAACGGCCTGGGAGTGAACGCGGTGGCCGCGGTGAGCGCCGCTGTCAAACTGAGCATGTTCTTTGCCTGTGTGTTTGATGCCCTGGCATCCACTATGGCGACCTTTGCCGGGCAGAACACCGGAGCACGGAAACTGGACCGGGTTCGGCAGGGACTTCGTGCCGCGTCTGAAGTGGGGATTATTTACTGTGTGCTTGCCCTGGGTGTGGTGCTGCTGTTCGGCGATAAAATGCTGGGACTGTTTATTGACAGCGGGGAAAATGCCGCTGTTATGGAACTGGCATTCCACTACCTGAAGATCAATGCCTCATTCTATATTCCGCTGCTGTTTGTGAACATTGTGAGGTTGTGCATCCAGGGAATGGGATACACCCGGATCGCAATGTTCGCCGGCTTGTCCGAGATGGTGGCGCGGGTTGCGGTGGCATTGCTGGTTGTACCTGCTGCCGGTTTTACCGGCGCCTGCTTTGCCAATCCGGCGGCCTGGGTGATGGCGGATCTGTTCCTTTTCCCCTGTTATTTCCGGCTGCTGAAATCCCTGAGCGGGAGAATGGCAACCGGCAAAGAAGAATGGAAAGAATCCAGAACAAGGATACACAGGGTTGCCTGAAAGCAAATTATCATCATCTTTTAATCTGATCTCCTTTTTCGGACCTCCCCGCGGATATACAATGAAAGCAAGCTTATCCGCTGAGGAGGTTTTTTGTTATGAGTTATGAGATTATGGAATACGCGCGCCTGTCGATTGCGCAGAAAAGCCAGGCTGTGGATCTGTTTATGGAAGGCTTCGGCCATATGATGACCTTTTCCAGAGACGAGAAACTGAAAAAGGAACTGATGCTTGAGATCTTCCATCCAACCCTGTTCAGATGCTATGTGGAAAACGGAAAGGTACTGGGTCTGCTGGGAATCGCCACAGATGAAATACGACCGATTGATTTCCGTCAGGACACCTGTGTGAGGCTGTTCGGAAGGCTGAAGGGAGCCATGATCAGCAAACAGATGAACGCCATTTTCCAGAAACCGGTTGTGAGTTTCCGGGACGAGCTGTATATTGATGTGCTTGTGACGGGAAGTGAAGCGAGACGGAAAGGGGTGGCCTCCGCGCTGCTGAATGAAGTGCTTGGACAGAAACGATATTCAGTCTGCTATCTGCATGTGTTTTCCAATAATGAGCCGGCTATCAGTTTTTACAGGAAGCACGGCTTTTCTGTAGACAGAGAGGAAAAATCATCGCTGATGCGTTTTCTGGGAAAAGGAAGCGGATATCCCATCCGGATGAAGAAAGATCTGGTGTAAGAAACGGCAGGTTACTGCACTGCTTTTTCAATCCTGATCATGCGTGATATACTGTTATTCATTCCTGAAGACAGATCTATTCAGGCATGGAGGAACGGAATGATACAGGTTAAGCGAATCAAAGGCGGAACGGACAACTGCTATCTGGTCACGGACGGCAGCAAGGCCATCCTGGTGGATACTGCCAGTAAAAGAAATATAGACCTTGTCATGGCAGAATGTGACCGGTATGAGATGAAGCTGATTGTACTGACGCATGTTCATTTTGACCATGCTGAGAACGCAGCGGAGCTTTCAAAAAGATACGGGATTCCCGTGGCTGTTCACAAAAAGGACGAGGAGCTTTTCGAAAGCTTTGACAAGCAGCCGCTGCAATCTTCCGGCCTGGTGGGACGGGCAGTGCTTGGCGCCTCCCTGAAGGTTCTGAGGAAGACAAAAGTGGAGCGCCCGGACAACCTGATCTATATCCGGGAAGGTGATGACCTCAGCGAATACGGAATCCCGGCCAGGGTGACGGAACTGCCGGGACATACCCTCGGCTCCATCGGCGTGGATGTGGACGAAAAGCATCTGTTCGTGGGCGACGCGCTGGACAACTGGATCCTGCCTGGAACAGCCCATCTTTTCCATGACAGGAACGCGGCCAGGGCCAGTGCGGAGAAGATCAGGAAACTGGGCGAGCGGACGATCTATTGCGGACACGGGAATCCTACCGTGCAGAAGAACCGGAAATAAAGTCTTCAGACGGGGATAGGGTATGGACGGAAATGAACTGGTGCTGGTATGTCCCTCAGAGGATATGGAGGAAGAGGTACTCCGGTACAAAGAGGAACACTTTGCCTGCGGTGATATGCAGGTTCATGGAAGCGGCGGTCTGGCATACTATGACAGATACGATGAATGGCTGAACCGGATCCGGTCCATGAGGAGAAACACCACCGATAATCCTGTGCAGACAAGCACATTCTTTTCAAGACGTGTCACAGACGGAAAACTGATCGGATGCATCAAGATTCATCACACCCTGACAGATGAACTGGAAAGCGGCGGCCATATCGCTTATGGAATCAGGCCGTCTGAACGCGGGAAAGGATACGGGAGACAGCAGCTGCTGCTCTGCCTTGAATATGCCAGGCAGCTGCAGATGAAGCAGGTGATCATAGCATGCGACAGGGACAATGCCGCATCCGCGAAGACCGCCATGAGCTGCGGAGGAAGACTGGTAAAGGAATTTGAAGAGGATGGAATCCCCAAACAGCATTATCTGATAGAGGTATAAATACGAAGGGACCGGCTTCAGGCCAGTCCCTGTTTGTATGGTTTTGTATCACGGTTTATCCGCGGGTCCAGCGAACACCGTCCTTGGTATCAATGATCGTGATTCCCATAGCGGCCAGTTCGTCACGGATCCGGTCAGCTTCCGCCCAGTTTTTCTCTTTGCGGGCCTGCTGGCGGGCCTCGATCAGGCGGCTGATCTCGGGATCGTCCTCACCCTGTGCGTTCTGTTCCGCAGCAGCTTGTGAATTGCGGGCAGCAGCGGCCTTTGCCAGCAGATCCAGGCAGAGGACCTGGTCAAACTGACCGATCAGGGCAAGCTTTGTTTTGTCATTGATGTCCGCTTTCAGAACATCATAGAGGACCGTAACCGCCAGCGAGGTATTCAGATCGTTATCAAGAGCGGCTCTGAACTTGGCTTCGAGTGCGGCCGCACCTTCGCTGTCATATTCCGCAGGATCATCCGGATTCAGCGCCGCGATCCGGTCGATTAGTTTACGGTAAGTCTGGGAAGCGTTATCAAGATTGTCGAAAGAGAATACCAGGGTCTTGCGGTAATGACTCTGCAGGCAGAACAGACGGTAGGCCAGCGGGTCATACCCTTTCTGCTGAAGCAGGGAGACGGTAAGGAATTCTCCCTTGGACTTTGACATCTTGCCGGACTGGTCATTCAGGTGGTGAACATGGAACCAGTAATTGCACCACTTATGGCCGAGGTAGGCTTCACTCTGCGCGATCTCATTTGTGTGATGGGGGAAAGCGTTGTCGATACCGCCGCAGTGGATGTCCAGCTTTTCTCCGCAGTACTTCATGCTGATGCAGGAGCATTCAATATGCCATCCGGGATAGCCCACACCCCAGGGGGAATCCCATTTCAAAGCCTGGTTTTCAAATTTGGACTTTGTGAACCACAGCACGAAGTCCGCCTTGTTGCGCTTGTTGTCATCGGCTTCCACATCATCCCGGACGCCGACGGCCAGGTCTTCTTCCTTAAAGTCCTGGAAAACATAATACTTCTTCAGCTTGCTTGTATCAAAATAGATGTTTTCTCCGGCACGGTAAGCATAGCCGTCCTCAAGAAGCTTCTCAATAACGCGGATAAATTCATCAATGCATCCGGTAGCGGGCTGCACCACGTCCGGAGTCTTGATGTTCAGTTTCGCGCAGTCATCGAAGAACGCGTCTGTATAGAACTTCGCGATTTCCATGACGGTTTTATTCTCGCGCTGCGCACCCTTCAGCATCTTGTCTTCGCCGGTGTCAGCGTCACTGGCAAGATGGCCGACGTCAGTGATGTTCATGACGCGCAGCACATCCAGACCGGAATAGCGCAGGTATTTTTCGAGAATATCCTCCATGATGTAGGTACGGAGGTTGCCGATATGCGCATAGTGGTAAACGGTCGGTCCGCAGGTATAGAGCTTAACTTTTCCGGGCTCGTTCGGAATGAACTCTTCCTTCAGATGCGAAAGGGAATTGTACAGAAACATTGGCATGATCTCCTTTCCTTGTCAGCAGGGATGAAAAAAGCCTCCTGCTGTCCTGTAACAGCAAGAGGCGATACTATCGCGGTTCCACTCTCATTTATCACTCAAACAGCCGATAACGGGGCAATCCGGGGACATTACTCCCACGCTCCAGGGCGCACTTCGTAATCTTGTGATCCGGAGCGGCTTTCAGCCGATGACCGCTCTTCTCTGTGGAACGCTTCGGAATACTACTCTTCCCGTTCATAGCGTGATACAGGATGTATTTTAGTACTTGAAGCCGTCAGCGTCAAGAGGACAGGGCAAAAGCACAGAAACAGGTTGAAATGTGCCTGCGTTTCTGGCATCATAGAAAAAGACAACTGATCAATGAAAAGCGGTATACCCGGAGGCGGAAGATGGAATACAGGATTGATGACAGGCAGCTGAATGCGGCAGTATTTATCGCATTTGTCAATAAAGTTTGGCCGGGAAAATATGACGCGGACAGGACGGCGGAGGCATTATCAAAAACACTGAACATCACTGCCTATGACGGTGAAACGCTGGTTGAGTGCCTGCGTATCCTGACAGACGGCTATTTCTTCGGCACGATAACCGAAATGCTTGTGCTGCCGGAATATCAAAGGCAGGGAATCGGCAGCAGGCTTCTTCAGCTGGCCAGGGAGAATACCCCGACGATGCTGTATTTCGGGGCACAGCCGACCGCTGAGCAGTTCTATGAGAAGAACGGATGCCCAAAAGGCTTCCAGTCATATACGATCGAAAAGAAAAGGCAATGATATGAAGAAATGTATCCTGAAGATGTCATAGAAATAAACGCTGTTGATTATTGATTATATTGCATTATCAAATGAAGCGGACGCTGTTTCCAGCGTCCGCTTTTTTAACAAAATATCATTTTCTTTTAATCAGTTCTCCTTTATTGATCCTCCCTGCGGATATACCATAAAGGTAACAGAATAAGACTAATTGGATTCAGAAAGGGAAGAATTGTGGAGAAAGCTGCTAAGAACAGAAAAATAACGATTCTCTATTTAGCTGTAACCATCGCATTAACCTGGCTGTTACAGTTTATGCCGATGATTAAGGGACTGGATATTGAAAACACATCAATATCCTCATTTGATTCAGCTTCCGTGTTCTTTGGAGCGGGAGGCGCAATACCGACACTGATCGGCATTATATGTGTGTTCGTTTTTTATACGAAGGATGGGATAAAGGATTTCCTGAAAAGATGTTTTATTCCCAATAAGGAATGTGTTTCCGCAATTCTGATTTCGCTTGGATTGATTTGTGCGGAAGTATTTGTGACACAGATGATTTCCGAAGGCCTTGGCGCGGAGAAACTTGGCTTTGAGGGATTGAAACTGATTGCCGGGAACCCGTTGTATTTCTTTTACTTTCTGTTTTGGGGCCTCATTTCCGGACCGTTTTCTGAAGAATTTGGATGGAGAGGGTTCTTGACGGATCGCCTGTATCGAAAAGACAAATTGCTTCAGGCATCCTTGTTTATTGGATTTATCTGGGGAATCTGGCACCTGCCTTTATACTTTTATCCGGCACAGATCCAGCATAAATGGATTACGGTCAATCCGTTGTTGGGATTACTGTTTATTGTTAGCTGCATGTCAGCAGCGCTTGTTTATATGATTATATATGTGATTGCCAAAAGAAAGGTTTTTCCCATTTTCTTTCTGCACCTGTTTAAAAACATCATTCTGACCGGCGCGATGATCTATCCGTTTTCAGATACTTACAGCACAGTCATTGTTTTTGTTGAAATAATAATGGATATATTGTTTTATGTGATATTCACGAAAACGCCTGTTTATAAAAAAGCTTTGGAAAACACGATGGAATTCGATTATCTGAAGCAGGCAAACCCGTGACGGTTTACAGGGATGATGTGATATGGACACCGGAGATTCTCTCCGGTGTCCGTTTTTTCAACATAGACAATACGTGCGGAGACGCGGGCGATGAGGTCACAGGGGAGACGCGCCCGGCCGGCAGAAATGAAGTCGTCAGCGGTTCTGCAGGGAACGGTAATCGGAGGGGGTAATGCCTTCATATTTCCGGAAGGCCCGGTTGATGGTCAGGGGAGAGGCATAACCGACGAGGTCACAGATTTCTTTCAGGGTCGCATCCGGCCGCTCTGACATGATCTCTTTGGCAAGGCGGAGCCGCTCCCGATGGATATAATCCAGCAGGTTTTCACCGGACGCTTTCTTAAACCGCTTGGAGAAGTAGGAAGGGCTCATGTCAAAATGATCGGCAATGACGGAAATGGAAAGGGAAGGATCGGTGATGTTGGCGTTGACATAATCCACAAACTGCAGGTCCTTCGCGCCGGAGGACAGGTCGTTTTCCGCTGAGCTGTCGGAGGCGAGGGAGGAAAGGGCAGACTGAATCCGGGCCAGCATGCCGTCCAGGCTGGGCACCGTCCGGAGCGAATGGATATCAAAAGCATGGCGCACACTGTCCTCCACGCCGGAGGGCAGGTCACCCAGGGAGGAGGCCATCAGGTTCACAACGCCCAGCAGGCGGACCCGGCCTTCCTCGGGGGAGCATTTGCGGAGCGAAAGTGCATCCACGACCTCCGGCCAGGTGGATTCAGCAGAGAGATAATCGCCTGTGGACAGGTTGCGGCAAAGCTTTTTCTCTTTTTCCAGCAGCTCCGGGAAGGACAGGGTGTCGCTGGTTGCAGCGGGAATCTGGTCATAACGGCAAACGGAGACGTCCGTGCCGATCAGCTCCATATAATCCGCAGCCTCCCGGCATTCGCGGAAGCAGGTGGTGATGGAAACGACGCCGCTGTGCAGGCTGCTGACGGCCGCGGTCAGGATAACGCCGAAAGTGTCACGGAAGAATTCCCGAACCTGCATAACGTTGGTGAGCGTGTCCTTCCAGATCTGCTCCTCGGACAGGGAATCCGGCAGGGAAACGACGCAGGCAACATTTTCCTCAACCTCCACCGCGTAGCGGGTGCTGCCGTTATCCGCCAGGCGGTCGATGGCAGTGCGGATGATCTCATCCAGGCGGCTGAGGGCTTCCGAGTTCTGCATCAGCAGGGGAGACTGGTCTTCCCGCCGGACATCCTCCACGGCATAGAGCACGACCAGGAAGCGTTTACCCACAAAACGGATGCCGTTGTTCTCCGTATGGCGGAGGATGATCTCTTCCTTCCGGACGTTGCCGAAAAGAATGCCCTGCAGCAGCTGGGTGCGGACCCGTTCCTGCAGGCGCTCGTTTTCCAGGTGAGAGGTGGCGTGGTTCTGCAGGATGACGGAAATGGCCTCGGACATCATCTCATATTCATTCCGGTTCGCCGCATGCACGGTTTCGGCGCCGGAACGGCTGAGGCTGGAAAGCAGGGAGGCGTTGAGCTTTTCAATCGGGGAATACTGCCTCTGAGAGAAATAGCGGATCAGGAGCCAGCCGAAGACCGCGAAAAGCAGCGCGCAGACCAGGTATCCGAAGAAGAGGGACAGGGTCTGGCGGAGGAAGCGGTCCTTCGGTGTTTCTGTTTTCAGCTGGAAATCAATTCTGGTACTGCTGTTGCCGATGGGCAGAAGCATCTCCTGCATGACACCGCTTTCGGGCGAAACGGAGGAGGCGGAAAGCATGGCACCGTTTTCACCGACCAGGGTATGATACAGACCGCCGTTTTCGGAAAATTCATCCATCAGGCGGACAGCGGTTTCACTCCGGAACTCGGTGACCACAATGACGTCCGAGATGCCGCCATGAGAGGACAGGCGGTTGGCAATCAGGATATGGGGCTTGTTGTCCAGGTCCCCCGTAATGAGCGTTACGACTTCCCTGGGGACGGAGGCCAGGAAGGATTTCCAGGCCGGGAGGGACATGCCCAGACGGTCCTTGAGCATATAGGCCGCGTTATAGTTATAATAGACGCTGCGGGGATCCATCATAGTGCCGCTGCGGAGGAAACAGAGATAGATGGACTGGATATATTCGGAAGTGACGGCAGCTTTGGGAAGCTGCTTCTGCAGATCCCGCAGGAGCAGAATATCGGAGGTGGAGAAGGAATCCGGATTGACCAGGGAAAGCCGCCTGGTGTTTTCGGAAATCAGCAGGCGGGTATTGTTGGACTGAATTTCCTCCACATAAGCGGAAAACACCCGTGAAAGCTCAGTGGAAGTGGATTCCACGTGACGGGCGTTTTCCTTCTGCAGCTGCAGCACCGCGGTGGTTGTCATCAGGACGGTCAGGATGAGGGGCAGGAGCAATACGATCAGATAAGAGTATAATATTGTTTTGGCAACGGGACCTTTTTTCCAAAAGAAAAGCTTCCCACGGTTCTCCTGATCTTTCATATTGACTTCTCCTGCCTTCAAAGTAGGATCAGTTTAGCCGTTTCAGGGGGCTTTGTCAATTGACCCAGGACTGATTCTGATAGACAGGAAAAAGATGATAGATGGACAGAAAGGGCAAAAAACGACCTTTTTGTGCAGATTTTGACAGGCGGGAAAAATCTGATGGTTGCGGGACGGAAAGGATCGTATATACAATGCAGCCAGACAAAGCGAACGGGCCGGCTAAGTGCGGACGTTCGCAAAAACCACATAATTCAGAAAGGTGAGGTGCACAAACAATGGCAAAAAAACTCATTGCCCTGGTTCTCGGAATCATGATGCTGATGACCGTCGCAGTCAGCGGCATCGCGGAGGAAAAAAGTGACCTGCATATCGCGGATGACGTGACACTGCGGTTCTTCTTTGACCTGGACCTGGCGGCAAACGTTCCCGGAATGCAGGACTACAACGACAGCGAAGCATACAAGTGGCTTGAGGAACAGACGGGCATCCATATTGAATGGATCCATCCCGCCAGCGGCACAAGCCGTGAAGCTTTCAACCTGCTCTTCGCGTCCGATGACATGCCGGACCTGATCTACAACTCCATCCCCAACGGTTTCGTCTATCCCTCCGGCCATGACATGGCCATTGCGGACGGCGTGTACGCGAACCTGAAGGATTATGAAGATCTGATGCCCAACTACATGGCCATCATCAATTCCAACGAAGCCCTGAAGCGGGAATCCGTGACGGACGAAGGAAACCGCTGGTGCTTCTTCTATATATATAAGGACGGCCGCGGCCCGAACTTCGGACCGACCATCCGTAAGGACTTCCTGGACAAGGTCGGTATGGATATTCCTGAAACCTATGATGACTGGCACGAAGTGCTGACCGCCTTCAAAGAGCAGCTGGGCATTGAAATCCCGCTGTATGTGAATAAGGACACCTTCATGTGGTACAGCGAATTCGCCGCGGGCTACGGCGTCACCAAGGACTGGTCCCTGAACAGCGAGGGCAAGGTCATTTACGGACCCTGCGAGGACGGCTACGGCGAATACCTGGACATGATGCAGCAGTGGTATAAGGAAGGCCTGATCGACCAGAGTTTCTCCGTGCATGACGGCCGCTGGCCTGAAAACGATCTGCTGCTGAACGACAAGGTCGGCGCGTTCCCGGTTTACACCTCCTGGACAGGCCATGACTACTACGCCAAGCAGGGCGCCACGAACCCTGACTTCTTCCTGGTCGGCACCAAGATCCCCGTAAAGGAAGGCGGAGAAGCCCATTACCGGATGCCCGACATGCTGACAAACACCTACTGCATCGCGGTCAACGCGCAGAGCAAGCACCTGGAAGAAGCCATCAGATGGATGGACGCCCAGTACGGCGAGGAAGCCGCCTTCGTGATGAACTACGGTGTGACGGAAGGCAAGGAAGACGGTTCCTACTACTTCGATGACAACGGTCCCCACTGGGGCGGACTGATCACCAACAATCCCGACGGACTGACCCAGGGCCAGGCCCGCCAGCGCTACACCACCAACAACGCGCCTTATGAGGATTACAACCGCGTGATGGGCATGTGGACAGACACCCAGCGTGAGACCCAGGCCCGCCTGATGGAAAGCGACTATTCCGCCTATATCTCCGACTCCATTACCATGACGGAAGCCGAACAGGAAGAGTTCAGCGATATCATGGGCGATATCACCACCTACGCAACGGAGTTCACGGTCAACTACGTCATGGGCAACGCCAGCCAGAGCTTTGACGAATTCCGTGCCCAGCTGAAGTCGATGAACATCGACCGGGCGATTGAGCTCAAGCAGGCTGCTGTGGATCGTTACAACGCGAGATAATTTTCGCAGCGTGTTTCTCCGGGGCCGCGGCCGGCGCGCCGCAGCCCCGGTTTTTCCAAAGACCCGGGGATGATTTTTTTCAAGGAACGGGGAGAATGCCTGTGGAAATAACCGCGAGGAAAAAGCCTTTCAGACAGCGGCTCCGGCGGGATATGCGGGAAAACTGGGTGGTTTACCTGCTGCTGCTGCCGGTGATCATCTGGTACATTATCTTCTGCTATCTGCCGATGTTCGGTATTGTGATGGCTTTCGAAAACTTCAAATTCGCGAAGGGCCTTTTCGGCAGCGCGTGGGTCGGATTCCGGAATTTCGAGAAATTCTTTTCCAGCTATTATTTCTGGCGCCTGCTGCGGAACACCCTGACGCTGAGTATCAAGGACCTGATTATTGCCTTCCCGGCGCCGATTATCTTCGCGCTGATGCTCAATGAGCTGCGCAGCCGGAAATTCAAGAAGTCGATCCAGACGATTTCCTACCTGCCGTATTTCATCTCGATGGTGGTGGTCTGCGGCATGGTGAAGACCTTTACGGAATCAACGGGGATATTCAGCCAGATCAGCCAGGCACTGGGCGGGCCCAAGGAACTGATTTCCAACCCGGGATCCTTCCACGGGATCATGATTACCAGCGGAATCTGGCAGGGCCTGGGATACGGCAGCGTGGTCTATATTTCCGCCCTGACGGCGGTTGACCAGGCACTGTACGACTCGGCGAAGCTGGATGGCGCGAACCGCTGGCAGCAGACGCTGCATGTCACTATCCCGGGCATTATGCCCACCATAATTATCATGCTGATCATGCGGGTCGGACATCTGATGAGTGTCAACTACCAGAAGATTATCCTGCTCTACAGCCCGGCTACCTATGAGACAGCAGACACCATTTCCACCTTTGTCTACCGCAAAGGCCTGCTGGACGGGGACTACGCCTATGCCGCAGCGGTTGACCTGTTCAACTCGGTGATCAACACGATCCTGCTGGTGACGGTCAACTGGATCAGCCGCCGCAAATCGGAAACCAGCCTGTTCTGAGGAGGTGGGAAGAAAATGATCAAACGGACAAGGGGCGAAAAGATCTTCGCCGTATTCAATGTGATCGTTCTCAGCCTGATCGGGCTGGCCTGCCTGATTCCGATCTGGCACTGCCTCTGCGCGTCCATCAGTGACCCGATCACGGTTTCCAAAACCCGGGGTCTGATCCTGTGGCCGAAGGGCGGGGTGACCACGATCGGCTACGCGAAATCCCTGCAGAATGAGAGTCTGCTGCGGGGCTATGCCAACACGATCCTGTACGTGATCCTGGGCACGGGCTTCGGGGTTCTGATGACCATCTTCGCGGGATATGGCCTGAGCCGGAACCTGCTGTTCGGCGGGGCGATCGCGCTGTTCCTCACCTTCACGATGATGTTCAACGGCGGAATCATCCCGACCTATATGGTGGTCCGGTCCCTAGGAATGCTGGACACCCGCGCGGCCATTGTCCTTCCGACAGCGCTGTCAGTGTTCAATATTATGATTACGCGAACTTCGTTCAAGAGTATACCGGAAGGCCTGATGGACGCGGCAAGAATTGACGGGGCCGGCCATATCCGGATCCTGGTTTATGTGGTCATTCCGGTTTCCAAGGCGATTATCGCGGTGATTACGCTCTTCAGCGCGGTACAGATCTGGAACAGCTGGTTCCATACAGCCATCTACGTCCGGAAACGCGAACTGTATCCGCTGCAGATCGTGCTGCGTGAGATTGTACTGCAGAATACCTCCCAGGCTTCGGATGCCGGGGAAGCCACCAGCGAGCTGAACCAGCTCCACGCAATTATCCGCTACTGCGTGATTATGCTGTCCATTATCCCGATGCTGTTCCTGTATCCGTTCATCCAAAAGTATTTTGTGACCGGGGTTATGATCGGATCCATCAAGGGATGAGCTGAACAGGAGAAAAGAATGAGTGAAAGAATAACAACGGTCAACCTGCATACCCATACCTGCAGATGCAAACACGCCAGGGGGATTCCGGCCGACTACGCGAAGGCCGCGGAGGAAAAGGGAATCCGGGTCCTTGGCATGACGGACCATACACCTTTTCCGGATGACCGGGTGATCATAATCCGGATGGGCATCGTGGAGCTGGATGATTATATCCGCGAAGTCCGGGAGGCCCAGGCGGCTTATCCGAAACTGAAGATCCTGCTGGGACTGGAATGCGAATATTTTCCGGAGTTTGACGATTTTTACCGAATGCTCCGGGAAGAAAAGAAAATGGATTACCTGATCGGCAGCGTGCATTTTTACATATACAAGGGGAAACACCAGGGCTTCTGGAACGGCTTCGTCATGGACCGGGAAGCGCTGCGAAGCTACGCGGACGCTTATATCCAGATGCTGGAGAGCGGTCATTTCTTCTTCGGCGCGCATCCGGATCTTTTCGGGGCGTCCATCGATACCTGGAACGAGGACTGCGAGGAAACGGCGGAAAGGATCTGCAAGACGGCGGCACAGCTGAAAATGCCGCTGGAGATCAACGTCAGCGGATGGCTGAAGCAGGAGCAGAACGCGAACAAGCTCGGTTATATTTCCGCGGAGAAAGCCATTGCGGATGGTCTTTCCTGCCCGCGGCCGTATCCGCTGGATGAATTCTGGCGGGTGGCGGCCAGACACGGGGTCAAGGCGGTGATCAACTCCGATGCCCATGATCCGGATGTCCTGACAAAGTATATGGAGCTCGGGTACGACATGGCCGAGCGGAACGGGGTTGAGATTATCTACCCCTTTGGGAAATGAAATCCAGGGTACACTACCTCCTTTTTTTACAGGGAGCCTGCCGGAAGGCAGGCTCTTCTGTATGGATGTTAAAAACAAAGAGCAGGCGCCTGCTTTTTTTATGCCCAAACCTTGACTCTGCCCTTGGGACATAGTTTAGCCTATAGGCATAAAAAGAATAAGGAGCGTATATGAAGGTACTTAAGAGACTTGCGGCAGCGAACCTGATATGGGTGATAACGGCTTTTACCGCCGTGTTCTTATCGATAACAGTCCAGTTTTTCTGGACGGTGCGTATCGGTATGATAGCCGATGCGATCGTAAGCCGCAAAAAGATAGAGCTTAAATTTGTGCTCATTATGTTTTCGATCCTTCTTGCCTCGTGCCTGTTTATATACCTTAAAGGAATAGTCGGCAAGTATGCGACAGAGAAAATGGCACACACATTAAGAATGGATTTTGCGGGCAACTTGCTTGTAAACAGCACAGCCGAAACCATGGGCGGATATGAGGCGATGTCGAAAGCGCAAAACGAACTTACCGCCTCGTCGGAAGGCCTAAGCGAAGCGTTTGACGTGATCGAGCAATTCCTGTCGGGCATACTGGCACTTTTCTTTTTACTGTTTGAAAACCTAAGATTCACGCTTATTGTACTTGGCCCCATGATCATAGTCGTTCTGCTCATAAACAGGATCGGGAAAAACCTTCCGGCGCTGGTAAACACGGCAATGGACAAAAAGATAAGCAACAACAAGACCGCATACATGATCATTTCGAACTACGAAGCGGTAAAGGTGTTCGGCGCGGAGGAGTTCTTTGAAAAGAAGTTCAGGGAAGAACTTGAGGAATGGGGAAGACTTGAAACGAAAAAAGAACGAATAAGCGCCGTCACGAATTCGGTCTCAGGAATCCTTTCACAGCTTCCGTTACTCATACTTTTCGGCGTGGGTGCACTGCTCATTTTCAAAGGGTACATGACGATCGGAACGCTCATGATCTTTTTGAACATGACGGGCAGCTTCATTAGTACGATCATGAATCTTCCGTCGTGGGTAGTGAAGATAAAGCAATTCCTGGTACATCTTTCAAGAACGGACATCGAATGTCTGGAGTAAAAATAGGAGAGCGGATATGGAAACGGTGATTTACGGAGAAAACTTATCATTTTCGTATAAAGAAAAAGAGATCTTAAAAGATATAAACTTTGCCATCAAAAAAGGAGAACGCGTGGGGATCGTCGGCGAGAGCGGCTCGGGGAAAAGCACATTCCTGCGCTTGCTCGCGGGGCTTCTTTCTCCGACGGGCGGAGTTGTGAGCGTGGCGGGAGAGACGAGCGCGGAAGGGATCATCAAAAAGATATCCATGGTGATGCAGGATGCGATGCTCATGCCCCTTACGATTAAAGAAAACATCACGCTCGGAAAAGACGTTCCGGTTTCACGTATCGAAGAAGTCATAAAGGCGACAAAGCTCGATAAGTGGATCGACTCCCTCGAATACGGCATCGATACGTATCTTGGGGACCGAGCCAACGAGATTTCCGGCGGCCAGGCGCAGAGGATCGCGATAGCAAGAGCGATGCTTAAAGACGCCGACATCATCTTACTTGATGAGCCCACGTCATCCCTGGACAAAGAAACCACAACGGAGGTGCTTGAAGCACTCGATCGGCTGATGGAAGGAAAGACTGTCGTTCATGTAACTCATCACCCCGATCTTTTAAAAGGCTACGATCGGATCATCACCGTAAAAGAAGGGCGTTTTTATGAATAAGCAGGTCGGAAAACTGCTAAAAGAGGCAGGAGTATGGCGTGAATTTGTGGTGATGATGATACTTCGTTCGCCTTTTGATATCTGCAATTCGATACTCACTGCCAATATGATGCAGAAATTCATGCGTCTTATCGAACAGAATCAAAGCGAAAACCTTGGGAAGACTCTGGGCGTTTTCTTTGCACTGACAGTCCTTTTGTTTGGCTATAACATGACGATCTGGAGCACGATCGCGGTAAGATTTACGGTGAAGCTTCAAAAGACGTTGCGGGAGAAGATGTTTCATAAGATAATGAGCCTTCCCGCAAGCGAGCTTATGGGAAGTTCGAAGGCCGAGTGGTTTACGAGGTTAAACAATGACATCGACAAAGCGGTGGGTTATCTTGTTAATCCGATCAACTTCATGCATATGGTCATCGCGTCGGTGAACCTTGTGATTTCATCGGTCATCATGATGTTTTTAAGCGTTGAGCTTTATATTATCGGGATATGCTGTCTGGTGCCTTTCTTTATGCTTAATGTGTTCGTGATCTCGTCGAAGATAAACGTATTTAAGAAAGAGGCTCAAAAGTCACTGGTGGGATACACCGATTGGATCGATGCGGCGCTTAAGGAAAAAGAAATGCTGGCCGTATATGACGCAAAAGATTTCGCAGGCAAACGCATCGCGCAAAAGAGCACCGGGATACTTAAACAAAACATGAAAGCGCACAACAGGGGAGCGATATGCAACATGTTCTACGCGTTTTCGGGGATGCTCGGATATCTGCTTTTATTGTACCGGGGTAATGGTATAATAGAGAAAAAGCTTGATGATTTCGCGGATCTTTGTAAAGTTACGCAGTACCGCGGAATGCTCGTGCTTAGTTTTAACTGTGTGCTCAATTCGATTATCAACATGCGCGGAAGCCTCGTGGGCGTTGAGCGTGTAAATGAAGTACTCTTAGGGGGAAAAGACGATGGACGAACAACTGCTTAAGATCGGAGAACTGGCGGGACTTTGTAACGTATCGCCGAAAGCTCTGCGCGTATACGAAAAGCGAGGGCTTATAAAACCTATAAAGATCGACGAGGAATCGGGCTACAGATATTACAGCGCCGATCAGGTTAAGGACGTCGAAACGCTCATTGAGTGGCGCGATATGGGATTCTCCTTAAAAGAGATCAGGATCATATTCTCGGGGAAATACAATAAGGAAGACATCGACCTTATCCTTTCGGCAAAAAAGAGAGAGTGGCAGGAAAAGATCTGGATCGCGGAAGCGAAGATGGAAGAGATAGACAAACTCGGCTGCAATCTTAAGTTTGACGAAAAAACGAATCTGTCGTCGCTTTCCGATAAAGACAGAGCGTGGTATTTATCGAGACTTACGATCATAAACGACAATAACGTACGCCAGGCGATAAGCGAAGCAATATGGCTGTAAAAA
Source organism: Aristaeella lactis (assembly GCF_018118585.1). Taxonomy (NCBI): domain Bacteria; kingdom Bacillati; phylum Bacillota; class Clostridia; order Eubacteriales; family Aristaeellaceae; genus Aristaeella; species Aristaeella lactis. The sequence continues at coordinate 3,199,684 of NZ_CP069421.1, forward strand.
AGAAGAGGTCACACCTCTTCTTTTTTTGCCTTCAGTTCTGTAAAGAAAAACCAAAGCAAAATGACAACCCGGAACCTGATGACAGGATCCGGGGGGATTCTACTGTGAATCTTTGGATTTCATGGTGTTGATGGAGGAAAGCAGCATACGGCGGAGCTCAGTACACTGATTCATCAGATCTTTGTAATCTGATTCTGCGATACTGTCGGTTTCCTTCAGAAGGTTGAGCCAATACTCACACTCATTGCACTCTTTCAGGGAGATATCCAGTTTAGCAACGAAATCCCGGCCACCCTGGGCAAACTGAGCTTCGTGAATGTTGGCGCCAACGGAAGTTCCGCAACGGAGCAACTGGTTTGTGAGAGCTGATTCAATGTGATTTTCGCGCATGGCACGAGTGGCCAGGATGATAGATTTGGCGAAGGAGGCTGATTTATCACGGAGCGGGCTGGGCTTCATGGGCAGGACCTCCCTTCAGATATCAGTGAAGAGTGATGAGTGTAGAGTGAAAAGTGAAGAGTGAAGAGTTGAGCATTGAATGGGGATTTATTCCCACTCAATGCTCGCCGGAGGCTTCGTCGTCACATCCATTACTACTCTGCTTGCATGCGGAACCTCATTGACGATGCGAGCGGAAACCCGGGCGATGAGGTCATAAGGGAGACGCGCCCAGTCGGCGGTCATGAAGTCATCGGTAGTGACGGCGCGGAGAGCGATGGTGTAGTCGTAGGTGCGCTCGTCACCCATAACGCCGACGCTCTGGATGCCGGTCAGAACGGTGAAGTACTGATTGACATGGCGGTCGAGACCGGCAGCGGCGATCTCCTCGCGGAAAATGGCATCGCTTTCCCGGACGATTTCCGCCTTCTCCGGAGTCACCTCCCCGATGATGCGGATGGCCAGGCCGGGCCCCGGGAAGGGCTGGCGCCAGACCAGTTCCTTCGGCAGGCCCAGGGTTTCACCCAGGGCGCGGACTTCGTCCTTGAAGAGCATGCGCAGGGGCTCGATGAGCTCGGTGAAGCCCAGTTCCTTCGGCAGGCCGCCCACATTGTGGTGGCTCTTGATGACGGCGGCATTGGTGCCCTGGCCGCTCTCGATCACGTCCGGATAGATGGTGCCCTGGGCAAAGTAGTCCAGTTTGCCGAGCGTGGCCGCTTCCTTCTTGAAGACTTCAATGAAATCCCGGCCGATGATGTGCCGCTTTTCCTCCGGCTCCGTGACGCCCTTGAGATCCGCAAAGAAGCGTTCGGAAGCGTCAGAACGAATGAAACGCACCGGGAAGAGATGGCTGAAGACATGGCAGACCTGATCGCTTTCTCCTTTGCGCAGGAGACCGTGGTCCACAAAAACGCAGGTGAGGCGCTTGCCGATGGCTTTATAGATCAGGGCGGCAACTACAGAAGAGTCCACACCGCCGGACAGGGCCAGCAGTACGGTTCCGTCTTCGCCGACGGTTTCACGGATCTGCTTAATGGCGGTCTCGGCGTAGGCACTCATGGTCCAGTCGCCGGAGCAGCCGCAGAAGCGGAAGAGGAAGTTACGGATCAGCATGGTTCCTTCCTCGGTATGGGTCACTTCCGGATGGAACTGCACGCAGCAGATCTTCTTATCCTCGTTGACCATGGCGGCAACGGGGCAGTTGTCCGTTTCCGCGATCACCCGGAAACCGGGCGGGCAGGCACTGACCTGCCAGGTATGGCTCATCCAGCAGTTGGACGCAGGCTGCATACCGCCGAAGAGGCCGGTCTGTTCCTTCATCCGGACCGTGACACGGCCGTATTCCCGTTCTTTGGCTTTTTCAACAGCACCGCCCAGGAGCAGGGCAGTCAGCTGCATGCCGTAGCAGATTCCCAGCACCGGGACTCCTGCTTCATACAGGGCCGGATCAATCCGGGGCGCGTCAACGTCATGGACGCTGGAGGGACCGCCGGAAAGGATGATGCCCTTGGGATTGCGGGCCAGGATGTCCGCCAGGGGCATATTCCACGGGACAACCTCGGAATAGACATGGCATTCGCGAACGCGGCGGGCAATCAGCTGGGTATACTGGCCGCCGAAGTCCAGGATGAGGATGAGTTCTTTCTGCTGCATAGAGCCTCCAAATGGTAATTCACAATTCTGCGATCGCCGTTACCAAAGCTGCTTCGCACCTTTGACGGCTGTAGCATGGGAATCATTAGCCGTGAATGGCTCGGCGTTACCAGTGCTAAAGCACTGACGCCTGCATGGACGATCTGTTACCAGCGCTCAAGCGCTGACAGATCAGTCTTAAGCACGGATGATTCCTCAACAATGCATAATTCATAATGAAAAATGCTTTCCTATTATGAACTCTTTCGTTCAATTGCGCAACATCATATAGAAGAAAGATTCCTCTGTGTCAAATTTCAGAACGGAATGACAAAGAGGCGGAAGCCGCCTCTTTGTGAAGTGAAGAGTTTAGAGTGAAAAGTGAAGAGTATAGAGTTTAGAGTTGCACGGGGATTGGCCTATTATTGGCCACTTTGGCCATAATTGGCCAATACGCGTGCAGACGGATCATTGACATTGCAGCCGGGCCAGGTTTTGTTGGGCATCCAGAAGTCGGGGATCATATGGGCCTGGCCGGGATAGAACTGCTCGAACAGTTCCCGGTAGAGCAGGCTTTCCTTTGTGAAAGGCCGGCAGTAATCGTATTTCGCTGCTTTTTCCGCAAACTCCTCATCCGTATAAGTCTTTTCCGCATAGGCTTTCAGGTCATCCACCATGCTGTGGCCTACAGCATCGGAGAAGGCGGCCTTCTGGCGCCAGAGGATCTCGTCCGGAAGAATATGGTCATCCGCAAAGGCTTTACGGATCAGGTATTTACCCATGTTGTGGTTGTTCATCTTCAGTTCGGGGTCGATGCTCATGGCGTAGCGCACAAACTTCAGGTCACCGAAGGGGACGCGGGCTTCCAGGGAGTTGTAGGAAATGCAGCGGTCCGCCCGGAGAACGTCATACACATGCAGTTCCCGGATACGCTTTTCTGCTTCCTCCTGGAAAGCGGCGGCGGAAGGGGCAAAGTCCGTGTACTTGTATCCAAAGAGTTCATCGGAGATCTCACCGGTGAGCAGCACCCGGACATCCGTGTTTTCATGGATCCACTTGCAGACCAGGTACATGCCGATGGAAGCACGGATGGTGGTGATATCCCAGGTGCCCAGAAGCTCAACAACCGTGGGCAGGGCCTCCAGAACATCCTTTTCACTGATGATGACTTCCGTGTGGTTACTGCCGATATAGTCCGCGACCATACGGGCGTACTTCAGGTCAATGGCGTCGATATCCATGCCGATGGCAAAGGTGCGGATCGGCTTATCCAGCATTTTCTGGGCAATGGCGCAGACCAGGGAGGAATCCAGACCGCCGGAGAGCAGGAAACCGACCGGGGCGTCCGCGTCCAGGCGCTTTTCAACGCCGTCCATCAGCAGGCGGCGCAGCTTGGGACAGACTTCCGCTTCAGTTTTCATGGTGAAATATCCCACATAAGCCGGATCCGCATACTGGACGAATTCACCGTCAATCCAGTAGTGACCGGGCGGGAAGGGAAGGATTGTATCGCACATACCGATCAGGTTTTTCGGCTCGCTGGCAAAAGCCATGCCGCCTCCCCGGACTTCACCGTAATAGAGGGGACGGATACCGATGGGATCCCGGGCGGCGATCAGTTTCTGCTGTTTGTCATCCCAGAGGATCAGGGCAAACTCCGCGTCCAGGGTTTTGAACATTTCCACACCGTATTCCCGATAAAGGGGAAGCAGGATCTCACAGTCGCATTCGCTTTTAATATCGTAGGTTTCCATGAGGCGGGCCCGCAGAGGACGGAAGCCGTAAAGCTCGCCGTTGCAGACCACGTAGTCATTATCCAGCCGGAAAGGCTGCATACCTTCCTCGTGCAGGCCCATGATGGCCAGACGGTGAAAACCGAGAATGCCGCCGGGAATATCCACCATGCGGCTCATATCCGGACCGCGGGAGATGGTCCGGTCAAAACAGGTTTTGATCAGGTCCCGGGGAAACCGGGCACCTGTCATGCCGAAGATTGAACACATGATGCTTCGCTCCAATCATATTAAGGTAGGAGTATTAAAGGTAGGAGGTAGGAGGTTACTTTTTCAGAAGCTGCAGCAGCCGGTTGGCAGCTTCGCGGGTATCTGCCGGATCACCGAAGGTGGAGAAACGGAAGAAACCTTCACCGCAGGCACCGAAGCCTTCACCGGGAGTGCCGACAACCTGGATCTCAGTCAGCAGCTTGTCGAAGAACTCCCAGCTGCCCATACCGTCGGGGCACTGCATCCAGATATACGGCGCGTTCTTGCCGCCCCAGTAACGGATACCGGCCTTGTCCAGCGCCTCCATGAGCACCCGGGCGTTTTCCTTATAGATCCGGATGTTCGCGTGGATCTGCTTCTGTCCTTCATCCGTGAAGACAGCGGCACCGCCGTGCTGCAGGATATAGGACACACCGTTGGTCTTGGTGGTGCGGTTTCGCACCCACATGGCGTTGAGGTTCAGGCCGCAGCGCTCCAGGGCCTTCGGGATGACCGTGTATCCGAGACGGGTGCCGGTGAAGCCGGCGGTCTTGGACAGGGAACAGATCTCAATGGCACAGGTTTCCGCACCGGGGATCTCAAAGATGCTGTGGGGAAGATCTTCTTCAATAAAGGCTTCATAAGCCGCGTCGAAGAGGATCACCGCACCGCGGTCATTGGCCCAGTTGATCCACTGGGTCAGCTGTTCCCGGTTATAGGCGGCACCGGTGGGATTGTTTGGGGAGCAGAGGTAGATCAGGTCCGCATCCAGCCCGGGCTTGGGCAGGGGCAGGAAATGATCGTCAGGGCCGGAGGGAAGATGGATGATCTCCCGGCCGGCCATGATATTGGCATCCACATAAGCGGGATAGGCCGGCTCCATGATCAGGGCTTTGTTCGACCGGTCAAACAGGTCCAGCAGGTCGCCCAGTTCATCGCTGGCACCGCTGGAAACGAAAACCTCCTCCGGAGAGAGGAAAACATCCCGCTTCTCATAGTGCTTCGCGATGGTTTCCCGAAGGGAAGGCGCGCCGCACTCCGGCATATATCCATGGAAGCGATCCTTTACACCCTGGTTATCCACACCTTCATGCAGCGCCGCGATGACCGCGGGGACCAGCGGAAGGGAAACATCCCCGATGCCCATCCGGTAAAGATGGGTACCCGGATGCTCCGCCAGGTAAGCCCTGGTCTTCTGCGCAATATGATAGAAAAGGTAGGATTCCTTAAGATTCGCGTAGCTGAGGTTGGGTGTCAGCATGGGATCAACTCCTTTTGATTAAGGTAGGAGGTATGAGGTAGGAAGGAGGAGGTATAAACGAAAAACAAGGCAAGGAAATCCTTCGCAGGACGCCTTTGCCTTGTTGGGAGGTATGGTAACATTCCAGTAAAAGGTTGTCAAGGTATCCAAAGCGGGGAAGAAAAGTGAATACAAAGGGAATACAATCATGCCTATTGACAGCCACACAGACCGGTGATAGGATACGCCCATCAGGGCAAGGGTGTCGTGCTGACGACGCACCTTGCTCTCTTCTTTTATTATCGACACTGAGGGGGTCAGTACTATGAGTAAGTACACGAAGGAAGACATTATCCGCCTGGTACGGGAAGACGACGTGGAGTTCATCCGGATGCAGTTCACCGATATTTTCGGCCAGCTGAAGAATGTGGCTATCACCGCCAGCCAGATCGAAAAAGCCGTTAACAATGAGATTATGATCGACGGCAGCAGCATTGAAGGTTTTGTCCGCATCAATGAGAGCGACCAGTATCTTCGCCCCGACCTGGATACCTTCACCATTCTGCCCTGGCGTCCTCAGCACGGAAAAGTCGCCAGACTGATCTGCGATGTTTACAATCCGGACGGAACGCCCTTTGCCGGCGATCCCCGCGGTGTGCTGAAAAAGGTTTTGAAGCGGGCGGCTGATATGGGATACTCCTTCAACGTCGGTCCGGAGTGCGAATTCTTCCTCTTCCAGACGGATGAAGATGGAAACCCCACCACCACTACTTCCGATGAGGCCGGTTATTTCGACCTGGGACCGCTGGATCACGGTGAGAGCACCCGGCGCGAGATCTGCCTGGCACTGGAGCAGATGGGCTTTGAAATCGAAGCCAGCCACCACGAAGTAGCTGCCGGCCAGCACGAGATCGACTTCCGTTATGCTGATGCGCTGACGGCTGCCGACAACATCATGACCTTCAAACTGGCTGTGAAAACCCTGGCCCAGAAGAACGGTCTGCATGCGACGTTCATGCCCAAGCCCGTATTCGGCATCAACGGCAGCGGCATGCATACCAATATGAGTCTTTTCAAGGACGGCAAGAACGTTTTCGCCGATCCTTCCGATAAACGCGGCCTGAGCAAGGAAGCCTATTCCTTCATCGCCGGTGTCCTGGCCCACGTGCGCGGCATGGCGGCGATCACCAACCCGCTGGTCAACAGCTACAAACGCCTGGTGCCCGGTTATGAAGCTCCCTGCTACCTGGCCTGGAGCGCCAGCAACCGCAGCGCCCTGATCCGTATCCCCGCTTCCCGCGGTATGGGAACCCGTGTGGAACTGCGCTGCCCCGATCCGAGCTGCAACCCCTACCTGAACATGGCGGTCTGCCTGGCTGCCGGCCTGGACGGCATTGAAAAGGGCATGACCCCGCCGGATGAAATCACCGAAAACATCTTCGCCATGGATGCCGCGACCCGCGAAGCCAAGGGCATCAGATCTCTGCCCGGCACCCTGAAGGAAGCTGTGGACTGCCTGAAAGAGGACGAAGTCATCTGCACCGCGCTGGGTGAGCATGTGTTGAGCCAGTATGTGGAAGGCAAGGAAAAAGAGTGGGACGCCTACCGGACCCATGTGAGCAAGTGGGAGACCGACCGGTATCTGGTAATGTATTAATCAAATTCATAATTCATAATTCACAATTCATAATCATATAGACTGATATCATTCTGGTGCAGTCCTGATTGCTGCAACAGTAGTCAGAGGTATATATAATTCTGAATTCGTAATTCTGAATTGAAAGCGGGGGTGGAACTGTGGCCAGGATCGTTGTTGTCAGCCAATCGGAAGACAGCCGTTCAAAACTTGTCAAGCTTCTGGCCTCCTCCGGATTACAGGTGTTCCGAAGCTGCTCGTCGGGCAGTGAACTGCGGCGGGCGCTGAGCGAAAGTGAAGATTGTGTTGTGGTAATGGTCGGCTACACTCCGGACTGCAAACCGGATGAGCTGATGTGGGACTATAAGGACAGCATCCAGATCCTGCTGATCGCCAAACAGCCCGTGCTGGATAACATTGAATCGCCGGAGATATTCCGGCTGGCGATGCCGGCATCCGGACAGGCAGTACTCGGAGCGGTGGAAATGCTGTCGCAGCTGCACCGGATGAGGCTGCCCCGAAGAACCGGGGAAAGCAAGGACATTGTGGACCGGGCCAAGGCTGTGCTGATGAAACAGAAAGGCCTTTCGGAACCGGAAGCACATCGGGCGATGCAGCAGTATGCCATGAACCACGGCATGAAAATGGCAGAATTCGCCGCACAGATCCTGAAGAAGGCGGAGGAATAACTATGAAGGACCGACAGTATCCTCTTTATCATAAAGAGCTTGAACATGACAGCTGCGGCGTAGGCGCCGTGGTGGACCTGAACGCGAAAGCAACCCACCGGACTGTGGACCAGGCGCTGTGCATTGTTGAGCGGCTGGCGCACCGTGCCGGCAGCGACGCGGAAGGAACCACCGGTGACGGCGTGGGCATTATGACCCAGCTGCCTCACACGCTTTTTGCGGCGTGGGCCAGGGAGGAAGGAATCGCCCTGGGAAACCCCGGAGATTACGGTGTAGGTATGTTCTTTCTGCCGGAGGATGAGGTCGGAGCCCAAAATACAGCAGGAATCTTTGAACAGCTGGCGGAATCCGAAGGGATTACGGTACTCGGGTGGCGGGAGGTACCCTGCCACCCGGCCCAGCTGGGCGCGGGTGCACGGCGGACAATGCCGTGTATACGACAGTGCTTTTTGAAAAGGCCGAAGGAGACCGGTGCCGGTCAGGACTTTGACCGGCGTCTTTATATTTTACGGCGTGTTTTTGAACACCAGGACACGGACGCGTATGTATGCTCCCTGTCCAGCCGCACGATCGTCTACAAGGGCATGATGCTGGTGAACCAGCTACGCTCCTTCTATGACGATCTGCAGGATGTGCGCTATGCCAGCAGCATGGCCATGGTGCACTCCCGTTTCTCTACCAATACTTTCCCTTCCTGGAGCAAGGCGCATCCCCAGCGGATGCTGCTGCATAACGGGGAAATCAATACCATCCGCGGCAACCATGACCGAATGAAGGCCCGGGAAGAGACCATGCGTTCCGACGTTATGGGCGCAGAGATGAAACGTGTATTGCCCGTGGTTGATCCGGACGGAAGCGACAGCCAGATGCTGGATAATACGCTGGAATTCCTGGCGATGAACGGCTTCCCGCTGCCGCTGGCAGGTATGATCCTGCTGCCGGAACCCTGGCAGGGCGAAGCACGGAGGGCCGCCAGTGGCGGAAATTCCGTCCGGGCTGAGGTTGCGGACAGGGTACAGCAAACGGGCAAGCCCTGGACGGATCTGTACCGCTACTATGCCACCATGATGGAGCCCTGGGACGGCCCCGCCGCGATCCTGTATTCCGACGGTGATACGGTTTGTGCCTCCCTGGACCGGAACGGACTGCGGCCGCTGCGCTGCGCGCTGACGGACGACAGGCGACTGATCCTGACCTCCGAGGCTGGTGTGCTGTTTGAAGAGAACGCGCACATCCTGCGGCGGTGGAAGCTGAAGGCCGGAGACGTGCTGGAGGCTGACCTGAAGACCGGCAGGCTGACAGAAAGCGAAGCCCTGAAGACCCGGTTCGCCCAGGAACATCCCTATACGGAATGGATGACTAAACTGGTGCGACTGGAGGATCTTCCGGCAGCCGAAATCAAAGAGGATATCCTGCCTGAAACGGAGCGGGAAAAGCTCTGCAAGGCGTTTAACTACACCTGGGAAGATGTGCAGGACATCGTGCTGCCGATGGCGGCGAAGGGAACAGAACCCATCGTTTCCATGGGCGCGGACGTGCCTGTGGCAGCCCTGTCAAAGACCCATCCTTCCCTGTATGACTACTTCCGCCAGCGTTTCGCGCAGGTGACCAACCCGCCGATCGACGCACTGCGGGAAGAAGTGAAAACCGACTGCTCCATCTATGTCGGCGATGACGGCAACCTGCTATCCAGGGAAGCCGCGAACAGCGCTGTACTGGAGCTGCCCTCCCCGGTGCTGACCGAAGAGGAACTGCAGCGGATCCGGAAGATGGACCATCCGGACTTCTCTGTCCGTACAGTATCCCTGCTCTATGACAAAAACGGAAGCCTTCGGGACGCGCTGGAACATTTCTTTGACGTCTGCGACCAGGCCTGCCGTGACCATATCAATATCCTGATCCTGTCTGACCGGGGTATCAGCCCGGATACCATGGCGATCCCGTCGCTGCTGGCGGTATCGGCGCTGGAACAGCACCTGATCGGAAAGAAAAAGCGCACCGCTGTTTCTGTGATCCTCGAAAGCGGTGAACCCCGTGACGTCCACCAGCTGGCTATGCTGATCGGTTTTGGTGCCCGGGCGGTGAACCCGTACCTGGCACACGACTGCATCCGTGCCCTGTGCGCGGACGGGCAGATCAGCAAGACACAGGAGGAAGCGATCCGGGACTACAACAAGGCACTGACTGCCGGCGTGCTGAAGATCGCCTCCAAGATGGGCGTCTCCGTGCTGCAGGCCTACCAGAGCGCACAGCTGTTTGAGGCGGTGGGCCTGGACCAGGGCTTTGTGAAGACCTACTTTACGAATACACCGTGCTCCCTGGGCGGCACCGACCTGAACCGTGTGGAGGCGGACAGCCGTTTCCATCACGAGGCGGCGTTTGCCGAGACGGGGACGCAGGGCCTGACCAGTGTGGGCAGGCATAAATACCGGAGGGGCGAAGGTGCCGAAGAGCATCTCTATGCTCCTGAAACCATTCACCTGCTGCAGCAGGCAGTATGGACGGATGACCGGGCGGCCTTTGACAAATACGCCGCACGGATTGAAAACGAAGGACCGCGGACAATCCGTTCCATGCTTTCCTTCAATTATGACGCCTGCCGGGCCATTCCGCTGGAAGAAGTGGAAAGCGCGGCAGAGATCGTGAAGCGTTTCCGGACCGGCGCCATGAGCTACGGTTCCATTTCCCAGGAAGCCCATGAATGCATGGCCAAGGCCATGAACCACCTGGGCGGCCGTTCCAACAGCGGTGAAGGCGGCGAGCTGGCTGAACGCTTCGGTACGGACCTGAACTCCGCTATCAAGCAGGTGGCTTCCGGCCGCTTCGGCGTGACGCGGGAATACCTGCTTTCCGCCAAGGAAATCCAGATCAAGATGGCCCAGGGCGCCAAGCCCGGCGAGGGCGGACACCTGCCCGGCGCGAAGGTGACGGACAGCGTGGCAAAGACCCGCTGCTCCACACCCGGTATCTCCCTGATTTCCCCGCCGCCGCATCATGATATCTATTCGATTGAGGATCTGGCGGAATTGATCTATGACCTCCAGTGCGCTAACGAAGACGCAAAGATCACCGTGAAACTGGTGTCTTCCGCGGGCGTGGGTACCATCGCCAGCGGTGTGGCCAAGGCTGGCGCGGGCGGTATCCTGATCTCCGGCGGAGAAGGCGGTACCGGTGCAGCCCCCATGAGCAGCGTGCATCACGCAGGTTTGCCCTGGGAGATCGGCCTGGCTGAAGCACACCAGGTGCTCTGCCGCAACCGGCTGCGCCAGACGGTTACCCTGGAAACAGACGGCAAGCTGATGACCGGACATGACGTGATGGTGGCTTTGTTGCTTGGCGCGGAGCAGTTCGGTTTCGCAACGGCACCCCTGGTCACCATGGGCTGCCGGATGATGCGTGTCTGCCAGCTGGGTACGTGCCCCTTCGGTATCGCAACACAGAATCCGGAACTGCGTAAGCGCTTCAAGGGCAAGCCGGAATACGTGGAACGCTTCATGCTCTTTATCGCGGAGCAGATGCGGGAGATCATGGCAAAACTCGGCGCCCGTACCGTGAATGAACTGGTGGGCCGCAGCGACCTGCTGGTGATGAAGGAAAACGCGGCGATGGACCTGACGGATCTGACCGGATTTGCCCGGAACACGCATTTCCAGCCTTCCGCGAAGTTTGATTTCCACCTGGCGGAACGGGCGGACGTCCGTCTGTACCAGGATCATGTACACCTGATGACCACAGACCGGGCCTTCGGCACCATGCTGAAGGGAGACCGGCATATCCAGGCCCAGGGCTGTGGCGGCCAGTCCTTCGGCGCGTTCCTGCCTCACGGACAGGAGATCACCCTTTACGGCGTAGCCAATGACTACCTGGGCAAGGGTCTTTCAGGCGGTACGCTGGCGGTGTGCCCGCCCGCGGACAGCATCTGGAAGAAGGAAGATACCCTGATCGGCAACGTAGCCCTGTACGGCGCGACGAGCGGTTATGCCTTTGTGGCTGGTATGGCCGGCGAACGTTTCGCGGTACGCAACTCCGGCGCGTGGGCCGTTGTGGAAGGCGTGGGAGACCATGGCTGTGAATACATGACCGGCGGCCGGGTGGCTGTGCTGGGTCCTGTGGGCGACAACTTTGCTGCCGGTATGAGCGGCGGTGTGGCCTGGGTGCTGGATGAGGACGGACATCTGGAAAGCCGTTTGAACAAGGGCCATGTGAAGCTTTATGAAGTTTCCGCACAGCAGGCAGATGAACTGAACAGGCTGCTGGAGATGCATGTGAAAGCCACCGGATCGCAGAAGGCCAGGGAGATCCTGGAACACTTCAGCGAATGGGTGCCGAAGTTCAAAGCGGTCATTTCGGATGAATACCTCGCCTGGCTCAGCCGGGGATAAATACCTGGCTGAGCCAGGAATGAATTATTGGCCTTCAGCCAATGTGAATGATCTGCTTCGCAGATATGAATTATCCCGCATACGCGGGATGTGAGAATTACTCCAGATGAATTGAGGGTGAGACTGTGGGAAGCGCGACGGGTTTTCTGGATACAGTGAGAATAGAGAATCCTTTCCGGGATGAAGCGGCGCGGCTCGGTGATTTCGAGGACCTGCATACGTGCCAGTCCTGTGAAGCAAGGCGTGCGCAGGCATCCCGCTGCATGAACTGCGGCGTGCCGTTCTGCCAGTCTGATTTCGGCTGCCCGCTGCACAACCTGATCCCGGAGTGGAATGACCTGCTTTACCGCGGACAGGAGCGGGAAGCGCTGATGCGCCTGATCCGGACAGCCCCTTTTCCGGAGTTCACCGGACATGTCTGTCCCGCCCTTTGTGAAAAGGCCTGCAACCTGGAAAACGACGCGACAACAAACCGGGACAATGAGCTTTACCTGATCGAAACCGGATTTGAAAAGGGCTGGATCCAGCCCCGGATTCCTGCTGTACGCTCCGGAAAACGCGTGGCTGTTATCGGCAGCGGCCCTTCCGGCCTTGCTGCGGCGGACCTGCTGAACCAGCTTGGACATTCCGTTACTGTGATTGAGCGTGCGGACCGTCCCGGCGGACTGCTGATGTACGGCATTCCGAATATGAAGCTTCCCAAGAACATTGTGGAACGCCGGATCCGCCTGATGGAAGCAGAAGGGATCACCTTTGAACTGAATACGGAAGCGGATCCTGAAAAACTGCAGGATTATGACGCTGTGCTGCTCTGTGGCGGTGCACGGAAGCCCCGCTCCCTGAATGTGGAACATATGGACGCCGAAGGTGTGATGTTTGCTGTGGACTACCTGACAGCAGCAACCAGGGCTGTGCTGGGAGGCACTGTTTCCGAAGCATCCGCAGCCGGAAAGCATGTGATCGTGGTCGGCGGCGGTGATACCGGCAATGACTGCGTAGGGACTGCCCTGCGCCAGGAATGCGTCAGCGTGACACAGCTGGAAATGATGCCTGCTCCGCCGGAAGACCGCACACCGGGCAATCCGTGGCCGGAATGGCCGAGGATCCTGCGGACCGACTACGGCCAGCTGGAAGCGATCTACCGGCAGGGAAGCGATCCGCGGGTTTACAGGACCACGGTCAAACAGATCCTGACGGATGACCAGAACCGGATCTGCGGACTGGAAACCGTACAGCTGGAACGGACGCCTGAGGGACGATTTGAGCAGGTGGCCGGAACTGAAAAGACGCTGCCCTGCGAGCTGCTGCTGATCGCGGCCGGTTTTGTGGGCTGCGATGAGAAAACCGCGGAACACTTTGCCCTGCAGGCGGACGGACGGGGAAGGCTGCTGCCGGAGAACGGAAGCCATCACCTGGCAGGGAAGATCTTCAGCGCCGGGGATATGCGCAACGGACAGTCCCTGGTGGTACGCGCACTGGCTGACGGCCGGAACGCGGCAAAGGAAATCAATGACTGGATGAGATCATAATATGCTTTGACTTGAGATGTATAAAATCAAAAAGAGACTGCCTCAGCGAGGCAGTCTCTTTTTGAATACCATTATGCTGCTTACTCCCGCGGCACTTCAATACCCCTGGGCCGGGTATCCACGGAAATATATCCGTCGCCTGCAGCTTTCTCTTCCCGGAGAAAACGAACAATGGATTCATTATCTGTCGGTGCGTCTGCCTGCGGTACGACCGGTGTTTTTTCCTCAAAAACGGAACCGGGCACAGTAGCATTGAAATCGGTTGTACAGACTCGATACTGTTTCTCAGTGCCTTCCAGATCCACTTCTGTGCCGTCATCCAGGGTGATACTGAGAATAGTATATTCCCGGTCCGCACGATCCATGGTTTCATCACCAGTAGCAGAATAAGTAAACGACAGACCGCTCATCTGATCACCATAATTAGGCGTTTTCAGGCCATCCGCCAGCTGCTTTGCAAGCTCCGGTCCGGTGACATCAAAGACCAGCAGCGAATTTCCGAACGGTGCAATGGAATAGATATCATTCACGGTGATCTCACGGGTTGTCTGTCCATCCGGAATCAGGAAGCTGGTACGGATACCGCCATTGTTGTAAAACGCTGCCTGGGTTCCCTGATCCCGGGTTATCTTCATCATCAGGCCGGTGATGAAGTTGCCTGCATTGTTTGCGCCTACAGTTTTCGTTTTCAGGACCGGAGTGTCAATCCAGCCCAGAACTTCACTCATTTCGTCCCGGATAGCATCCCAGCCGGCATGGGAGAGAGCTATGATCTCCGGATCCAGCGTCGGCCGATTCTCCTCTGTGTCAAAGAGAGATTCCTTTTCGGCTGTAATGTCTGTATACTGCATGTTTTCCACGGTTACGCCGCTGTTTGCGTCGATCAGCAGTTCAGCGGAGGCAAACCCGTTGGCATAGTAATATCCCTGGATATAGGGAACGCCGCTTTTGGCTGTTTCCGCAAGGATATGATTGGTATGGCCTCCGCAGACCAGGTTTACCTGTGCCGGATCCATGGCTTCAGCCACCTGGACAGGCTTATCATGGACGATCAGGATGACGGCGTCCGGCTTTTCTCTTTCACGAATTTCGCGGATCAGCGTGTCAAGCTTCGACAGGCTGGGATCAATGGAATAAGGCGCAATTTTGGAGGTCATAATGGTTCCTCTGTAATCCGGAATATAACCGATGACAGCGATCCGCAGCCCGGCTTTTTCGATGATCGCATAATCTTTGGTAAATGGAACGCGCTCACCGGAAACGGCATCATACAGATTGGACGCAAGGACCGGAATTTTCGGGTCTCCGAAATAATCGCCCAATACATAGGGCGCCACGGTTCCATCAGAATCTCCCGCGTATTCATCAACGCCCCAGTCAAATTCGTGATTGCCCAGGCCAACTGCATCGTAATGCATGGTGTCCAGCATCGCCCTGATTACGGCTCCGCCGGTCATATAGGAAACAGGTGTGCCCTGATAAAGATCGCCGCCGTCAAGCAACAGGACATCATCATATTTGCCGGAATTTCTTGCTTCATTGACAAGGTAAGCAATCCGGGCCATCCGGTACTGGAACTTATCCTCGCTGCCTGCGGATACATCCATGATGTAGCCATGGATATCTGTTGTTTCGATCACGAGGATACGTTTTGTATCTTCAGGGACACTGCTTTCCGCAGAAACGGCTGAAATGCAGGATAATGACAGCATAAGTACGCATGCCAGAATAAGAGAAACAGCTTTACGGACAGTCATTCTTTTTCCTCCTCTGTTGAATGTTGTGCCGGATGACGAAAGAGTCTTTCCCGGGATGTTTGCTGTATAGATGCAGAGGAACCGTAATTTGCCGGAACAGGCTCAGCCGGTAATCTTTCAGTTTTATTGTTTCTTATATTATAATGAATCAGGCAAAGGGATTCAAGCCGAATGGATACGTGACGATTCCGGTTGATGACAGGTGTGCAATGTTCTTCTCCTGTATTCGATATAAGGATTTGCTTGACACCTGCGGACAGGATGGATACAATACGTGTAATTTCATACGAAACCGTTGAAGCGGAGATCAAAGCGGCAATGCCCTTACAGAGAGTCCGGGAAGGTGAAAGCCGGGCAGGAAACAAACCGCCAAATGGACCGCCGAGGGCGCAGTCAAAGGCTTAGGCTGAGTATTCTGCGACGTGAGGCACGCGTAAGTGGCCGGGGATATGAAGGTATCCCGCAGAGAGCACGGTCATACCGTGAAACAGGGTGGCACCGCGAAGTATATTCGTCCCTGACAGAGTAAATCTGTCAGGGACGATTTTTGTTTAATGAACAATGAACAATTAACAATGAACAATGATAAAGTGACGGGAGCTGAGAAGCGATGAAGATTACACCCACCCAGGAAGAAGTGGCAAAGTACAGGGAGACGGGACTGTATAAGGTAGTGCCGGTCAGCTGTGAGCTTCTGGCGGATATCTGCACGCCGATCCAGGCAATCCGGAAACTGAAGAATGTTTCCTCCCATTGCTTCCTGCTGGAGTCCGCGGAACCGCAGGAGAAGTGGGGACGATACACGTTCCTGGGCTATGATCCGAAAATGAGCATCTCCTGTGTGAACGGGGAAATGCGGATCAATGAGCTGAAAATCCGGACGGAGGATCCTTCCGCTGTGCTGAGGCAGATCCTGGCGGAGTATAAAAGTCCCCGCATTCCGGGACTGCCGCCCTTTACCGGCGGCCTGACCGGATATTTCTCCTACGATTACCTGAATTATTCCGAACCGACGACCCGCAGGGAGACGGAAGATACGGAGCATTTCCAGGATGTGGATCTGATGCTCTTTGACAAGGTGATCGCCTTTGATAACCTGCGGCAGAAGATCATCCTGATCGTCAACGTAAAACTGGACGAGGGAGAAGCCGGATACCACAGGGCGGAAATGGAACTGGAGGAGCTGAAGAAACTCATTACGGAAGGCGCGGAAGCGAAGGATGAACCCGGGCGCCTGACCGGAGAAGTGACGCCGCTGTTCAACAAGACGGAATACTGTGCCATGGTGGAGAAAGCCCGGCATTACATCAAAGAAGGAGACATTTTCCAGATCGTCCTGTCCAACAGGCTGAGCGCACCGTATGAGGGCAGCCTGCTGAACATGTACCGGATGCTGCGGACGGTCAATCCGTCTCCCTACATGTTCTACTTTTCCGGAACGGATGTGGAGGTTGCCGGAGCAAGTCCGGAAACACTGGTGAAGCTGGAAAACGGCATCCTGCATACTTATCCGCTGGCCGGTACCCGGCCTCGGGGAAAAACCACGGAGGAGGATAAGCGGCTGGAGGAAGAACTGCTGCGGGATGAAAAGGAACTGGCGGAACATAATATGCTGGTGGATCTGGGACGGAACGACCTGGGCAGGATCTCAAAGTTCGGCAGCGTACAGGTGGAAACATTCCACGATATCCTGCGGTTTTCCCATGTGATGCACATCGGTTCCACAGTGTGCGGGGAGATCCGGGAGGACAAGGACGCGCTGGACGCTATTGAGGCGGTACTGCCGGCAGGTACGCTGTCGGGTGCTCCGAAAATCCGGGCCTGCCAGCTGATCGGTGAGCTGGAGAACAACAAGCGGGGGATCTACGGCGGAGCGATCGGTTATATCGACTTTGCCGGAAACATGGATACCTGCATCGCGATCCGGATCGCGTACAAGAAGAATGGTAAAGTATTCATCCGTTCCGGGGCTGGCATCGTATATGATTCCGTTCCGGAAAAGGAACACGAGGAATGCCTGAACAAGGCCCGGGCGGTACTCGCCTCCCTGGAGAAAGCCGGAAAGGAGATAGACGGATGACGCTGCTGATCGACAACTATGACAGCTTTTCCTACAACCTGTTTCAGTATGTGGGAGAACTGGATCCGGATATCCGGGTAATCCGGAACGACGAGATGAACCTTGAGGAGATCCGGGCCCTGAAGCCGGACAGGATCATTCTTTCTCCCGGTCCCGGACGGCCGGAAGATGCCGGGATCACGCAGGCAGCAGCCGGGGAGCTTGGCAAGGAAATCCCGCTGCTGGGAGTGTGCCTGGGGCACCAGGCGATCTGCGCGGCCTTCGGTGCGACAGTAACCTACGCCAAAGCCCTGATGCACGGGAAACAGTCCGTGGTACGGCAGGAGGGCAACAGCCCGCTGTTTGCGGGACTGCCGGAAACTTTCGCGGTGGCACGGTATCATTCCCTGGCCGCGGATCCGGAAACCATGCCGGAGTGCCTGATGGTGACGGCCAGGACGGAAGACGGCGAGGTCATGGCGGTGCAGCATAAGGAGTATCCGATCTACGGGGTACAGTTTCATCCGGAAAGCATACTCACGCCATCAGGCCACAAAATGCTTGAGCATTTTATGGCACTGAAGGCGTGAAATGCAGAATGCAGAATGCAGAATGCAGAATTCAGAATTAATACTGAAGCTGCTCATAATGTGTATTACAGATTGGATAGATACAGAGTAACGGATTGATAAAACAGAGTCTATTATAAAAGGAGAGAAAAAGATGATTAAGGAAGCTATTGTGAAGATTGTCAGCAAGGAAGACCTGACCTATGAGGAAGCCTATACCGTGATGAATGAGATCATGAGCGGGGAGACCACACCGACCCAGAACGCGGCTTTCCTGGCGTCCCTGTCCACCAAGAGCGCCCGGGCGGAGACCACGGACGAGATTGCCGGTTGTGCCGCGGCGATGAGGGAAAAAGCAACCCGCGTGGAAGCAGGGGACGAACTGTTTGAGATCGTCGGTACCGGCGGAGACAACGCCCACAGCTTCAACATCTCCACAACGTCGGCGCTGGTGGCCGCAGCGGGCGGCATGCGGGTCGCCAAGCACGGTAACCGGGCTGCCTCCAGCAAATGCGGTACGGCGGACTGCCTGGAAGCACTGGGTGTGAACATTGACCAGAGTCCGGATAAGTGCCGTGAACTGCTGGACAAGGCCGGCATGTGCTTCTTCTTTGCCCAGAAATATCACACTTCCATGAAGTATGTGGGTGCCATCCGGAAGGAACTGGGATTCCGGACCGTGTTCAACATCCTGGGACCGCTGACCAATCCGGGACATCCTTCCATGCAGCTGCTGGGCGTGTATGACGAGTATCTGGTACAGCCCCTGGCCCAGGTGCTGATGAATCTGGGCGTAAAGCGCGGCATGGTGGTTTACGGACAGGACAAACTGGACGAGATCTCCATGAGCGCGCCGACGACGGTCTGCGAATTCAAGGACGGCTGGATGAAGAACTATGTGATCACTCCCGAACAGTTCGGCCTGAAACGCTGCGCAAAACAGGACCTGGTCGGCGGAACCCCGGCGGAGAATGCCGAAGTCACGAAGGCAATCCTTGCGGGCAAGAAGGGACCAAAACGGGATGCCGTCCTGATGAACGCCGGCGCGGCCCTGTATATCGGCGGCAAAGCGGAAAGCCTGGCCGCAGGAATCAAACTGGCGGCGGAGATCATTGACAGCGGAAAAGCTACGGAGACGCTTGAGAAACTTATAAAAGTTTCTCAAGAATGAATTATTGATCTGCAGTCAATATGAATTATTCGGCTGACGCCGAATATGAATTATTGGGCTTCGCCCAATATGTAAGTTACAGGAGACAGTCAGATGAACATACTGGATAAGCTTGCGGATCTTTCCCGGGAATGGGCGAAGAGAGAACAGGAGACGGTTTCGGCAGAAGAACTGCGGGAACAGGCAAAAGCACTGGGCAAGGGAAACGGGGAGGCGTTCCTTTCCGCACTGAAAAAGCCGGGGATCTCCTTTATCTGCGAGATCAAGAAGGCGTCTCCCTCCAAGGGACTGATCTCCCCGGACTTTCCCTACCTGAAGATCGCGGAGGCCTATGAACAAGCCGGGGCGGACTGCATCTCCTGCCTGACGGAGCCGGAATACTTCCTGGGATCCGACGACATCTTCCGCGAAGTGCGGGAAAAGGTGAACCTGCCGATGCTGCGCAAGGATTTCACGGTATGTGAGTATCAGCTGGATCAGGCAAGGGTGATGGGAGCCAATGCCGCCCTGCTGATCGTTTCCCTGATGGATGAAAGGACGCTGGCGGCTTACCTGGAGCACTGCGAAGAACTGGGGATCGCGGCACTGGTGGAAACGCATGACGAGGAAGAGATCCGGACGGCAGTTTCAGCCGGGGCAAAGATCATCGGGGTCAACAACCGGAACCTGAAGGACTTTTCCGTGGATTTCGGAAACGCGGCGAGGCTGCGGGACAGGATCCCGCCGGAATGTATCTACGTGGCGGAAAGCGGAGTCAGGACACCGGAGGATGTGCAGCGGCTGAGGCAGATCGGCGCGGATGCCGCACTGATCGGTGAAACGCTGATGCGCGCGGAAGATCCGGCGGAAACGCTAAAGAGCCTGAGACGGCAGTGATAAGCCTTCGGCTAAGTAAGGGATTCCTCCTCTACGCCTGCGGCTTCGGTCGGAATGACAACTATTGTATAGCGAGAAGGAAAGCGACATGACAAAGATCAAGATGTGCGGATTACGGCGGAAGGAAGACATTGAGGCCGTTAATGAGCTGCGGCCGGACTATGTCGGGTTTGTGTTCTTTCCGGGCAGTAAGCGTTATATCACACCGGAAACAGCGAAGGAACTGAAAGCAGGACTTGCTCCGGGAATCCGCACCGTCGGGGTGTTTGTGGATGAAAAACCGGAGAATGTTGCCTGGCTGCTGGAAGAGGGCGTGATCGACATTGCCCAGCTTCACGGGAATGAGGATGAGGCATACCTGGAAAGCCTGCGGGGACTGACGGAAAAACCGCTGATCCAGGCTTTCCGGATCCGGAGTGAGGCGGACATACAGCGGGCGATAGCTTCTTCTTCGGAGGAAATCCTGCTGGACGCCGGGGCCGGGGACGGCAGGACCTTTGACTGGAGTCTCCTGGCAAAGGTGACGCGTCCGTATTTCCTGGCGGGAGGACTGAACCCCGAAAATGTATCCGGTGCGGTCCGGAC
Organism: Aristaeella lactis; assembly: GCF_018118585.1. Lineage (NCBI taxonomy): Bacteria > Bacillati > Bacillota > Clostridia > Eubacteriales > Aristaeellaceae > Aristaeella > Aristaeella lactis. Next base: position 3,220,229 of record NZ_CP069421.1, read on the forward strand.
ACTGAATCCCTATGCGGTGGACGTTTCTTCCGGCATTGAAACAGACGGATTCAAGGATAAAGAAAAAATGCGCGCTTTTGTGCGGGAAATAAGAGGTGACAGGGCATGAGCAACCAGAACGGACGCTTTGGGATCCACGGCGGGCAGTATATCCCCGAGACACTGATGAACGCTGTGATCGAACTGGAAGAGGCGTATAACCATTACAAGGCGGATCCGGAATTCAACCGGGAACTGACCGCTCTCCTGAATGATTACGCAGGCCGGCCGTCCCGGCTGTATTACGCTGAAAAGATGACGAAAGACCTGGGCGGGGCAAAAATCTACCTGAAGCGGGAAGACCTGAACCATACCGGTGCGCACAAGATCAACAACGTACTGGGACAGGCGCTGCTGGCAAAGAAGATGGGCAAGACCCGCCTGATCGCTGAAACCGGCGCCGGCCAGCACGGGGTGGCGACCGCCACAGCCGCGGCCCTGATGGGGATGGAGTGCGTTGTATTCATGGGTGAGGAAGATACCATCCGCCAGGCACTGAATGTGTACCGGATGCGGCTGCTTGGCGCGGAGGTGATCCCGGTGAAGACCGGCACCGCAACCCTGAAGGATGCTGTCAGTGAGGCAATGCGGGAATGGACCAGGCGGATTGATGACACTCATTACTGCCTTGGCTCCGTGATGGGACCGCATCCGTTCCCGACGATCGTCCGGGACTTCCAGGCGGTGATCTCCAAAGAGATCAAGGAACAGATGATGGAGAAGGAAGGACGGCTGCCGGACGCGGTGATCGCGTGTGTCGGCGGCGGAAGCAACGCCATCGGCAGCTTCTATCACTTTATTGAGGATAAAGGAGTCCGCCTGATCGGCTGCGAGGCGGCTGGCCGGGGGATTGACACCTTTGAAACCGCCGCGACGATGAATACCGGGCGGCTGGGAATCTTCCATGGCATGAAGAGCTATTTCTGCCAGGATGAGTACGGCCAGATCGCTCCGGTGTATTCCATCTCGGCCGGACTGGATTATCCCGGCGTCGGTCCGGAACACGCCTGGCTGCACGATATCGGGCGGGCGGAATATGTGCCGGTGACGGACGAGGAAGCCGTCTGTGCCTTTGAGTACCTGGCAAAGACCGAAGGGATCATTCCAGCGATCGAGTCGGCCCATGCCGTGGCGTACGCCCGGAAAATCGCGCCGGAAATGAAACCGGACCAGACCATTGTGATTACCGTTTCGGGACGCGGAGACAAGGATTGTGCCGCGATCGCCCGCTACAGGGGGGAGGATCTCCATGAGTAAGATCGCATCTGCTTTTGACCACGGAAAGGCTTTTATCGCTTTCATTACCTGCGGGGATCCGGATCTTGACACTACAGGCCGGGCCGTGCGCGCGGCCGTTGAGAACGGTGCTGACCTGATCGAACTGGGCATCCCTTTTTCCGATCCCACAGCGGAAGGCCCGGTGATCCAGGAGGCCAGCCTGCGGGCACTGCAGGCGGGCACCACAACAGACCGAATCTTCGGCTTTGTGAAGGAACTGCGGACAGACGTTACGGTTCCCATGGTCTTCATGACCTATGCCAATGTGATCTTCTCCTACGGCGCGGAGAAATTTATCTCCACCTGCGCACAGATCGGGATCGACGGACTGATCCTGCCGGATCTGCCCTTTGAGGAGAAAGAGGAGTTCCTGCCCCTGTGCCGGCAGTACGGGGTGGACCTGATCTCGCTGATCGCCCCGACGTCTGAAAACCGGGTGGCAATGATCGCCCGGGAGGCGGAGGGCTTTATCTACCTGGTATCCAGCCTTGGCGTGACCGGAACCCGCAGTGAGATCACCACGGATCTGGTACCGATCATCCGGACGATCCGGGAAAACGCAAAGGTGCCGGTGGCCATCGGCTTCGGTATTTCCACACCGGAGCAGGCGAAGAAGATGGCGGCGATCTCCGACGGCGCGATCGTTGGATCGGCGATTGAAAAGATCCTTGCACAGCACGGCAAGGAATCGGCTGAATATATCGGCGATTATGTCCGGTCCATGAAGAACGCACTGAAAGAACTGAACTAAGAGGGAAAAAACATGATTCGACAACTGTCCATTTTCGCGGAAAACAAAAAAGGCGCCATGAACCGGATTACCCAGATCCTGGCGGACGCCGGTATCAACATGAACACCCTGATCACAAATGACAGCGCTGAATTCGGCATTATCCGCATGCTGGTATCTGATACGGACCGGGCCGCGGATGAACTGCAGGCGGACGGATATATGTGCCATACGGACTATGTGGCCGCTGTGGAGATCGGAGACGAATGCGGCAGCCTGAATGACCTGCTGACGGTGATCAATGACGGCAATATCAACCTGGATTACCTCTATGTGACCTACAATACGCTGAGCAGGCTGCCGGTGGCAATCCTGAAGGCATCCGACCTGATGGAAGTGGAAGGTTTCCTGCAGGCAAAGGGATATAAAACCCTGGAGCGGATAGACTGAAACCAACCATTTCAATGCGTCCTTCGGACGTAGTAAGGGATTCCTCGACTACGCTCGGAATGACACTTTGGTACATGAAAATATACGCCCTGACGAACAGACCGTCAGGGCGTTTGCTCATAACAGTTTATTTTTTCTTTACTTTGAAGAAGACCGCGGCCAGCGGCGGGAGAACGATCTCGCAGGAGAAGGGATGCTCCTCCTGGGGGATTTCTTCCGCATGAAGGACTGTGCCGTTATAGAGGTTGCTGCCGCCGTATTCCGCTTTGTCGGAATTGAGGATCTCGGTCAGTTCACAGTCAAAGGGCAGGCCGATGCGGTAATTCAGGTAGGGCTGGGGAGTGAAGTTTACCGCGCAGACGATGGAACTGCCTTTATCATCGGATCGCATCACAGCAGCCGCACTGCGCTGTTTGTCGTTCACGTTCAGCCACTTGAAGCCGTCCCAGCTGTCATCGATCCTGTGCAGGGCAGGCTCGCTGCTGTACAGGTGATTCAGTTCCTTTACATATTTCTGCAGGTCAGGATGCTTTTCGTAACCAAGGAGGAACCAGTCAAGCTGCTGCTGATCCCGCCATTCCACAAACTGGCCGAACTCTCCGCCCATGAACAGCAGTTTTTTGCCGGGATGCACCATGTAATATCCGTACAGCGCGCGCAGGCCCGCGAACTTCTTCCAGAGGTCGCCGGGCTGCTTGTCCAGCATGGAGCCCTTGCAGTGAACCACTTCATCGTGTGAGAAGGGCAGCACATAGTTTTCGCTGAAAGCGTACATCATCGAGAAGGTGATCTTGTCGTGATGGTACTGCCGGTAGATCGGGTCGAGGGCGATGTAGGAGAGAATATCATTCATCCAGCCCATATTCCATTTGAAACTGAAACCAAGTCCGCCGTCCTTTACGGGATGGGTGACCTTGGGATAGGCGGTGGATTCCTCTGCCACGGTGATGGCACCGGGACACTCCGTGCTAACGGCTTCGTTCAAGTGCTGCAGGAAACGCACCGCGTCCAGGTTCTCATGACCGCCGTACTGGTTGGGCACCCACTGGCCGGATTCCTTGCCGAAATCCAGGTACAGCATACAGCTGACCGCATCGCAGCGCAGGCCGTCGGCATGGTATTCCCTGAGCCAGAAAATGGCGTTGGACAGGAGAAAACTGACCGCTTCACCCCGGGCGTAGTCGAACAGAAGCGTTCCCCACTGAGGCATTTCAGCACGGCGGGAATCCGCGTGCTCATAGCAGGGCGTACCGTCGAACAGGCGCAGCCCTGCCTCGTCCTTGGGGAAGTGGGCGGGGACCCAATCGAGGATGACCGCTATGCCGGCCTGGTGAAGCCTGTCCACCAGATACCGAAGCTGGTCGGGTGTGCCGTAACGGGAGGTGGGAGCGTAATAGCCGATTACCTGATAGCCCCAGGAACCATCAAAGGGATGCTCCATGACGGGCATAAACTCCACATGGGTATAGCCCATCTCCTGCAGGTAGGGAACCAGCTGGTCAGCAATTTCAGCGTAGTTCAGGATGCGGCCGTTTTCGCCCCTGCGCCAGGTTCCCAGGTGCATCTCATAAATATTCATGGGCTCACGGACGGCTTCTTTTTCCCTCCTGGCTTCCATCCACGCACTGTCGTTCCACTGATAGGATGACAGGTCCCGCAGCTTGCTGCCGTTGCTGGGCCGCAGTTCCATCTCAAAGCCGTAGGGGTCGGCCCGCATGTGCCATTCCCCGTTGGCACAGAGAACGGCGTATTTATAGGTGCGGAGCAGCTCTGCGGCTTCAGGACTGGAGGCGTTTTCCTGACCGGGTTCGGGTCGGAACAGGGTATCCGGCAGGCGCAGCTCCCATATGCCGTCATACTGCTTGGCCATGGGGTAAGCTTCCGTGTCCCAGTTGCAGAACCCGCCGACAAGGGAAACCCGCTGGGCATTGGGAGCCCAGACGGAGAAATGCCATTTCAGTTCACCGTTTTCCTCCACGGGATGCGCGCCTAAAAAATCATACGCGTTGACGCAGTTTCCCGCATGAAAGCTGTCACGCCGCTGTCCGTCCGGCGGATTGTACCACATATGCCAGCCCCCTTTTTCTTTTTTCCGTAAGATGATTATACCATATTCATATCCGTATGTATCTTTTCGGTGCAGAATTTTGGATCAGTTCCGGAAAAAACGTGCCTACGCCGGAAATTTGGATGAAATTCCTGCCAGTAATGTGAATATTGGAAAAACAGGGAACATTTCCGTGAAATTGTGATATACTATATGTACCATACAATACAGACCAGTTTTACATTCTTATGATACCGACAGCAGACAGACGGAACGATTCGTTCCGCTGATGTATTCCGGCCCTTTCCGTACAGACGGCCGGACAGGAGGAGAATCAACGATGATCCGTAACGAGCCATCTATCTCCAGGGCAGATATGATCCGGTGTGCACTATGTGACCGGCCGCCGTGCGACGAGGCATGCAATGAAGTGAAACCGGCTGCATTACTGCGCAGTATCTGGTTCCGGAACGAACAGACAGCTGCTCAGCGCCTGCCGGAAACCAATCCCTGCCTGACCTGCCCGGCACCCTGCGAGCGGGCTTGTGTCCGTGCCGGTGAGGTTCCGGTGCGGGATCTGATCAACCGTCTGTACTACCAGGTGAAACCGGACTGTGAAACGAAGCTGCCGGAGAATGAAGAACGGCTGCGGTGCGACCTGTGCGGGGTTCCGCTGGAGAATCCGTTTATCCTGGCGTCTTCCGTGGTGGCAAGCACTTATGATATGTGCGCCCGTGCTTTTGAGGCGGGCTGGGCAGGGATCAGCTTCAAGACGGTCTGTACCCTGGATATCCATGAGGCTTCACCCCGCTTTTCCGCAATTACGGGCAGCGACGGGAGTATCATCGGCTTTAAGAATATTGAGCAGCTCTCTGATCACAGTGTGGCGGAGAATATGGAAATCTTCCGTCGGCTGAAAAAGAACTATCCCACCAAGGTCATTCTGGCCTCCATTATGGGACAGAATGAGGCGGAGTGGAAGGAACTGGCCAGGCTTTGCGAGGAAAATGGCGCGGATGCGGTGGAGCTGAATTTTTCCTGCCCCAACATGGCGGAGGGCGGCCTGGGCAGCGATATCGGCCAGGTACCGGAACTGGTGGAACGCTTTACCGCGGCAGCCAGGAGATCCTGCCATATTCCGCTGCTGGTGAAACTGACACCCAACGTGGCTTCCATGAGCGAGGCAGCGGAGGCAGCTATGCGCGGAGGCGCGGATGGGCTCGCAGCGATCAATACCATTAAATCCATCGTGGGGGTGAATCCTCATACCTATATCTCCGCTCCTGCGGTCCACGGACAAAGCGCAGTAGGAGGATACAGCGGAAACGCCGTCAAACCCATAGCGCTCAGGTTTATCGCGGAGCTGGGGAAAAACCCGAAACTGAAAGGAATGCACCTGTCCGCCATCGGAGGCATTGAGACCTGGCAGGACGCTCTGGAATTCATCCTGCTTGGAGGCCGAAGCCTGCAGGTGGCAACGGCGGTGATGCAGTACGGTTACCGGATCATTGACGACCTGAAGGACGGTCTGAACCTGTACCTGACGGAAAAGGGATTTTCCGGTGTTCGGGAAGCGACGGGCCTTGGACTGGATGTACTGAATGAAAACACCCAGACACTGGAACGGGATACTGTGATCTTTCCGCAGTTTGTTATGGAACGCTGTATCGGCTGCGGCCGGTGCGGAATTGCCTGCAGGGACGGCGGACACCAGGCCATCGGGATGAATGAAGAACGCCGGCCGGTTCTGAACGGGAAGCGATGCGTCGGCTGCCACCTGTGCCTGCTGGTCTGCCCGCAGCGGGCGATCATTCCCGGAAACAAAAGGATTACGCGTCACTGAACCGGACACTGTATACAACTGCCACAGTCCGGGACAGGGCGTATCAACAGGTACCTGACGGGGAACAGCTCCGGCGGGGCAGAAAGAAGGAGGACATTCCCGATGAAGAAAACATTGTCACTGATCCTGGCAGCGGCTATCCTGCTGGGCAGCCTGGTGATGACCGCTGCGGCGTCAGCGGATGGAATGTATATTATTACTGACAGCGATACACGGGAACTGACCAGAGACGAACTCTGGGAATACCAGTATGATACGCTCCTGTACGCTTTCAATGAGATCTACGCGCGGCACGGATACAAGTTTGAGACCGGAAGCCGCTGCTATAACTGGTTTACGCAGATGCCCTGGTATGTTCCGAATGAAAACGAAAACAGCAAGGATCATCATGAAACATACTCCCACTGCTCCGCGACTGAGAACAGGAATGTGGACCTGATTAAGGATGTACGCCGGGAGATGCGGGAGCTGAAGACCACAAACCCGAAGGGAAAGGGAATGCCCACACCGCCGGCGCAGGATGTGAACAAGCCGCGGGGCTTTAACTACGTGAAGCTGGACGCTAACCAGAAACTGGCGGTTTATACCGCTCCTTCAGCGAAAGCCTACCGGGCGAACAACGGCAAGGCTGCTGTAAGCACAAACGGCGCGGTATACGCACTGGGGTGGGATAACGGCTGGATGCTGATGCTTTATGAGGCGGACAAGGCCGGACAGTACCGGATCGGCTATGTGGACGGGGCAAAAATCAAAGGGAAGAAGCCCGCACTGGATCAGCTGAGCTGGGACGGAAGCATGTGTGAAGTGGAAACGGCCACAGCCCTGACGGATGATCCGGCCCTGACCGGCAGGACGCTGGTGCAGCTGCCCGCAGGGACAAGGGTTACCTACCTGACCACCATGTACAATTCCACCGCGTGGGATTATATCGAGACGACCATTAACGGGGAAACAGCCCGGGGCTTTGTGCCCGGCGGGATGCTGTCCATTACGGGCGTGGATATTACCGAACAGCAGACGCCCGAAGGAGACGGCTGATAAATGCGTCACGGATCCGTGAAACAGGGAGGGAAAAACGGAATGAAGAGGATGCTTCTTCCTTTGCTGGTGCTTGCATTGCTCTGTATGGGCCTGACAGCGGCGGCAGAGGGAAACGATGCGATCACACTGGAAGTGAATACCGGAAAGATTGCGGTCTATGCCGCGGATGATCCGTACCTGGCCGGACTGACAGACCAGGCGGACGGCGAAGTGCTTCCGGTGATGGTGATCCCCGCAAAAAAAGGATTCCAGCTTCGCGCTTCGGTGCAGCCTACCACGGTGAGGAACAGGCGGGTTACCCTGACTTCGGACAACCCGGAGATCGTGAAGATCTATGAGAACACTGTAACGGGGCGAAAGGCAGGGGAAACCTTCCTGACAATTGCCAGTGTACAGGATCCGTCCGTAACCGTACGGTACCGGGTGATCGTAACCCAGCCTGTGAGCAGGATCTCCGTAACCGCACCTGAGAAGAATGTGGCGGTCGGCGGCAGTATCACACTGAATGCCGCGATCCTTCCGGAAGACGCAACGATCAAACAGGTGACCTGGTCTTCCGCGGATGAGCGGATCGCCACGGTGGACGCAAACGGCACCGTGACCGGTGTGAAACGCGGTACGGCCAGAATTACCGCTGCTGCGACAGACGGAAGCAATATCCGGGCGAGCATCAATCTCCAGGTGATCCAGACAGCCGGAGAGATCACACTGGACACAACGGAGCTGACGGTTGATACCGGCAGGACGGGCATGCTGAAGGCAACGGTGCTGCCTAAGGATACAAACGATAAGAATGTTATCTGGACATCCTCTGATGAAAGCATCGCAAAGGTGAACGCACAGGGCCGGGTGACCGGTGTTTCCCTGGGGGATTGCGAGATCACCTGTACCAGCAGGGTGAACGGAGCGGTTCAGGCGAAAGCGGTTGTGCATGTGCAGCAACCGGTCACAAAAGTGTCTTTCGGGGAGGCGCAGATTGTCTACGCCGGGGAAAGCTGTAAAGTGACCTGGACCATTGAGCCGGCCAATGCTACCAACCAGGCGGTTAAGCTGAGCTCCTCCAACGAGAAGGTGCTGACAGTCAGCGAAGACGGCACCGTGACGGGTATCCAGGCCGGCGAGGCTTATGTCAGGGCAGTTACAACGGACGGCTCCAACCGGCAGGCCAAGGTAAAGGTGCGGGTGCTGCAGCACGTGACCGGCGTTCACATGAGACGCAAGACTGCTTATGTTGACGTGAAACAGACCTCCACAGCCGGCGCGATCCTGGAACCTGAGAAAGCGACCAACCGCAACATGACCTGGGAAACGGCAGATGCCTCCGTGGCGACAGTGGCGCCTGAGAAGAAGACACCGAACAAGGTGCGGATCACCGGCGTCAGCAGGGGTGAGACCATTGTGACAGGCACGACGGAAGACGGCGGATTCCAAACCTCCATTCTGGTCAGGATCGGAGACTGGGAGAAATCCCTGAAGCTGACGGATGCCTATGTCAAGGGAACGGATGCCCGCCTGACGGTGAAAAACAACAGTGATCTGACGATCACCTCCATTACCGTGGAAGTATCCGTTTTCGATAATGACGGGAAGCCGGTACCCTGCAATAAGAAGGACAACAGCGGCACTTACAGGATGGTATACAAAAAGACGCTGGAGCCCGGCGCTTCCACCAGGGAAAAGGACTGGAAGACTGTTGACTTCAAGCTTCCGGATTCAACGAAAGTAAGCGAATATGTGGTGAAGATCACGGAATTTGTGATCGACAATGACTGGGTCAAGCTGATCCGGCCAAAGAATCAGCCCACGAAAAAGTGCCCGGTTCACTTATAAGCCGGTGGAATAAAGGAGGTCGGATCTGAATGAATAAGCGTATTGTCCTGCTGATGACCGCCATCCTGATGGCAGTACTGATGATCATTCCCGTATCTGTCGCGGAAGACGACACGCCGTCGGACTCCGCCGGATACTACTATGTCTATACCGAGAACGGCAAAGGACTGAATGTCCGGGCAACTCCGGGCGGCGAGATCGTCGGTTCCCTGAAATACGGAACAAGGATTTACTGCTACTACAGGGACGGCGGCAATGGCTGGGCTCTGATCGATTATACGTATAATATGCCCGGCTTCGGCAAGGGTACGTACGCCTGCTTTATTTCCAGCCGTTACCTGCGCAAGAGCAAGCCTCCGGCCAATCCCGGCTCCGAATCTTCTTCCTCTTCCTCTTCCGGAAGCAGCGACACAGCAGCGGAGATCAACAGGGAATTCAGGAGCGCGAAGAAGGTGGATCCTTTCACTGTAACAGTGCGGCCTTCCCGTGCCAGCGGATGGGTGAACCTGCGCTGGGCACCCAGCAAATCAACAGAGGTTATGGCCACCTACAAGCAGAACGAAAAGCTGCTGGTCATCCAGGAAACGAACAACTGGTACCAGGTGGAAGACCAGGATACCGGAAACGTTGGCTTTATCAGCAAGCAGTTCGTTGTGAAATGATGAACGGGGAAGCTGAAGGAGGATTACTGAGATGAAAAAGATTGCGGCTTTTATCCTGAGCCTTGTAATGCTGTTCAGCGTGTCTTCCGTCCTGGCGGAGGAGACCGCGGAGAAGGTGAACATCGGTACGGTGAGCATCAACGGCGCGTTTACCCTGCAGTGCGGTCTGCCGGAGGGGTATACCCCGATCCCGCTCTCCGTGACACCCGAGCAGGTGACGGCGGTGATCCGGTCAGAGGATCCGAACGCGCCGGTTATGCAGCTGTCTGTAGCTTATGATGAGAAATACTACGATGTGGACCGGCTGAACGATCTGTCCCAGGAGGAACTGGCCCAGCTGGAGGAAACCTATATAGAGGATGATCCTGAAGTGGAGATCACCTACGGGGAGACCGGCTATGGTACGCTGCTGCTGATCGCCCGTCATGAAACGGAGGAAATGGACTATATAGCATTCTTCTCCATCTACAAGGGATACTGCGTAGAGTTTGTGCTGGCGCCTTCGGAACAGGCGGAAGACAAGAACCTGACAGAAGAACAGCAGAAGACCAGCATCGATTTCCTGACAGATCTGGACTTCATTCCTGCAGGCGTGCCTGTTTCCGATCCGGTGGAGCAGATCGCTGACAGGAAATATATCACCAACCTGACGGATTATAATCCGCAGACCAATACAGTGAAGGCGGAGATCATGCACACGGTTACGCTGGATCCCGAAACGGTGGATGCCCTGAAACCGGGAGACATCCTGAAGGTCGGACAGTTCAGCGAGAAGATCGACAAACTGGAAAAGGATGAGGATGGCGCCATCCTGATCAATGATTATATCTGCCTTGAGAACTATGGCGGAGAATATCATGTTTCCATGTTTGAGGGCAGCTATCTGGAGCCCTTCGTTACCCTGGAGCTGGAGATCCCGGAAGATGTGACCTTTGAGGACAATATCGATCCGGAGACCGGAGATCCCCTGGAAACACCGACGCGTCATACCGCACAGGAGTTTATTGATATGCTGACCGCAGGCGGATATCCGGATTTTGCTTCGGATAATGTATATGTCTCTTATGACGAAACCGGCGAAATCATTTCCATTGAACGCGTATACACTCCCTGGCAGTGACGGAAAGAACTGAAAACAGAATAAAGGAGGATTATGATCATGACCATTACCAGCAAAAAAAACGGAACAGCTCTGGAAATCGCCCTGGAAGGACGGCTGGACACCATGACCGCTCCTGAACTGGAAGCAGAACTGGGAAAATCCCTGGAAGGCGCTGACAGCCTGACGCTGGACTTCAGCAAGCTTGAATACATCTCTTCCGCCGGACTGCGGGTACTGCTGTCCGCCCATAAAACGATGAATGCCAAAGGCGGTATGACGGTAACCCATGTTAACGAGATCGTCCAGGAAGTGTTTGAAGTGACCGGATTTTCGGAAATCCTGACGATTGAGTAAGAGGAGGAGCCTGAGAATGAAAACAGATGTGATCACGGTTTCCAGCAGAGGCAAACAGATGGAGAAAGCCCTGGAACAGGCGGACAAGGTCGCGGCCTATAAGGGCCTGTCTGCCAAAGACGCGCTGCATCTCCGGCTGCTGACCGAGGAAATGATGGGTCTGATGCGCTCCATTACCGGGGAAAAGGAAGGAACATTCTGGATCGAGGACCAGGACGGGGAATACCAGCTGCATCTGAAGGTCAGAGCCATGCTGACCAGCGAGGAAAGGGAACAGCTGCTGGCAGTATCCAGTTCCGGGAAAAATGAATCCGCCAAAGGCCTGATGGGCCGCCTGCGGGATTTCTTTGACTGGGGTTCAGACGCGGACCTTTCAGCCTATTCCAGCCCGCTGCTGCTGCCGGACGCGTTTGAACAGAGCAGTTCCCCGATGCTGGACTGGGAGTGGTCCATGTCCCGGTATGAGCGGGTACTGTCCAGCCAGATGGAACAGGGGGATCAGGCCGTGAAGGAAGCCTGGGACGAGCTGGAAAAATCCGTGGTATCCCATGTGGCGGATGACGTAAAGGTGGCGATCCGCAGCGGGACTGTGGAAATGATCATTATCAAGAAGCTGGCCTGAGACAGGTAATGCTTTTTGCATAAAGGGATATTTCTGTTACCCGGCAGCAGCGAATCAGCATGCTGCCGGTTTTCTATTGACCTGACAGGTGTTTTGAGGTATTTTGGCGGAGAAGCAACCGGAGACGACGGGGAGGAAAATGACGAATGGAAGCAGCTTTGGGAGCGAAGATCCTGAACGTCCTGCGCATAACCTTTTTAGGCGCATATAACACTACAACAGCAATACTGGGTGCTATCTACCTGATCAGCCTGTGGAGGCTGTTTGTTAAGTGCGGCGTGAAGGGCTGGTGGGCCCTGGTGCCTGTCGCAAGGGTATATAAGCTCGCCCTGTGCGCGGACCGTGAACAGGAAGGCCGCACACTGACCACCCTGAATGCGGCGAACATACTGGCGAATGTCATCATGATCTTCACGGAAAGCGGAAGCATCATTTACTTTGGATGCGCGCTGATCGATTTTGCTCTCTTTTTTGCAATGCTGATCTATGAGGTTCGGGTCTTCCGGGGCCTGGCCAGGATGTTTAACAGGAGAAAGCTGTGGGTGCTTCTTTGGCTGGTCGCGGAGTGGTTTCCGATCGCTCCCCTGCTCTGGGGATTCAGTAAAAAGTACCAGCCGCTGTGGAAGGCGGAGGAGATCCGGGATGATGATGTTGAGGAGTTCTTTTCCGGCAGAAAAGCGGCTGTACTGCAGGAGGGCCTGACGATCAACCTGGAGGAACGGACAGCCCGGGAGTTCTTCAGAAAGAAAACCCTGCTGAGGGATATCCATATGGCTATTGAACCCGGACACATGGTGCTTTTGCTGGGCGGTTCAGGCGCGGGGAAGACCACTTTCCTGAATGCGGTGAACGGATATGAACGGGCACGGGCGGAAGTGACCCTGAACGGCCGGAATATGTATAAAAACTACAAAGAGATGCAGTACGATATCGGCTTTGTGCCCCAGGCAGACCTGATCCGCGGCAGCGATACCGTATACCGCACCCTGATGGACACAGCAATGCTGCGGCTTCCGAACAGTTTCTCCCGGTCGGAACGAAAGGACCGGGTTGAAGAAGTTATGGAAATGTTCGGCCTGACACCGGTTCAGCACAACCTGGTCTCCAAGCTGTCCGGCGGCCAGCGGAAGCGTCTTTCCATTGCCATGGAATTTATTCCCAATCCTACCCTGTTTATCCTGGACGAGCCGGACAGCGGCCTGGACGGCGTGATGGCGAGAGAACTGTTCAAGCAGCTGCGGAAGATCGCTGACCAGGGCAAGATCATCATTGTGATCACCCATACACCGGACCGGGTGGCGGACCTGTTTGACGATGTGATCGTGCTGGCCAAGGACGCGAAGCGAACCGGACGGCTGGCCTGGTTCGGCCCGGTTGATGAAGCACGGACGTTCTTCGAAAGGAATACCATGGAGGAAATCGTCAAGTCCGTGAACCGGGAGGAAGAAGGCGGCGACGGGCTGGCAGATGAATTCATCGTCAAGTACGCGGAGGTGCAGCATGCCTGAAACGAGCACATATACGGAACGCAAAGAGCGTGTGTTCCGGCACAGAGACCGTGCCAATCAGGTCCCGATCTTCCTGGGCAAGCAGTTTCGGTTTTTTATCAATGAAAGCGACTGGAAAGTGATCCCCATGGCAGCGGTGATCGCAGGGCTTGTCTCCATGGTGATCCGGAACAGGATTTTTGCCAATATGGAGGGCTGCCTGATCAGCGCCTTCGCCCTGACCTGCGTAGCCCTGTGGAACGGCTGCTTCAACTCCATCCAGGCTATCTGCCGGGAACGGGCGATCATTAAGCGGGAGCACCGTTCAGGCATGCATATCACATCCTATATGACCGCGCATCTGATCTACCAGCTTGTGCTGTGCATTGCCCAGACGGTGGTCAGTATGTTTGTGATGAAGGCGATGGGCGTTCCTTTTCCGGAAAAGGGAAGATTCATAGTGAGGGCCTCCTCCATGCTGAACCTGGGGATCTGTATGCTCCTGATTTCGTACGCCGCGGATATGATGAGCCTGTTCATCTCCAGCATTTCACGGACAACCACAGCAGCTATGACGGTGATGCCGTTTGTGCTGATCTTCCAGCTGGTCTTTTCCGGCAGTGTTTTTCCGCTGCCGGCCCGGGTGCAGCCCCTGTCCAATTTCACCATCTCCAATTACGGCATCAGGGCGATCGCTGCGGAATGCGGATATAACGACCTGCCGATGGCTGCCGGATGGAACGCGCTGAACAGCATGAAGAACAGCGAGATTGAAGAAACCATTACGGTGGGCCAGCTGATGGAAGTACTCAACAGCGATACCGCAGCGAAACACAGCGAGGATGTGGTGATCCCCGCACTGACCGCAGGCGAATTCGCTGATCTCCTGGGAATGAAGGAGATCAGCGAGGAGGAAAAGAAGGAAATCCTGACGAAACCTGTGACGCTGGGGGAACTGACAGCATTTGCGAATAACAGCGAAACGATCCGAAAACGGATGGATCGGAGCCGAACCGTCAAATTTTCTGTCGGGGAACTGCTGGATGTTTTCGGAGAAGAAAATGTAAAAACGTTTTTGCAGCAGAAGACAGCGGAAGCTGCCCGGAAGCCGGAGTACGGTGAGCGGTTTATTCTTATAAACCTGCTGGCTCTGGCCGGATTTGCCCTGCTTTTCGCGTTGCTGGCCACGATCGCCCTGGAACTGATCGACAAGGATAAAAGGTAAGAATGTAACAGAAAAGCCGCCGGAGTGTTCAGCTCCGGCGGCTTTGATATATATGCAGATGATGCTTCAGACGGAGTCTGCCAGGCGCAGGATCAGGTCTTTGCTCTTTTCCCAGCCAAGGCAGGGATCCGTGATGGACTGGCCGTAAACGCCGCCGCCCACTTTCTGGGCGCCGTCCACGAGGTAGCTTTCCACCATGAGGCCTTTGACCAGGGCGGAAATCTCTGGATTCAGGCTGCGGCTGTGCATAACATCTTTGCAGATGCGGATCTGCTCCAGGTATTCCTTGGCGGAATTGTTGTGGTTGGTGTCCACAATGACGGCGGGATTGGAAAGGCTGCTTTCCCGGTACAGCTTCAGCAGATTCCGCAGGTTTTCATAGTGATAGTTGGGATGGGAACGGCCGAAGCTGTCCACATAGCCCCGCAGGATCGCGTGGGCCAGGGGATTGCCGGAGGTACGGACTTCCCAGTTGCGGTAGATAAACTCCTGGGGGCTCTGGGCGGCGGCAATGGAATTCATCATGACGGTAATGTCACCGGCAGTGGGGTTCTTCATACCCACCGCAATGCCCAGACCACTTGCGACCAGCCGGTGCTCCTGGTTTTCCACGGAACGGGCACCGACGGCCACATAACCCAGCAGGTCGGACAGATAGCTGAAGTTGGCAGGATAGAGCATCTCTTCAGCGCAGGTGAGACCGGTTTCCCGGATGACCCGCATATGCAGCTGACGGATGGCGATGATGCCGGCCAGCATATCCTCCTTTTTCTCCGGATCAGGCTGATGAAGCATCCCTTTGTAGCCAACGCCCTTGGTGCGGGGCTTGTTGGTATAGACCCGGGGAACGATCAGCAGCCGGTCTTTGACCTGTTTCTCAATTTCCGCCAGCCGGTTCATATACTCCAGCACAGCGTCTTCCCGGTCAGCTGAGCAGGGACCGATGATCAGCAGCAGGCGGGAATCCTTTCCCGTCAGCACGTCAGAGATTTCCCGATCCCGGGTTTCCTTGACTGCCTGCATTTCCGCGGTGGCGGGATAATCCCGCTTGATCTCCTGCGGAAGAGGCATTTTCCGTACAAATTCCATGGAATTGTTCATCGTATTATCCTGCTTTATCTTTTTATCAGGTCAGCAGCATCCGGTCATTGGACAGCTCCCGGCCGCTGGCTTTCTCAAACTGGGCCAGCAGGTCTTCCACCGTCATGTGCTGCTTCTGTTCCGCATCCAGGTCCAGGATGACCTTGCCTTCATGCATCATGATGGTCCGGTTGCCCAGGGCGAGCGCGTCTTTCATGTTGTGGGTGACCATCAGGGCGGTGAGACCGTTTTCCTCGATCAGGTGCTTCGTCAGGCGAAGCACTTTTTCCGCTGTTTTGGGGTCGAGGGCGGCGGTGTGCTCGTCCAGAAGCAGCAGTTCGGGCTGCTTCAGAGTGGCCATGAGCAGGGTCAGCGCCTGGCGCTGTCCGCCGGAAAGGAGACCGACTTTGCTGCCCATGCGGCTCTCCAGCCCCAGGTCCAGAGAAGCCAGTTTCTCCCGGTAAAGGGCCCGTTCCTTTGCGGAAATGCCCCAGCGGAGACCGCGGTGCTGTCCCCGGCGGTTTGCCAGGGCCAGGTTTTCCTCAATGTTCATGGAAGCGGCGGTGCCGGTCATGGGATCCTGGAACACACGTCCCAGAAAAGCGGCACGTTTGTGCTCCGGCAGGTGGGTGACGTCCCGGCCGCCCAGGAGGATGGTTCCGTTATCCACCTGGAAGGTACCGGCAATGGCGTTCAGCATGGTGCTCTTTCCGGCACCGTTGCCGCCGATGACGGTGATGAAATCGCCTTTCCGCAGGGTCAGGTCCACACCGGCCAGGGCCATTTTCCGCATGACGGTGCCGGGGTTAAAGGTTTTGCGCAGATCCTGAAGGATAAGCATATCGTTTTCAGCCATGATGTTTGCCTCCCTTCAGTTTCCGGGTAATGATCTTATTCTTCCAGTAAGGCATGGCCAGGAAGACAGCCACGACCAGCGCTGTGAGCAGCTTCAGGTCGTCCGTGCTGAGTCCCAGCCACAGCACCACCTGGATGACCAGGTAGTAGATGATGGCGCCGAAGGAAACAGCCAGCAGCTTCAGGGCAAAGTTCCGGAACAGCTTGCCGAAGATCACTTCGCCGATGATTACCGCGGCCAGGCCAATCACGATGGCACCGCGGCCCATCTGCACGTCCGCAAAGCCCTGATACTGGGCCATGAGGGCGCCGGAGAAGGCTACGAGGCCGTTGCTGATCATCAGGCCGATGACCTTACCGGTGCCGGTGTTGATGCCCTGGGCACGGGCCATCTGCTGGTTGGAACCGACGGCACGGAGACTGCAGCCGTATTCGGTGCCGAAGAACCAGTACATGATGCCGATCAGGACAACCGTAATCAGCAGTATCAGCCAGATGGGGTTATTCAGCGCGAACCTGCCGACATTCCGCAGAGATACCAGCATGTTCTTGTATTTGTTGATGCTCAGGGGAACATTGGCGCGGGAACCCAGGTCGGTTCCGATGCCCTGGATCCGCAGGTTGACGGAATACAGGGCCAGCTGTGTCAGGATACCGGCCAGGATGGCCGGGATGCCCATGGACGTATGGAACACACCTGTGACCGCACCGGCAAGCAGGCCGACCACCAGGGCGATCAGCGTGGCCAGCCAGGGATTCACACCATTGGTGATCAGGATGGCCGCAACGGCGCCGCCGGTGGCAAAGGAACCGTCCACCGTCAGGTCGGCGATGTCCAGGATCCGGAAAGTGATGTATACCCCGATGGCCATGATGCCCCAGATAAGACCCTGGGCAACGGCACCGGGAAGCTGGTTGAGCAATTGCGCGATATTCAAGGTTTTCCTCCTGCTGTAAAAACCACCTTAACCCCTTCTTCGTAACAAAGAAGGGGTCAGGGTATGGCTGCTGTGTTGATTACTCGATGGGCAGATATTCGGCGGGAATGGTGACGCCCAGTTCAGCCGCGTTGACGGCGTTGTACTTCTTGGTGAACTTCGGGGCATAGGCAATGGGCATGGCCGCAATGTCGGCACCGTTCACGAGAATGTCGTAAGCCATTTCACCGGTCTTGTAGCCGATGTCATAGTAGCTGATAGTCAGGGTAGCCACGCCGCAGCCGGCACAGATGCCTTCTTCACCGGCAACGACCGGTACACCGGCGGGGATGACCACGTTGGCGATTGCTTCGGTGTTGCCCGCGGCGGTGTTGTCGGTGGGGATGTAGATCACATCGCACTCGGTCGCGGTCTGCACAACGGAAGCCAGGTCGTTGGAATCGTTGAAGCCGTAGCGCTTGCACTCATAACCCAGGTCAGCCAGGAAGCCTTCGATGGTCTTGATCTGGAAGATGGAGTTGGGTTCAGCGTTGCAGTAGAGCAGGCCGACGGTCTTCGCTTCCGGGAACAGTTCTTTGATCATGTCCGCCTGGCCGTCCAGGGGAGCCAGGTCGCTGGTGCCGGAAACGTTGAATCCGGTAGCGCCTTCCGCGGTCAGTTCAATCTCCATGGCGGATTCATAGTTGGTGATGGATGTGGCCAGCACCGGGATATCGGCGGTGGCGGTGGCGCAGGCGAGCATGGCGGGGGTCGCGTTGGCCATGATCAGGTCGACCTGCTTGGAAACCAGCTGGCCAGCGATCTGGGCGCAGTTGTTGGAGTCGCCGGAAGCATTGCCTTCATCAAAGACAACCTTGTCGCCCAGTTTTTCGGTCAGGGCATCCTTGAAGCCCTGGGTAGCCTGGTCCAGCGCGGGATGCTGGATCAGCTGCAGGATACCGATGTTGTAGGTCTTTTCTTCGGCGGACGCGCAGGCGCATACGCCCAGGAGCAGGGACAGAACCATGAGCAGGGATACAAGCTTCTTCATGGGAAAACCTCCTTGATAATCAAGTCTATCTTTCTTCCCAAAGGGAAGGAAAAATTGAAATAAAAAAGCCCTCGGACCCTTCCGAAGGACGATTTATCATCGTGGTACCACCTTGGTTCACCGCGCCATTGCGGCCTCTGAGGCAGACTAGCATCCGCCCTGCGGAAGATAACGGCCGCATTCCGTCACCGCCTACTTGCCAATGAGGTTTCAACGGGAAGCATACAAGGGGAATTTCACCGACCGGCGGTCTCCCCGCTTTCAGCAGGCGCGGGGCTCTCTGGACACCGCCATGATCCGGCTACTCGCCTTGATCATCGCTTTTGCGGTATTATAAAATCGGAGGTGTACCCTGTCAAGGCAAATGATGATGAAAAAACAGACTGAGAACACAGACAAAATAACAGACATGTTCAATTCTGGAAGATTCTGGTATAATCATTCCAATGCCCGGAAAGAAGAGGGTAATACGGAGGCCGAAACATGAAACTGAGAAGCAGCATTCGCCGGATTGACAGCCCTGCCGGCAGGATGAAAATCCTTATCCTGCGCCCGGAAAAACAGGAGGGACCTGTTCCCGGCATTCTCTGGCTTCACGGCGGCGGATATGTGACCGGAATGGCCTCCATGGTTTATATCACTGCGGGCAGCACACTGGCGAAGCACTTCGGAACGGTGTTGATCGCCCCGGAATACCGCAGGGCACTCCGCAATCCATACCCCGCAGCACTGGAAGATTGCTACGCGGCGCTGGAATACCTGTACAGCCATGCGGATGAGCTGGGCGTGGACCGGAACCGGATCGTGGTCGGCGGGGAAAGCGCCGGCGGCGGACTGGCCGCGGCGGTCTGCCTCCTGGCCAGGGACGAGGGAGAAATCCCGGTATCCTTCCAGCTTCCGCTGTATCCGATGCTGGACTGCGATGATACAGAATCCTCCCGGCACAGCCATTCCCACGGCTGGGGTACACGCCGCAACCACTGGGCGTGGCGCAAATACCTGGGTGATCTGTACGGAACGGACGAGGTACCGCCTTATGCCTCACCCGCGAAGGAGACCAACTATGCCGGGCTGCCGCCCTGCTATACCTTTGTGGAAGACGAAGAGCCTTTCCTGACTGAGACGGTTGCCTATATACAGAACCTGAAGGACGCCGGAGTGGAAGCCCATATGGACATTTACCACGGCAATATCCATGGCTTTGACACCATGCGATGGACGAAGAACGCGAAGGAAGCCAGGCGGAAGCTGCTCAAAGCGGCGGAAAAATACCTTAAGTTATAAAATGGAAACTGAAGAGTGAAGAGTTAAGAGTGCGGGAGAAATAAAAAAGACGGCGGGGCCGTCTTTTTTTATTCCTCCCGGATAGGCTGCTCGAACTTGCTCTTGCCCTGGCCTTCCGGGATATCAATCGGATATTTTCCGGTGAAGCAGCCGTCGCAGAAGGTGCAGCCTTCATCCCCGGCCAGGCGGTGCGCCGCGTCCACGGACAGGTATGCCAGGGAGTCAGCACCGATCTCTTTCGCGATCTCCTCCACGGAGTTCAGGCGGCAGGCGATCAGGTTTTCCCGGGAATCCACATCCGTTCCGAAGAAGCAGGGGTAACGGAAGGGCGGGGAAGAAATGCGCATATGGACTTCCTTTGCCCCGGCGTCCCGCAGGAGGTGGACAATTCGCTCACTGGTGGTGCCCCGGACGATGGAGTCATCGATCAGGATCACCCGCTTATCCCGGACGGTTTCCGCAATGACATTCAGCTTGATCCGGACGGCGGTTTCCCGCATATCCTGGCTCGGCGCAATGAAACTGCGGCCGATATATTTGTTTTTCAGGAAGCCGACGCCGTAGGGAATTCCGCTTTCGCGGGAATAGCCCAGGGCGGCGTCAATGCCGGAATCTGGAACGCCGATGACGACGTCTGCTTCCACGGGATTCTCTTTTGCCAGGAAACAGCCTGCCCGCAGCCGCGCCTGGTGGACCGGGGTGGCCTCGATGACAGAGTCAGGCCGGGCAAAATAGATGTATTCAAAGACGCACAGGGAAGGGGCCTTTCCACAGAGACGACGGTCCGAAACAACGCCTTCCTTTCCGAAAACAACGATCTCCCCGGGATCAATATCCCGGATCAGTTTTGCCCCGACAGCGTCCAGCGCACAGGATTCAGAGGAAACGACATACGCGCCGTCCGGCAGCCGGCCGTAGCAGAGGGGACGAAACCCGTTTGGATCCCGGAAAGCGATCAGCTTGGTGGCGGTCATCAGGGTGCAGGAATAGGCGCCCTGAAGCTGCTGCATGGTCCGGAAAATGGCTTCTTCCGTGGCGGTTACTTTCAGCCGTTCGGAAACTATGGTATAGACAATGGTTTCTGTATCCGCGGTACCGTGAAAGATCCCGCCGTTCAGTTCATGCTTTGCCCGGAGGGACCGGGCATTCACCAGGTTGCCGTTATGGCAGAGGGCCATGTTGCCCTTCATATGGCTGATGACGATGGGCTGGATATTATTGTGGTTTTTTCCGCCGGTGGTGGAATAACGGACGTGTCCGACGGCAATGTTTCCTTCTCCCAGGTGATCGAGACTCCGCCGGTCGAAAACTTCGCCCACCAGGCCGTCACCCTTGTAATGATGGAATACGCCGTCACAGGAAACCACAATGCCGCAGCTTTCCTGACCCCGATGCTGCAGGGCATACAGGCCCAGATACACATCCCGGGGAACGGCTCTTTTTACGGGGGACCAGATACCGAAGACACCGCATTCCTCATGCATGAAGCAAACCCTCCGAAAAAAGATAAGGCGTCCTTCAGCACAAGCTGAAGGACACCTTTGTCCTTTTGATATGCGGATTGTACATCAGCTGCTTCCTCCTGTCAATGAGAAGAACTGTTCTTTTACAGCATAAAGTACATAAGAATGGCTTAAGGTTGGCGGAATAGAATATCATTGTGTTCCCACGACGGTTTTCCTGTGTATAATGGATTCAAGGGGGTGATGCGGATGCGGCTTCTTCTTGCGGAAGACGAAGAGGCGATGGCCGAGGCGATAATCGCCTATCTGGAATACCACCACTATGAGGTGGACTGGGCGAACAACGGAACGGATGCCCTGGAAATGGCCCGTGCGGCCAGTCATGATGTCTTTATCCTGGATATCATGATGCCGGGAACGGACGGGCTGACGGTGCTGCGTACGCTTCGCAGGGAAGGAAACACAACGCCGGTTCTGCTGCTGACTGCCAAAAGTGAAATCCGCGACAAGGTGGCAGGCTTTGAAAGCGGAAGCGATGACTACCTGACCAAACCCTTTGCCCTGGAGGAGCTGCGGGTGCGGATAGACGCACTGACCCGCCGCGGACAGAACTACCAGGGGGAACACACTGCGCTGGGAGACCTGACGCTGGATAAAAGCAGCTGCGCCCTTCGCGTCGGAACGAAATCCTGCCCGCTGAGCAACCGGGAATACCACCTGATCGAACTGTTTATGCGGAATCCTCATGTGTATTTTTCCGCGGATACCCTGCTGGACCGGGTATGGGGCATGGACGCGGAAGTGGAGTACGGAACGGTGTGGGTTCATATATCGGGGCTTCGGAAAAAAATGGAATCCCTTGGCGCCCATGTTGAGATCCGGTCAAAGCGCGGCGTTGGATACGCGCTGGAGGAAACGGCATGAAAAAGTATTACCGTAACCGGATCATGTTCAGCGCGATCCTTTCCTTCCTGATCGTGCTGGTGATCGCTGTAGCCGGAATCCTGCTTTTAAGTTATTACCGGCTTGAAAGGAATTCGGACAGCTTTATTGCTTCAAAGCTTGTTCCCCGGGAGGAGGACGGATCCCGATACATACAGGACACGCCTCCGGCTATGTTCGGGTATAATCCGGGCAGACGGAATACTTCCTTCCATGATTACAAGATCCTGTTTTCACCGGACGGTGAAATGGAAATACAGGAAAGGCCCGGAGGCACGGACAGCCTGGATGACAGCGTGCTGGAGTATGTCAGAAATGCTTTCGGGAAGGGCATTGAAAGAGGGAAAACAGGATCCTACAAGTTCGGCATCCGGGTGAATGAGGACGGTTCCGGCATGGCTGTGCTGGTAGACCTTTATTCGCAGCTGCATTCGCTGTCTGATTTCCTGAAGGCAGCCGGCCTGGTGGGTATCGGTATCTTTCTTCTTCTGATCATTGTTCTGTTCCCGGTTTCCGGTAAGATGGCGGACATCTTTGTCCGGAACGCAGAAGAACAGCGCCGCTTTATCACGGATGCCGGCCATGATCTGAAAACACCGGTGGCCATTGCCCGGGCTAATCTGGATGTACTGGAACTGCGGGAAGGCCAAAGCAAGTGGAGCGGCAATGTCCGGGCACAGGTGAACAGAATGGAACACCTGGTGCAGGACCTGATCATGATGGCAAGGCTGGATGAAGGGAAAAATGAGGAAATATTCGGAGATGTGGAACTGAGCCCGCTGGCGGAGGAACTCTGGGAGGAGTACCAGCCTTCAATGAAGCAGAAACAGATCCGCGGCACAGCCGAACTGGAGGAAACTACACCAGTCAGCGGCGCGGAAAGTCTGATCCGGCGGATGTTCTGTCTGCTGATGGACAATGCCGTGCAGTACACGCCGGAGGGCGGCGAAATCCGGATGTCCGTGATGCCCGGAAAGAAAAAGACAAGGATCGTGCTGGCAAATTCTGTCCTGACCCTGCCGGCCGAAAAACCGGAAAAGCTGACAGAACGCTTTGTGCGGGGCGACAGTGCCAGGACCCAGAAGAGCGGCGGATCAGGAATCGGTCTGGCAGCGGCCAAACGGATTGCTGAGAAGCATCATGGGAAACTGATCATCGACTATCCCGATGAACACACCTTCCGGGTGACTGTGGAACTGTGATCCGGACAGATAAAGGGGCTCCTGCCGTAAAGGCGGGAGCTTTTGCTGATATTTTTTTTGTTCGCCTTTCAATCATGGCTTTTCCGGAGTAAAATAGAACCGGACAACGGAAAGAAGGAGCAAAAGATGAAAAGAGAACTTGGAATTGCAAGATGCGGTCTGGCCTGCTGTATCTGCAGCGAGAATGATCATTGCGGGGGCTGCGACTCGGGAGACTGTCCCGGGTTTTCCTGGTGCGAGAACCGGAAGTGTTCGGCAGAAAAAAACCTGAAGCACTGTTATGAATGCGGTGAAGACTGCCGGAAACAGATGCTCGCGAAGATCAAGCCGTACGGATTTACGCTGTTTGTCAAACGGTACGGAGAAGCGGATCTGCTGGACTGCCTGGAACGGAACGAAAAGAATGGCGTTGTGTATCACCGGCAGGGGGTTACCGGCGACTATGACGATTTTGACGATGTTGAGGAATTGATCCGGTTTATCCGGACAGGGAAAAGATAAAGAAAGGTGATCTGAAGTGACTGCTGCCGGGCAGTCACTTTTTTTCCCTTGACAGCTAATTCAAATTAGCCTATGATAAGGCTAATTCGGATTAGCCATGCATGAAGGAGGATTTATGGACACGAAAAGCAGGATCCTGGATGCGGCGCTGACGCTTTTCTCCGATAAAGGCTATGCCAATGTCTTTGTCAGTGAAATTGCTGAACGGGTCGGAATCAAAGCCCCTTCCCTGTATAAACACTTTGAAAGCAAGCAGGCCATTTTTGACGCGCTTATCCAGGAAATGAACAATAGCTTCCTGAAGCAGGCCGGTATGCTGCACATCCAGGGGAATGACGCCGCCCGGGACGCGGCGATCTATAAGAATCTTTCCGAAGATCAGCTGATCAGGCTCGGAAAGGATCTGCTCCTGTTTTTTCTGCATGATGACTATGCCAGAAGATTCCGGAAAATGCTTTCGATGGCGGCGTACCATGACAAAGAACTGTCGGAAGCGTATATGAAGCATTATGTGGACGATCCACTGTCCTACCAGGGCATGCTCCTGAAGCTGATGGTTCAGGAAGGCGTTCTTCATACGGAGAACGCGGAGATCATGACACTGCACTTTTATGCCCCGATTTATATGCTCCTGACGTCCTGCGACCGGGATCCCACCCGTGAAACGGAGGCAGTTGAAATCCTTGAAAAACATATCCGTCAGTTCAACAGGCTGTACGGACGAAACGCAGATGAAAAGGAAAAACGATAAAGGAGAGATATTCCGCATGAAAATTGTCCTGATTCATGGCCAGAACCATAAAGGAAGCACTTATCATATCGGCAGGATGGTTGCCGAAAAAACAAGCCCGGAGGGAACCATTGCGGAGTTTTTCCTTCCCGGGGATCTGAATCATTTCTGCACCGGGTGCTACGCCTGCGTGGAAGATGTGACAAAATGCCCGTTTTATGAGGAAAAGATCAGGATCATGCGCGAGGTTGAATCCGCTGATCTCCTGATCTTTACAACACCCACCTACTGCCTGAGGGAATCGGCGCAGATGAAAAGCTTTATGGACCTGACCTTCAATTACTGGATGTCTCACAGGCCGAGAAAATGCATGTTCAGCAAAAAGGCTGTTGTCATATCAACAGCCGCGGGAAAAGGGGCAAAAAAGGCTGCCAAATCTGTGGCAAACGCTTTGTTTTACTGGGGTATTCCGCGTATATGGACCTATGGGATCTGCGTCCAGGCGATGAGCTGGGATGGAATCAGAAGCCGGAAAAAACAGAAAATAGAAAAAGACATCTCGCGGATTGCCGGGAAGGTTTTACGAAAAGAACATGTAAAAGCAGGGCTGCGGACAAAGGGGCTTTTCCTGCTGATGCGGATGATGCAGAAAGCAAATCTCGGTTCGGGTGAGGCGGACAGGGCTTACTGGGAAACGAACGGCTGGCTGGCCAAAGAAAGGCCCTGGAAACAATAATCGGACAATATTTCCCGGCAGTTCTGCCGGGTCATCAGGAGGTATTTATGAACAGAACAGTATCCATGACCGGCGCAGCGACAGTCGCGGTCACCGTTTTCCTTTTCGCGGTATTCATTCTCTGTGATTTCACCTTCGGGTCCTATCTTGTCTGTATGTTTCTGCCCGTTGGTTATATCATGATGGCGGCGGGACTGCGTCATGAAAGCGGCAAAGACCGGAAGACGGCTGCCGATACCGGGCTGGTGCTTGCCGGAGTCTATGCGGTGCTGATCCTGCTGGTATACTTTGCGCAGACCACTACCGTCCTGACAGAGCCGCTGAACGACCAGGCATCCAGGATTCTCCAATACAATCGGGGCGGCCTGCTGTTCAACTATGACCTTCTGGGGTATGGCATGATGGCACTTTCCACGTTCTTCATCGGCCTGTCCATGAAAGCGGAAAACAAAACGGATCACTGGCTCAAACGCCTGCTGATCATCCACGGGGTCTTCTTTCCCGGCTGCTTCATTATGCCCATGACTGGTATGTTTACCTCCATGGCAGACGGAAAAAGCGGTAACGGCGGGAGTATTGCCCTGCTGTTCTGGTGCCTGTATTTCATCCCGGTCGGTATCCTGGCCTGGAAGCATTTCAGAGACCGGGATGAAGAAAAAGAGACTTGCTGAAGAAATCATAAAGCCCCGGAACATGATGTTTCCGGGGCTTTTGAAACAAGAGACAGAATGATTCATCTTCGGCAGCAGCCGGGGGATGACGGCGCGTTTGACAGAGATTTCCAGTCAACCCAACAGAACCGGCATTTGCTCAGGACTGATATTGACTCCTGAAAATCTGATCGGCTTTCTGAAGCTTAATCATGTACTCATCATATGCGGGACTGAGCCTTCTCATGGCCGGAATGAAGACTGCATTGTATCCTTTGTCCCGATTGAATTCTTTCAGCAGTTCCATAAGCTTTATCCCCGGTGAGTTACGGTACTCATTTGTTTTCTGTAATTCGATATACTGATCAATGATCTCTTTGTTGTTTTTCAGCCAGCCTTCAGGATCATTCACGGCCTCAGCCAGCGCTTCGTCAGCTTTGCACTGTACGATACAGCCACTGCTGCTGTTCATTTCATCGAGCTCGTTTTCAAGCTCTTCCGGAATTTCGAATTGAACGCCATCGAGGTATTCACAGATCTCATGCAGGGCATTTTCCTGATCTTCTGTCCGGACAGGATCCAGCAGAAACCGGCCGAAATGCAGTGACAGATACTTTCCCCAGAACCCCGGAAAAGCGCTTGTCAGTCTCTCTGTGACAGACTGCCTGCTTCCGGCGGCAGCTGCCTTGAGCCCCACTGCGGTCCAGTTCAGGGATGCGGCAAGCTCCTTCAGAAGTTCGTTCTGTGCTTTTTTTCTCTGAAGCACATCCTCCTGCTCCTGAATGATCCTCTGAAACACAGAGCTGTCATTTCCACTGAGGATTTCCCGGGTTTCTTCGACAGAAACCCCCAGGTTTCGCAAAAGAGTTATTTTTTTCAGACAGACAACATCTTCCTCGGTGAAATCCCTGTATCCATTCTCTGTGAACGTTGGGTTTAATAAACCTTTCTGACAATAGTATTCAATCGCTTTCTTCGTTGTTCCTGCGAGTTCAGCGGCTTCATGGATATACACAAGCATCACCTCCGCTTAAACCATACACTGCCCCCTAAGGGTACAGTCAAGATGTTTTTGAAAAGTTTATCCGGATTAAATACCCTGCCTGTAAATGCTGATTTCCGCTTCATATCCATCTTTCATTTTCCGTTCCACGGAGGAAATGCAAACAATATCCAAAGGGATATGACGATGCCCATATGGTTACGGACGCGGAAACATGGTAAATGCCCGCAGTCCGGTTCTTTCGGGCCGGATTGCGGGCTTTACATTATTCACTCCGGTTTTTACCAGCTTTCATAACGTGCCTGCCGGTCAAGATCTCTGATTTCCATCATTTCCTGATCGGTCAGTTCAAAATCGAATACGTTATAATTCTCTGCAATATGATCGGGATCGGAAGAACCGGGGATTGTGATATACCCATCCTGAATCTGCCAGCGAAGAATGACCTGCGCCGGTGTTTTTTCGTGCGCGGCGGCGATCCGCACGATGGTTTCATTGGCGAAGTGTTCACGGGTATGGCCTCTGCCGCCGAATGGATACCAGGATTCCACCGCGATCCCGTATTGCTGTACATACTCCTGCAGCGTCTTATTCTGATAATACAGATGGTTTTCATTCTGGATCACAGCAGGCATGATCACAGCAAAGGACAGGATTTTATCCACGGCCTCCGGTGTATAATAATTGGAGATGCCGATGGAACGCACCTTGCCATCCCGCACCGCCTGTTCCATAGCGCGGTAAACCGCTTCATCGTTCCATCCGGGCTGGTGGATCAGCATCAGGTCCACGTAATCCAGGCCAAGATCCCGAAGAGAGTTATTGATGCCCTGCGCCGCATGATCATAGTCGCCGGGCATGATCTTGCTGGTGACGAAGATTTCCTTCCGGGTGACGATGCCGTCATCGATCGCCCTGCGGATGCCGCGCCCGACGCCTGTTTCATTTCCATAATACCGGGCGGTGTCAATCAGCCGCATACCGGTCTTCAGGGCAGCATAAACGGAGGCTTCCGCCTGATCATCGGAAAGCGTCCATGTGCCCAGGCCGATGACGGGCATGGAATAACCGCTGTTCAGCGTCACATCCGGAATTGTATATTCTTTTTCAACGGACAGTGCCAGTGTGATCGTCACATCATGCTGACCGAGCATTTCTTTCAGTTCAGCCTGGCTCAGATCACGGATATGTCCCAGCCGTGTATATGCCCAGGAATTGGAACCGTGGAAAACTACGAGCTGATCGCCCGAATAGAGAACGATATCACCATAATTCGTATGAGTCTGCACATCCTGGCGGGGAAGGCCGGTTCCCAACGGGCCAACCTGCTCGAATCCGCCGTACATGGACATTTGAATCGTAAGCGGGTTTAAGGCGACCAACTCCCGGAGCGCTGCTACGGATTCGTTTTCTTCCCAGTCCACTTCAACCTGAACACCGTCAATGGATAAAAGCAATTCTTCCTTCAGTTTTTTTCCCTCCGCTTCTGCTGCCGGGATACCCGATGCCATGACCGCACTGAATATTGCGAAGATACACAAAAGCAGCGCCGCACCCTTACTGCAGCTTCTGACCAAACTCATACGCTTCATGCTGCTCCTCATTTCTGCCGGACGCTTCCGCCGGGCTGTTGATTCCGCCGCAGAACAGTGATCCGGCAAAACCTGCCTTCTCAAAGCAGTCGACCCAGCCTTGCAGGCCGCTAACGGCTTTTTCAGGGACAAACGCTTCATCTTCTGCTGCGACTGAAAGCATGTATACTTTCCGGAACCGATAGTCTGCCGAGTACAGGGGATTGAGACGGTCAAGCAGCGTTTTCATCTGTCCGCTCATCTCATAGTAATAGATGGGCGTTACAAAAACCAATGTGTCTGCATTTATCGCTTTTTCAGCGATCGCAGCGGCGTCGTCATTCTGCACGCACTTTTGTGTTTTCTGGCAAGCCAGACAACCCCGGCAGAATCCGATCGTTTTCCCCTTCAGGCTGATACATTCCACCTGATGCCCCGCGTCCCTTGCCCCGGCGGCCATCTGTTCGGCAAGGATGTCCGAATTGCTCTTTGCGCGAAGACTGGTTGTAATGATAAGAATACGGCTCATTTCAAATACTCCTTAAAGAAACGTTCCAGCTTATCAAAGGGAATGACATCCGCCCGGTCATAGAGGTCGGTATGCACTGCGCCGGGAATGATCATCAGTTCCTTGTTATCGGCGTATTTGCTGTCCTTTATCATGGCGGCAAAGGCATCCCGGCTGAAATAGCAGGAGTGGGCTTTTTCACCATGAACGATCAGCACAGCGCTGCGAATTTCATGGGTGTAGCTGAGCTGCGGCATGTTCATGAAGGACATGGTGCCGATCTTATTCCAGCCGCCGTTGGAGTTGAGACTGCGGGGATGATAACCGCGGGGCGTTTTGTAATAGGCGTGGTAATCTTTTACAAAGAACGGCGCGTCCTCCGGCAATGGGTCCACCACGCCGCCGCCCAGTTCATAGAATCCGTTGCGATAATCAATGACGCGCTGGGCGTTCAGAGCTTCCCGGGCAGCATACCGGGCATCCTCATCCAGAGAGTCAAAATACCCGTTGGCATTCACACGGCTCATATCATACATGGTCATGGCGGCGGTGGCCTTTACGCGGGTATCAATGGCTGCCGTATTCAGGGCAAGACCGCCCCAGCCGCAGATGCCGATGATGCCGATACGATCCGGATCCACATTTTCCTGTACGGACAGGAAATCCACCGCTGCCTGAAAATCTTCCGTGTTAATGTCGGGAGAAGCCATGTACCGGGGCTGTCCGCCGCTTTCCCCGGTGAAGGAGGGATCGAAGGCGATGGTCAGAAAACCGCGCTCCGCCATAGTCTGTGCATACAGCCCGGAGCACTGTTCCTTGACTGCACCGAAGGGACCGCAGACAGCGATCGCCGGGAGCCTTCGTTCTTTAACTTTGGGTACATACATGTCCGCTGCCAGCGTGATGCCATAGCGGTTCACAAAGGTCACCTTGCAATGATCCACCTTGTCGCTTTCAGCGAATGTTTTGTCCCATTCCCGGGTCAGATGCAGCGTTTCTGTTTTCATCATGGTTTTATTCTCCTTAATCTGTATATCACAAATGGTTTTCATGATTGCCGGCTGGCCTTTGTGATTTCGTCAAGCCCGATATGGGGATTCCTGTATCGTTCCATTGCGCTGTTTTCCTTCCGTTTGATCAGTCACCGTTTTTCCGTCTCACGGATCAGCCAGTCCAACTGATCAATCTTCCTTTGGCAGCTGTGCAGCTCGTCCATCAGCTCACAGCGGAGCACCCTGAGCTTTTTCCTGGCTTCATCCCTGCGATTGGCTTCCAGAAGTGCTGCCACGAAATCTGCATTTTCCCTGTTCAGCCCGATATCAGCCATGCACTGTTTTGCAGTTTCTGCCTGCATTGCTTTCACCACCCCGGTTCTGTCTCCTGGCACAATCATATGATAACAGCTTGCTGGATCTCATGCTAATGGTTATAATGAATATCAAGATATTCTATTTTGGCATATCATGGAGGGGATTATGGAGATCAGAATGCTGCGCTATTTTCTTGCTGTCGCGCGGGAGGAGAATATGACACGGGCTGCGGAGCAGCTGCATGTCACCCAGCCTACCCTGTCCAAGACGCTGAAAGCACTGGAAGATGAGCTCGGGGAAAAGCTTTTTACACGCCACAGCTTTAGCATCCGGCTGACGGAGGAAGGCGTACTGCTGCGCAACCGGGCGGAGGATCTGGTCGGTATGGCGGATAAGATCGCACAGGAATTTGTGACGCTGGATGATATCAAGGGCGGGGATATTTATCTGGGATTGGCGGAATCCTATCAGATCAGGCTTCTTGCCCGGGCTATCCGCGAATTCCGGACGCAATATCCGGCACTGCGGTATCACATTACCAGCGGGGATACGGAGCAGGTAACTGAAAAGCTGGACAAAGGGCTGCTGGACTTTGCTGTGCTGGTGGAAGAACCGGACAGAGCCAGATATGAAGCACTGATCTTTCCCCGGACGGATATATGGGGCCTGGTTTTTCCGGCAGATAATCCCCTGGCAGAGAAAAAAGCCATCACAGTGGATGACTTGATCGACCTGCCCCTGTTCTGCTCGGAACAAAGCTGGAAGAACGATCTTCCCAGATGGTGCGGAGACAGGATGCAGGAGCTGCGGCTGGAGGGATCCTTCCGGTTATCATACAACGGGTCCTTGTTTGCGATGGAGGGACTGGGCTATCTGCTGACTTTTGAACGTCTGATCGATACGTCGCCCGATTCCGGACTGGTTTTTCGTCCTCTCACGCCAACACTTGAAAACAAACTGTATCTGGTCTGGAAAAAGTACCAGACGCTTTCGCCGATCGCAGAACGGTTTCTAAAACACCTGCAAACAAGTTTCACATCATAATATCCTTGTAAAGGTGCAGGCACCTGCGTGGTTACGGACGCGGAAAACATGGTAAAAGACCGGAACGCGGGAAAACCGTGATTTCCGACACTGCCGGGCACCATTATTCCACGCCCCTCTTCGGCGTGTAAACAGTTCCGTCAAAAAACCGCCTTCCGAAAGAAAGG
The DNA here is from genome assembly GCF_018118585.1 of Aristaeella lactis. Taxonomy (NCBI): domain Bacteria; kingdom Bacillati; phylum Bacillota; class Clostridia; order Eubacteriales; family Aristaeellaceae; genus Aristaeella; species Aristaeella lactis. The sequence goes on from NZ_CP069421.1 coordinate 3,251,953, forward strand.
CGGCTTTTTGCAGTCCGGGCAGATTATTTCCGGAAGGCGGCAGGCACCGGTTTGGCAGCCTCCTGCACTTCTTTTGTCCGGCGGGAAGCAACCTCATCCGGCATTCTCCGGATATCCCCGGCTCTGGTCAGGGCCCACTTGGTCAGGCTCGGTCCCACCAGTTCATAGACCAGCACGGAGAAAAGAACAATATTCCGGACCAGCGTGCCGTCGGTTCCGCCCAGCACCCGGTAGGCTGTGGCGCACATACCCAGGGCCACGCCGGCCTGGGGCAGCAGCGTGATGCCCAGGTATTTCCGGACAGGTTCGGGACTGTGAACCATGGAGGAGGACAGGCCGGCACCCAGGTATTTACCAAGCGACCGGGCAATGATATATACCACGCCGACCAGGAGTACGGCGGGATCACCGAAGACCTGAAACTTCAGTGCCGCGCCGCTGAGCACAAAGAACAGGGTAACAGCCGGGCCGGACCAGCGGTCCGCCTGCAGCATCAGGTCCTCGCTGAGAGGGCAGAAATTGCAGAACACCGTGCCCAGCATCATACAGACCAGCAGGGAGGAAAAACCGAAGGTGAAGGAACCCACCGGGATCTTCAGCTGGCTGACGGCAACCGTCAGGATGACGCTGCCGACAATGAGGGCGTTCCGGTTCCGGTGGGAATGGAAAAAGCGCTCCAGCCAGGTCAGCACCAGGCCTACCAGTCCGCCGAAGGCGAGAGACAGGAGTACCTCCATGAGCGGTTCCAGGATCAGGGCAGCGATATCGGTATCTCCGTTTTTCAGGGACTGCGCGATGCCGAAGGAAATGGCAAAGATGACCAGGCCTACCGCGTCATCCAGGGCAACCACCGGCAGCAGCACATCCGTCACCGGTCCTTTGGCTTTGTACTGGCGGACTACCATCAGGGTGGCGGCCGGGGCGGTGGCCGCAGCGATTGCGCCCAGGGTTACAGCTACGGGCATAGGCAGGAGGTCCGGCATGATAAAGTGCAGGGCAATCAGCGCCGCGTCCACGCACAGGGTGGCAAAGCAGGCCTGGATGATGCCGATCACCGTAGCCTGTTTGCCCGTCTGCTTCAGGGCTGAAAGGCGAAACTCATGGCCGATGGCGAAGGCAATGAAGCCCAGGGCAACATCCGAGATCATCGAAAGGGAATCCACCTGCTCAAAGGTATTGAAACCCACGCACGGAATTCCCAGCCGTCCCAGGACACAGGGGCCGATCAGCACGCCGGTCACCAGGTAGGCGGTAACGTCAGGGAGATGGAATTTATCAAACAGACGGGTCATCAGCAATCCGGAGAAAAGGGCAATCGCAATCAGCAGAAGTGTTTGCATAGGCATTGATCGCATCCTTTCATATGAAAAGGCTCACCATGTATCCATGATGAGCCGTGACGCCGTTCTGTCTGATCAGCGATCGGCCGCCCATCCGATGGTGAAGTCTCATCGAGCACAGGGACGGTGGTTTGTTGGATCGCTGTTCCTTTGTTCGGCACCTATTATAATCCTGCAAACAGGGTTGTCAAGAGAATGAAAACGGTAAATCCATGCATATCTGGGAATCGATCCAGCTTTCCTGCATGGCTTCATGCACCTGATCTTCCGGCTGTAAATGCCCGATCAGCAACGGGGATTCCGGGTCGTGCAGGGTCATGTTTCTCCTGACGGTATCAGCGTCATAATTCGCATAACAGTACCGGCACAGATGGCCGCAGGTGTTGTATGCTCCTATATCTCCGCCCAGATAACAGGCACATTCCTTCCGGGCCGGCGCTGTTTTGGGGACCTTCAGCCGCTGATGGAGCGCCTGCTCATAGGCGGCGATTGTCATGCATCCGCTGCAGTCCGCACCGAAAGCTGCAAGGTCGTTTCCCTCTCCGCAGGGACGGATCGTCATACCGTATGCTTTCCCGATCTCAATAAACGTCTTTCCCAGCAGGAGCCGCTGCTCCGCGGTGACCTGCCTGGCCTCCGGAAAATTACGCCTTGTTTTCTCATACAGGTCGATAAAGCTGATCACTGCTGTCCGCGTATATCCGGACAGCGCTTTGGCCATATACTCAAATGCTTTGAAGTGACGTTCAACCGGATACTTATCGCTGATGAAGACCGGATCATACCGCCATCCCATGCTGTCCACGCCAACTGTATCAGACAGGCGTTTGAAACTCTCCAGTACATTCCGTTTGTCCGGAACGTGCGGTTCGATCTCTTTCCCGTATGGCGTAATTGTCACAAACCAGTATTGCCCATAGGGACGGAGCAGGTCCATATGCGGAAGCATCGGTGCCGGATTCTTCGTGCAGAAGCCGATCAGATCCACGACATCCGGTGAAAGTTTGTATCGGGTGACCGAACGGGGATTGTATGGATTGCGGACCAGCACAAACCCGGCCTTCAGCCGGTTCACCAACCAGTCAGAATAGAAGGCCGGGATATCTGTGCGCATTCCTGTGTTGATGATCATGATACCAACCCTTTGATGATTTCCGCGGAATCCCCGCTGATGAGAATGGATTGATCACGGATCTCATCCGGAACCCGTTCCTCTTCCATGTTCAGGCAGGCATAAATCGCGTTTTTGTTCTGATACACCTGCTGCCAGAAGTTGTATTTAATAATCCCCGGGGTGTTATAGCCTACGCCGATCTCCAGGAAAACAACCTTCCGGCTCCGATGTTTTGTCAGCCAGATCTCATATTCCACAGCGGCGGCCTGCCAGCCTTCGTCCTCTACGAACCTGCTGTCTGAACGAAGATTCATGGTCAGGGGACGTCCGCAGTTGGGACATTTCGGCAGCAGTTCAGCCGGAATGCTCATTTTTGCTTCAGTACCTTCCGGAATGATCAGTTCGTTATGCGCACCGATGGAATATCCCTGGGCCAGGATCATGCTCCGGATCATGCTTTCATTTTCCCATGTCTTCCGGCAGCAGGGTTTTGTGCACTGGAACAGACCGTAATCCCCCTGGGTATAGAACAGCCGCTTTTTTTCAAAGCCGGCTTTCTGGAAGCAATGGTCCACGTTGGTGGTCAGGACGAAATAATCCTTGCCCTTCACCGCCTGAAACAGATCGCTGTAGGTGGATTTCGGCGCATCCATGTACCGATTGATCCAGATATACCGGCTCCAGTAAGCCCAGAATTCTTCCTGCGTATTATATGGAAAAAAGCCGCCTGTATACATATCCCGGAAGCCGTACTTCCGGCTGAAATCACTGAAATACCTGTCGAAACGCTCACCGGAATACACAAATCCGGCAGCCGTGGACAACCCGGCCCCCGCACCGATGATCACAGCATCCGCCTGATCGATCTTTTCTTTCAACAACAATACTTTTTCGTCCATGATATTCTCCATTACCGATAAACACCCCGGTGGAATAATTCCGCCGGGGTATCCGGAAAGCTGTTTTTACTTTGCAATCGGCAGGGCGACTTTCCTGCCGTCAGCGGTTGCAAACACTCCGTCCTTTCCCTGCACCAGCGGATCGGCGTGGCTTGTGACCGCGGCCGCATTGACAGCATCATACCAGAAGCCGTTCATACCCAGGACAGCATCGTCCGGCAGGTCGAAAGTATAACCTTCCGCATTTCCGTCAGCGCCTTTTTGAATGGCGGCGATTTCGTCCTTCGTATACGGTGCGGCGGTCAGGGGATTCACAATACGCTCCCCGGCAAAATACACCCTGCCATAAAAAATGGTACCGACACCATTGATACTCACGCCATACGCCCAGTTCTTCTGCTTTTTCATCTGCTTTCACTCCTTTGAGCTTCTTTCCGGCTTTTCCGCCGGCAGGTGAAGCATAAAACAGAGGAGAAGGCAAAACAAGTACGCACTTTTTTATTACATAGGCACCTTTTGGTAACCGGGCTTTTCTCACTTCAGCAGTCTCTGATAGATCTCCAGATCACTGTCTTTGAAGACATTGAAAATTACGCGCTGAATACCGGTTTCTTTCTGCAGGAACTCCTTTACAGTCCGGATGGCGATCTCTGCCGCAAGATCGGGCGGAAAACGGAAAACACCGGTGGAGATGCAGCAGAAAGCGACGGAATGCAGATTGTGTTGTTCTGCCAGTTCAAGGCAGGAAAGGTAGCAGGATGCCAGCAGCGATTCGGCTTCCGGGGTGACTTCATCGTCAATGATCGGGCCGACCGTATGCAGCACATACTTCGCAGGCAGGTTGAAACCGGGAGTGATCTTCGCCTGTCCGGTGGGCTCCTCATGCCCCTGTTTCTGCATGATCCCGTTACAGGCCAGGCGCAGCTGCACGCCGCTCATGGTGTGGATGATGTTGTCAATGCATCCGTGGCATGGAGAAAAGCATCCCAGCATCCGGCTGTTCGCAGCGTTGACGACAGCGTCACACTGCAGGGTCGTGATATCGCCCTGCCAGAGGACAAGCCGGTGATCCATGGTACATGGCGGCAGGCTGACGGCATCCACAATGCCCTTTCTTTCTGTCATTTCTTTCAGGAAGGCGTCCTGAACCTGCAGGAACTCACCGGAGACCGGCATCGGCGGACGGACATTCATCAGGCTGCGAAGCAGCCGCCACTGTCGATCAGCGGTATACGGAAATACCGGATACTGATACTGCGGCATTTCTTCCAGCAGACGGTGGATCAGCCAGCGGCGTCTTTCGTTCTGATTCATTTGCTTTCACGCACCAGTCGCTGGTATCCGGTTCCCCAGACTTCCATGGCTTTGATAATCGGACGCATGGATTCTCCCAGATCGCTCAGCGCGTATTCCACCCTGGGCGGCACCTCGGGGAAAACCGTCCTGGTGATGATCTCATCGTTTTCCAAAGCACGAAGGTTGTCTGTCAGTACTTTCTGACTGATTCCGGGAATGGAACGGAGCATCTCGTTGAATCTCCACGGACGAGTCATCAGATTGCGAAGGATCAGCATTTTCCATTTGTTTCCGATGAGCTGCAGGGTGGTGGCCACCGGACAGTCCGGCAGTTCAGATTTTGTCAGCATGTGCATACCTCCAGGGGAATATAATATGCTGTTTTGCATGTCACATTCATATTAGCATGTAATACGGGAAGCATCAAGTATATGACAAAACTGAGGAAATAGTAAGGTCCCGGGAACAGACGTTCCCGGGACCTTCGGAATAAGGGGGAGGATTATTCATCTTCGGACTGGAGAGCATCATAGCCCTCTTCACCGGTCCGGACACGAACCACATTCTCAACATCCTGCACGAAGATCTTGCCATCGCCGATGTGGCCGGTATACAGGACACCACGGGCGGTTTCGATAACTTCGCTGACAGGGACCTTGCTGACAACGATATCCACCTGGACCTTGGGGAGCAGAGTGACTTCCACCGGAGTACCACGGTAGTACTCGGGCTTGCCCTTCTGCGCGCCGTAGCCCATGACGTTGGTGACGGTCATACCGGTGATGCCAATACCGTTCATGGCCTTCTTCAGGCTTTCCAGGCTGGCCGGACGGCAGATGATCTGTACGCGGGTATAAGTCGGCGCGCCTTCGGCCTTTTCCGCTTTCTTTGCGGCCACAGGAACGGCTTCGGTAACGGGAGCCGCAGCGACAGCGGGAGCGGGGATCACAGCGCCGGCATCATAGCCTTCTTCAGGCAGAATGGCAAATCCGGAATAAGCGGTGAGCAGGCCATGTTCGCTGCGGTCGAGGCCCATGACTTCGTCCGCTGCATCCGCCCGCAGGCCGATGGCCTTTTTGATGATCAGGAAAACAACAGTGATGACGGACGCGGTCCAGGCGATGGTAGCCAGGACGCCGAGCACCTGTACACCGAAGAAGCTGAATCCGCCGCCGTAGAAGACACCCTTGGGAGTGGAAACGCCAGTGGCGAATAAGCCGGTCAGGATGGTACCGAGGGAACCGCAGACGCCGTGGACGGAGATCGCACCGACCGGGTCATCGATTTTCACAACCTTATCGAAGAATTCCACAGCGAAGACGATCACGAAGCCGCAGGCAAGGCCGATGAGCGCTGCACCGAAGGGATTCACCGCATCGCAGCCTGCTGTGATGCCGACCAGGCCGGCCAGAGCCGCGTTGAAGGTCATGGAGACATCGGGCTTACCATAGCGGAGCCAGGTAAAGATCATGGTGGTCAGGGTCGCGACAGCCGCGGCCAGGTTGGTATTGAAGAACACCAGGGACGCGCTTCCGATCAGTTCATCACTGTCCATACCCACGGTGGAAGCACCGTTGAAACCGAACCAGCAGAACCAGAGGATGAACACACCCAGGGCAGCGATGGACAGGTTATGTCCGAGGATGGCCCGGGGCTTCCCGTCCTTGCCGTATTTGCCAACGCGGGGCCCGAGGATCTTTGCACCGATCAGGGCACATACACCGCCGACCATGTGAACCGCGGTGGAACCGGCAAAATCATGGAAGCCCATTTCAGCCAGCCAGCCGCCGCCCCAGATCCAGTGACCGGAAACCGGATAGATGAAGAGCGAGATCGCTGCGGAGTAGATGCAGTAAGCGGAGAATTTAGTCCGCTCAGCCATGGCACCGGAAACGATGGTGGCGGAGGTGGCGCAGAAGACTGTCTGGAAGATCGCGTAAGCCCAGAGCGGAACGCCCGCCGGGAGAATATGGCTGTAATCCTTCATGATGAAAGGATCGATCCAGCCGAACAGCGCGGTGCCGGCACCGAACATAATGCCGTAACCGAACAGCCAGTACAGGGGGGTGCCGATGCAGAAGTCCATCAGATTCTTCATCAGGATATTACCTGTGTTTTTGGCGCGGGTAAAGCCTGCTTCACACATTGCGAAGCCGGCCTGCATAAAGAAGACCAGTGCTGCTCCCAGGAGCACCCAGATTGTGTTGGCTGCCGAGAATGTCATACCATTCACTTCCGTTTCAATGTTTTTCCCAAATGAATACAAAAAGAGGCGCGGGGGTGTTCAGCACACCCTCGCGCCTCATTGGGATGCACGGATTTTATTCCGGATACGGCTGTTTGTCAAGCTGTGATACAATCAAAAAACAAGAATGATGCTTTTCGGCCTGCAGGCTTGACTTAGCCCCTGCTTCATGGTTTAAAATAGAAATACCAGATCAAAGTACGCAAAAACCGGCAGATTATTCCAGAAAGGAACAGGATAGCTGATGTTTGATTTTTATGAAGGTCCTGTGATCCGTGTCAACCAGGAGGGCTACGCGGAGGGACTGCCTGTGTATGCCGCCATCCTGACGAAAGGCCTCGTGGAACTGAAGGATGAAACAGGAAAAAACCTGCCGTTCGAGGCCGAGCCGCTGAAGCTGGATGAGGCATCGGATGACCGGGTGACGGTAGCAAACCTGGGCCGGCTGAAAGCGGGCACCTATATACTTGAAAGTCCTGAGGGAAACCGTACGCTGACCGTAAGCGCGAGACCGTGGAACGCTGTTACCGGCGCACTGATCAAGGGCCTGTATTACCAGCGGTGCGGGTGTGAACTGAAACCGGAACATGCGGGGGCTTACACTCATCCGGCCTGCCATACGGCGCCGGCAACAGACTGGGAGGACCGCAGCATACAGCGCCGGATTACCGGAGGCTGGCATGACGCGGGTGACTATGGCAAATATGTGGGCCCCGGAGCCGTGACCGTGGCGCATCTTCTGTATGCCTGGAAGCTGTTTCCGGAAGGGTGCCCGGATAACCTGAATATTCCGGAAAGCGGCAACGGTGTGCCGGACATCCTGAACGAAGCCCGGTATGAGCTGGAATGGATACTGCAGATGCAGCGCTCTGACGGCGCTTTCCACCATAAACTGACCAAGATGCGGTTCGCACCGTTCATTATGCCCCAGGATGATAAAGAGCCGGAATACCTGATGCCTGTGAACCCCGCTCCCACGGCGGCGGCCTGCGCCTGTCTGGCACTGGCTTCCCGGGTGTACAGGGCTTTTGACAGGGAATTCGCCGAAAGGACTCTGCAATCCGCCCAAGAGGCCTGGAAATGGCTTCGGAACAATACGGAATACAAACCCTTCCTGAATCCGGAAGGAGTATATACCGGCTGGTATTGTGAAAAAACGGACAAGGATGACCGCTTCTGGGCGGCCTGTGAGATGCTGGCTGCCACCGGAGAGGAAGAATACCGGAAGGCAGCGGAAGAACTGTACGGTGAAGGACAGCAGCTGACGCATTTCGGATGGGCGGACGTAGGCGGTCTGGGGGCCCTGTGCTGCCTGTTTGAGCTGGGTGAAAAAGCGGGAGAGATACTGTACACAAAACTGAAGGAGGATTTCCTCGGACAGAGCGAGGAAGCCCTGAAGCTGTCACAGGCTTCCGGATACGGTACGGCACTGGCCTGGGACAATTATGCGTGGGGAAGTATACTGCCGATCATGAGCAACGCGATGGCAATGATCATGAACGCGCTGCTGACCGGACGGCAGGAGATGCGGGACGCGGCGCTGAAGCAGTGGAACTACGCCCTGGGCATGAATGCCCTGGATATCTGCTTCGTAACAGGTTTCGGTGAAAACCGGGTTATGCATCCCCATCACAGGCCGTCAGACGCTGACGGGATTGAGGATCCGGTGCCGGGACTGATCTCCGGCGGCCCCAATAACAAGATGTGCTTCCCGCAGACAAAGGAGAAGCTGGGAGAAAATACACCGCCGGCCAAATATTTTGTGGAGGAAACCTTCTCCGCGGATACCAACGAGATCGCCATCTACTGGAATTCACCGGCAATCTTTGTAGGCGCATATTTCAACCGGACTTTTACTGAGTGATCCTGAGAAAACGATATGCGGCCTTCACAGCTGCCCTGATAAGAGTAAAACAGCATCCGATCACATGACTGGATGCTGCTTTTTGGAGTTTGATGGTTCTGTATGACCGCTGCCGGAAAAGGCAGGGAATCAACCTTCCCAGAACAGTTCGTCCAGGGTTTTATCCAGTGCGCGACAGATGGCAATACACAGGTTGATGGTCGGGTTATAGTCGCCCTTTTCAATGGCGTTGATCGTCTGGCGGGATACATTGCACAGCTGCGCAAGCTGGTCCTGGGACAGATCCTTAGCTGCGCGGGCGGCCTTGAGCTTCAGGTTTTTCATATTCATTCAGCTCCTTTTCAGTCCATGCGGCAGGTCTTACTCAATGTCATCGTCTTCTTTGATCTCTTCTTCCTGCTCCTTTTTATCCATGCGCTTCCGGATCAGCAGGGTGACACAGATGATGACACCCAGCGCTCCGAGGACGAAGGGAAGAATAATGTCCAGGGGCCCTTCTTTGCCTTCATTGGAAAGATGACGGAAGCCGTTGAAAAGGTTGAGCAGGGAGACGGAGAGAAACACACCGCCGAAGGGGGATTCCTTTTTGACTCCGGTAAAGTAGGCGTTGTTCAGGATGGCGTAAACCGAGAAAACAGTCAGGGAGACAAACATGCTCAGGATCACGCAGACCGGAACATCCAGCCAGGGAAGGGTCATGGTGCTGAGGATCAGCACGATGAAGAGGCAGATCAGCAGGGTAACGTAGGCGAGGTTTACCGCACGGCTTCTGACAATCAGCTGACGTTCGTCAAACTGCTTTACTTTTTTGCGGTCTGAGAGACAAAGCAGGATGATGCCAACCAGGATTGCGAGGGCAAGGAACAGTGTGACGATATTCATATCAGTTTCCTCCTGTTTTTTCATTTACTGTTGTCCGGGTGTTGCTTCTGCGGAAGGGATGCGGCGCCATGCATCTCCTTTCGACGGTCATATAGTAACATGAGTTTTACACGATGTCAAGTATAGTTTACAAAAAGAATGAAAAATATTTCAAAATGCCAGTCGTATCAGTTCAAAATCCAGGATTTACAATGATCACAGGTATACGCCTGTTTTTCTTTCAGACGGATGGATGGTATAATAATTCAAAACAAGAAAAAGGGGAAAGATATGAATTCCGCGGAGATGGATTTTTTTCAGGAGATCATTGACCGGTCCCGGCGGATTGTTTTTTTCGGCGGGGCAGGCGTATCCACGGCCAGCGGGATTCCGGATTTCCGTTCTGCGGAGGGCCTTTATGCGGAAGAAGAGAATGGCCTTTCCCCGGAAATGATCCTGAGCAAATCCTTCTTTTATCTGCAAACGGAGAAATTCTTTGATTATTACCGGAAGCACCTGCTGTATCCGGACGCAGAACCCAACGCGGCTCACCGGAAACTGTTTGAGCTGGAACAGAAGGATAAGCTGCGGGGCATTGTGACACAGAATGTGGACGGCCTGCACAGGGCTGCAGGCAATATCCGGGTTTACGAACTTCATGGAAACGTGCATGAGAATGAATGCATGGACTGCGGCGCCTCCTATCCGATGGAAGCCATCCTGGATTCGGAGGGCATTCCCCGCTGCAGGGACTGCGGGGGCGTGATCAAACCCAATGTGGTACTGTATGGAGAGGCACTGCCGAAATATGTCTGCATCGGAGCGATCCGGGAGATCACCAACGCTGATACATTAATCGTTGCAGGTACATCCCTGGCGGTGGAACCGGCGGCATCTTTTATCGGCCACTTCCGGGGGAGAAACCTGGTGGTCATCAACCGGGATTATATCCCGGCGGAAACACAGGCCACGCTTGTGCTTCGCGGGGATGTGGCGGAGATTATGGGGAGAATCAGATGACCTGATGAAGATTTTTATACAGGGGTATTGACAGAATAGATATATTTGATAAAATATAATCGTATCAAACAGAAGGGAGATACGAACGATGACGATTTATGATTTCACAGTGAAGGACAGACAGGGTAATGAAGTCAGCCTGTCAGAATATCAGGGCAAGGTTCTTCTGATTGTCAATACAGCTACCGGCTGCGGATTTACCCCCCACTATGAGCCCCTGGAAGCGATGTATAAAGAACTGAAAGATCAGGGACTGGAGATTCTTGACTTCCCCTGCAACCAGTTTGCGAACCAGGCCCCGGGCAGTGAGGATGAGATCCATCAGTTCTGCACGCTGAAGTATGGTACGGATTTCCCTCAGTTTGCCAAGGTCGACGTGAACGGCGATAACGCAGATCCGCTGTTTGCTTATCTGGCTGCGGAGAAGCCTTTCGAAGGTTTCGGCAAAGGCCTGAAGATGGCGGCTCTGAACAAGTTCGCAGACCTGAACAATAAAAAGTTCGGTGACAAGGCCTATATCAAGTGGAATTTCACCAAGTTTCTGGTGAACCGCGAAGGTAAAGTCATTGCGCGGTTTGAGCCTACCGTTGACATGAAGGAAGTCCGGAGCGCGGTTGCGGCCGCCCTGTAAACAACAGAAAATCCCCGGAATGAAAAGAACGCGGTCCCCTTCAAGGGGCCGCGTTCTGTTGTTCCGGTGAAGAAGCAATTATGCTTCGGGAGCGGAGAAGGAGATGGGAGTCGCACCGGTGGTGGCGTCGGTGTCCGTTTTGGCGGGCAGGAGGCTGATCGGCACGGTCTCAAAGTGCAGGGTTTCAAAGGCTGCTTCATATCCGCTTTCCGTTGTGAAGCTCAGGGTAATGACATAGCCGGGCTTGTTGGTGCCGCTGATCTCAACGGATGCGCCGTCTTCCAGCCCTTCACCGGCCAGGTTTTCGCTCTTTTCACCGGTCAGGTTGTCGGTGACATACAGGCCGGTAACCTTTTCACCGGTGGTGTTGTACACGGTGTAGGTGCACACGGGAGCGAAGAAGGAGATGGGGGTGGCGCCAGTGGTGGCGTCAGCTTCTTCCGTTTTGGCGGGCAGCAGGCTGATCGGAACGGTTTCGAAATGCAGGGTTTCAAAGGCTGCTTCGTAGCCGCTTTCGGTTTTGAAGCTCAGGGTGATGACATAGCCTTCCTTGTTGGTGCCGCTGATCTCAACGATTCCGCCCTTTTTCAGGCCTTCCTCACCGGCATAGTTTTCACTCTTTTCACCGGTCAGGTTGTCGGTCACATACAGCTCAGTGACTTTCTCACCGGTCTCATTGAAAATGGTGTAGGTGCAGGTTTCGGTTTCTTCCGCAAGCGCGAAGACGCAGGTCAGTACCAGACTGAGCGCGAGAAGGAGGGAAAATACCTTTTTCATACCAGAATCCTCCGTTTTGTCTTTCTTCGGATCAGATGTCTGATCCTGACCTCATTCTACATGACAACGATGATAAAATCAATAGATAAATAGAAATGTTTCTATGAATACAGAGCAAAGAAAAGCACACCGGAAAACCGGTGTGCCGGGATGTCAGCGATGACTTTTATCAGCGTTGTTCCGCTGGATCTCATCGATATGCTTACGGATGTCCTCCAGCGTTTTCATGTTCAGGGAGTACAGGGTTCTTTTTCCTTCCCGACGGCTGGTGACAACTCCGGCCTCGGTCAGCACCTTCATATCGTGGGCCAAAGTGGGCTGGGTGACTTCAAAACATTTCAGCAGTACGCAGCCGCACATTTCCCCGCAGGAAAGCAGATCGACAATCCTGACCCGTTTGGGATCGGACAGGGCTTTGAATATTTTGGCGTAGTTTCCGTATTGCTTGTTCATGCGCTTACCTCATCATCGGGTTCTTCGGTCATGATCATACTCCTTGTGTGACATTGTACCATATCCTGCGCCGCCTGTCACACTTGCAATTGGCTGAAGGATCGGGGATAATAAACCGGAGAGAAAGAAAAAGGACAGGAAAGCCTATGAAATATGATCTGGTCTGTATCGGCATGGCACTGGTGGATTCCATTATCCGGGGATTTGATCCGAAACCGGTATCGGCTTCCGGATATCTTGCAGAATCCTGTACCCTGAACCCCGGCGGTGAAGCGGTGAATGAGGCAGTCGCGGCGTCGAAACTGGGACTGAAGACGGGGATCCTCTGTGCGCTGGGAAGTGACGCCGCGGGAGAAATAGTGCTGAACGAACTGGAAAAGAACGGGGTGGATACATCAGCTGTGATCCGGACGGGAGCCACACCGGTGACCACCATGTTTGTGCGGGAAGACGGAACCAGGAAGTCTATTACCAACCAGGCACACCGGCTCAATTTCCATCCGGAAAAGGATCATGCGCTGTTTACGGATGCCCGGGCGGTGATGCTGGGCTCCCTGTTCCGGGCACCATTTGATGATCCGGCTGTTATCCATGCCGTGGTGAGCGCCACAAAGCAGGCAGGTCAGTTGGTGATTGCCGATACCAAGCTGCCGAACTTTCGCATCCTAACGCTGGAGGATATCCGGGAGTCTCTGCCGCTGATCGACTATATTACGCCTAACGAGGACGAAGCCCGGTACTTTACCGGCAGGGAAGAACCGGAAGAAATGGCTGACGTTTTTCTGGATCACGGTGTGAAGGGCGTGATCATCAAGCTGGGAGGCAGGGGCTGCCTGCTGAAGAACAGGAATACCGTGATCCGGCTTCCTGCCTGTCCTGTCCGGGCGGTGGACGCCACCGGCGCGGGAGATAACTTTGCGGCAGGGCTTGTTTCGGAAATCCTCCGGGGCGCTGGTGAAAAAGAAGCCCTGGACTTTGCCAACGCGTGCGGCGCGATCTGCACCACAGCGGCAGGCGCGGGAACGGCTCTGCAAAGCAGGGAACAGGTGCTCGGATTCATGCGGGAGAATGAAAAAAACATACCGGCAGAAGAAAAAAGCCCCTCATAATTCTACGGAACGGCCCTTTTCATTTCAGCGGGTTTCTGTTATCCTATAAAAATACCGCTGATAAACGGTATATGTTTTGGCAAGGAGGAACCCGGATTATGAGCTGGTTAATGTCACTGATCGCAGGCCTTGGAATCGGATATTTTATTTATCAGTCAATGAACAGCGGAAGGAGCGGTAAAAAGTTGACAGGCCGCCTCCACAAGAGCATAAAGGATAAAAAGATCTGCGGCGTCTGCGCCGGTATCGCGGAATACCTGAAGGTGGATCCCACGATCATCCGCTTTATTTTCGCCATGATGGTCCTGGGCTGGGGCACAGGTATTATGGCCTACTTCCTCTGCGCGCTGATCCTTCCCGCGGGAGATGACGCGGAAGAAGAGGAAACAGAAGAGGAAGAAACGGAAAACGAAACTGAAGAATACTATCCCGAAAACCGGAATACCAGGACATTCTGATGCGTGCGGATAAAGAAACAGCGGCATAACGGATATGCTCCCTTCATGAAAGACAGTGAAACAAAAACTGTCACATGAAGGGAGCATTTTTATGCACAAAAGGAAGACTTTGCCGGAGAAACTCATATTCATTTCCGGGGTATCGGGTTAACACGGGCCAAAGCTGTTATGGGAATGAATCTCCGGATCAACTGATGCCTTCAAGCGCAGTGCCGTTCACGTACAGTGTATAGCCATTTCCGGTAACGCGGGAAGCATCTCCCTCAAAAGCGTCAATCCAGGTATCCGCTGTCAGGGTCCAGGTGCTGGTGCTGTCCAGTGTGACACTGACGGAACCGACTTCGGTGGAGATCAGTTCATTTTTCGCATTTTCGATCCTGCCGCTGACTGTTCCTTCAAAAGCGGAGCCATCGGATAGCGTCAGCTTCAGCACGGAATTATCACCTGCCAGGATGGTTCCCTCCAGTTGCTGATTATGAGTAACCAGCTCCGCAACATTGGAAGCTCCATGCCATCCGTCATCGCAGACGGAAAGCAGGATATCGCTGCCCTGGTTGGAAAGCTCCACACCGTTCAGCGTAATGACCGCGTGGGTGTTGGTCACGTGGAACATGTGGCCGCTGAGACTTGTGAGGCTGCCGCCTGTCATTGTGAAGGACGAGGTGCCGCTGTCCGCGTCGCCGGACATGGACTGATAGATCATGATCGTATCATGGAAGGTGGCGTTGCCGTTGCACTGCGTGTTGGAAGCAGTCAGGTTGCTGTTCTCCAGGGTAATGGAGTTCATCCCTTCGATACAGACACCTTCCGACAGATTGGATACCAGGGAAGCATTATTCACTGTGATATCCGCGGTTGAATAGATCGCAGGTGATCCCAGCCCGCTGGTTGTATAAGTGCCGCCGTCCACGACTACTGTACCGCCGCCGCGGTCTGTGCGGATGGCCGCGGAGGAGCGGCCGGAGGTAGTGACAGCCAGGTTGTCGGCATAGGTTATTCCGCCGCCTGTGGTCATGATCCCGCCTGAGCCGTCGCCGTCAGTGACAATGGTCGTATCTGAAATAACAACAGTTGTGCCGTCCCCGGCAGCACCGTTTCGTCCGCCATTTCCGCCGTAAGAGAAAACGCCGTTGGCGCCGGAAGCGGAGGTCTCAATAGTTCCGCCGGTGATGGTTGTTGTGGAGCCGCCCATAACCAGGAGTGCCGCGTTCAGTCCGTAGAAATTGCAGTTGTCACCGCCGCTGGAATCACCGGTTTTGGTAATTGCCGGTTCAGTAATGGTAACCGTATCCGCGGTGTTGATAAGGAGAGCACTTTCGTCCGCTGTTTCGGAGACAAAGGACTGGCTATTCAGCTCCGCTGCTTCCGTTACTTCGGTGGATGCGGCATACTCAAAAGAGGACGTGCCGCCTCCGGGCGGTGTTCCACCGCCGAATCCGCCGGGAGCCCCGTCCGGGGGCGTACCGCCGCCAAAGCCGTCCGGAGGTGTGCCGTCAGGGGGAGTTCCTCCGCCGAAACCATCCGGAGGCGTACCTTCCGGGGGCGTTCCGCTGAAACCATCGGGAGGCGTACCTCCCGGACTGTCTTCCGCCAGGGCGGTTATACTGAACATCATGGCAGCAGCCAGAATAAAACACAGCATTTTCTTCATGGAAAAACCTCCTTGTGATAAAGGTAATCAATCTGATTATCCGGTCTGCCGGAAACTGCTTCCGGCAGGATTTATTATCACCAGAAACCTTTAATGAACCTTAAATCGAATATGAACATATGATGAACAGAAAAGCCGCCTGGAGAAGCGGCTCCAGGCGGCTCTGTGTGCTATTTCCGGATGTATTTCTCATCTGCCCCGAGGTCTTCACTGACAAAGCGCTCCACTGTCATATGCAGGTCATACTTTTCCCGCAGCGCGGCCAGACGGGTCATCATCGGGGAGACGTGATGCGCATCGATGGCTGCCTGGTCTGTCCAGCTGTCGATGAGCAGGACGGTTTCCGGATCGTCCAGGGGCTGAAAATACTGATAACGCAGGTTGCCCGGCTCCTTCCGGATGTCCGCGGCAATGCCGGACTTTTCCATCTCTTCAGCGAACGCCCTGGCGCTGCCGTTTACGCCTTTGTAATACAGATTCACGGTGATCATATTCAGACCTTCCTCCTGCTGTCCATTCTGTGTTTTATGGGGTCATTGTCCAATGGTGCTCTCCATGGTAGATCATCTGCCGGGTCATGCCGCCGTCAACGCAGATGTTTTCCCCGGTGATAAAGCCTGCTTTGTCAGAACAGAGGAACAACACCATTTCCGCGATATCTTCAGGCTTGCCGACACGTCCTACGGGCTGCTGCAGGGCATCCGCACCGGCAATCGTACTGCCGGTGGTGTCAATCCAGCCGGGAGAAATACTGTTTACCCTTGCCTTTCCGGCAAGGCTGACAGCCATGGCATGAGTCAGTGCCGCAATACCTCCCTTGGCTGCCGTATAGCTTTCTGTCTGCGGCTGGCTCATCCGGTCGCGGGAAGAAGAGATGTTGATGACGGACGCTCCCGGAGCAAAGTGATTCATCAGCAGTTTGGTCAGATAGAATGGCGCAGTGACGCCTACAGCCAAAGCATAGGAGAACTCTTCCCAGGAGCATTCATCAATTCCCTTCATCAGAGGAAGGGCGTTGTTGACAAGATAATCGATGCTGCCGCTTTTCTCAATAACAGACGCAGCGAAACGCTCCAGGGTTTCCCTGTCTGACACATCGCCGACAAACCAGTCTCCCGGCTGCCTGTCAATGATATGAACAGCGGCGCCTTCCCGGGCGAACGCATACGCGATGGCTTTGCCGATACCATGGGCACCGCCTGTGATGACTGCGGTTTTTCCATCAAAGGCTTTCATTTGACAACCTCCAGTTTGTCCTTCCATTCTTCTTCCCTAAAACCGGTGAGAACGAAGGAATCACCAACCAGCAACGGCCGTTTGACCAGCATTCCGTCGGTCGCCAGGAGGGCCAGCTGCTCATCCTCGCTCATGGACGGCAGCTTCTTTGACAGTTCCATTTCCCGGTAGGGGATGCCGCTGGTGTTGAAGAAACGCTTCAGCGGAAGACCGCTCGCGGTATAGTATTCCCGGAGCGTTTTTTCATCCGGATGATCGGCTTTGATGTCAATGATCGTGTGCTCAATTCCCTGGTCTTTCAGCCATTTCAGGGCTTTCTGGCAGGTGGTGCAGCGACTGTAGCAATAGACTTTCAGCATTCCCTTATCCTCCTTGTATTTTCAAAGGTTATGGCTTTTTCCAGACCGCCCTGAAGACAGGACGCTTCTCACCCTGGTAGTCTCCGATCTCTTCAGAAACCGTCTCAAATCCGCATTTTTTCAGGACATGTTTTGACGCTGTGTTATCGCTGAGACAGACACCGTATATTTCGCTGATTCCTGCTGCGTCTGCCATAACCGGCAGGAAAGCCCGGACGGCTTCAGAAGCGTATCCTTTTCCGGTATACTTTTTCGCGATGTGGTAACCGATCTCCCACAGACCATCCTCAAACGGAACCAGCTGGACATAGCCGATGTTTTCTCCGCTGTCTTTGATCAGGACAGGATAGGTGAACGGGCCTTCGGTGCCGCTGTACCGGGACATCAGGAATTCAACGGCTTCCCGGGCGTCCTCAACTGTTTCAAACACCTCATCCGGCACAAAACGCCGGTTGTCCTCATCCAGGGAGTTTTCATGGACGGCCTGAGCCATATCCGCCGTAAACTCAGCAATAATCAGCCGTTCAGTTTCAATTCTCATCTGTTTTCCTCCGTCAGTGCGATCAATTGTTCAAAGCTTTCCGCAAAACGCCGGTCATCTTCATCAGTGCGTTTTGCCGGCCCTTTCAGGTGATGCTTTCCGCTCTGCCTGGCTTTTCGGGCCAGGTGCCGTTCCATAAGCAGCCTGTCTATGTTTTCATCCGTATACCACATACCGCTCTGGTGGATCGCTTTTGCGCCTTTGCCCAAAGCCAGCGCGGCCACACCGTAATCCTGTGTGATGACGATGTCCCCGCGGCAGCAGAGGTTGATCAGGGCGAGATCCACGGCATCCGCTCCTGCACCGATGACTTTGACAGTGCTGTAGTCAGAGGTCAGCAGGTGACTGGTGTCGCAGAGAAGGACGACCGGGAGGCTGTGCTTTTTGGCAATGCCTTCAGCGATCCGGATGACCGGACAGGCATCCGCGTCAATGTATACTGTCATGTGCTTTACTCCGTTATTTCAATCTGGTTGCCTTCAAGAGCAATGATGCAGCTTTCATAATATCCGTCGCCCGTGATACGGGGACCGCTGATCACCTCATATCCGGCGGCCCGCAGCTTTTCGGTCAGTTCATCCACCTTTTCCCGGCTGCCGGCAGAAAAGGCTATATGCGCGTATCCCGTGCGATTCAGCGGCTTATCCATATCAGCCAGTTCCGGCTTTGTCATCAACTCCAGCCGGGCGCCGCCGGCGAAGGAGATGAAATAGGAACGGAATCCTGTCTTTGGATTGTGATATCCCCCGTTGGCCCTGCCTTCCAGGTGAGTGACAAAGAAATCCCTGGCTGCTTCCAGATCGCTGACATAAAGGGCAGTGTGCTCAATCCTCATTCGTTTTCTCCTTGCTTGTTTTCCTGACTTTTGAAGCGGTCATGCTGTAGCTCATATCCAGCAGGGATATGAGCTCCTCCTGACCGGCTGATCCGTCCAAAAGGACGGTGATCCATTTATCCTTATTCATGTGGTAGGCCGGACAGAAACCGGGTTTTCCCCGGAGGGAACCGGCGATGATGGGATCGCACTTGATGTTCAGGATGTCAACGTTTCCCTTCCGGCTGATACCGAGGGTTCTGTAAGGGATCACCATGGCGATGCCAAACCATTTCCGGTTATCAATATGGCGGAACACACAGGATACATCATCCCGGGGGAACGGATAGTCCGGTTCCACGCTGTAGGTGTCAAAAATGTAGTCGATCAGTTCCTGTTTGGTCATGGCCTACTCCTTATTATCCGGCAAAAGCAGGGGGATCAGTTCGTGCAGATCAGAGATGACCAGATCCACCGTATATTCAGCAGGAAGCGGTTTCCGGTCAGGATTATACCAGCAGGTGCGGATCCCGGCATTGATCCCGCCCTGTATGTCGCTGGTGAGGGAATCACCGACGATCATGACATCAGACAGGCTTTCCGGGGAAACAGCTTCCAGGACTTTATCAAAAAAAGCCTTGTTGGGCTTCTCAACGCCCAGCTCATCAGAGAGGAAGATTCCGTCCATCTGCGCGCCAAGGCCTGAAAGCCTGAGCTTTTTGGTCTGTGCGGCAACGGTGCCGTTGGATACGACATACTGCCGCACTTTTCCCCGAAGGGAGCGGACCAGGGCCAGACTGTCATCCCGGCAAACGGCCGTATCCCCGAGGCGCAGCTGGTATTTCGTGTTGAAGGGACGGGCCAGACCGGGATCGATTCCCTGTTCGGCAAAGAAAGCCTCAAACCGTCCGATCAGCACCTGCTCCTTGGTGATCTCGTTCCGCTCCAGACGCTGCCAGAAACCTTCATTGATCTTCGAGTACCGGCGAACCATCTCATCTGTGCACTCGCCCAGGTCAAACTCACAAAACAGGGAACGGATGGCGGTGCTTTCAGCGATGGAAAAATCCAGCAGCGTTCCGTCCACATCCCATAAAACCGTCCTGATCATTTCTGTTTCCTTTCACCCGAACCATTTCATACTGATATGATAATATGGATCCCCTGCCTGTAGCAAGCCAAAAGCCGGTGTTCTTCCCTTTTTCAGCGGAAAGATGGTATAATGCCATCAGCTTTTCAGCATTACGGGCACAGCGTTTTATAACCATCGGGGAGGAAACTGCCATGAAAGAGAAAATCAATGCTTTTGATTACGCGGAACAGCTGAACAAAGCGCTTCCGCAGGGAATCCTGCTCAATACCAACGGGGACAAGTTCAATACCATGGTCATCGGGTGGGGACACCTGGGAACCCTCTGGAATCTGCCGACCTATACGGTGTATGTGCGCCAGAGCCGGTATACCAAGCCGCAGCTGGATAAGACAGGAGAATTTACGATCTCCGCGCCCGTGTCCGGCAGGCTGGACAGGGAAGTGTTCAGCATCTGCGGTACTCAGTCCGGACGGGATATTGATAAGGAAAAGGCTGCGAACCTGACCCTGGTGGATGCGGATGAGATCCATACGCCTGGTATCAGGGAATATCCCCTGACACTGGAATGCAGGGTGCTGTATCAGCAGGACCAGGATCCGGACCGCATTCCGGAAGCGATCCGGAAGCGGTTTTACGGAAACGGAAAGGATGCGGAGGATCTTCATACCGCGTATGTCGGTGAAATCGTCAGCGCGTATATTATCCGGGAGGATTAACCATGGAGAAGATACAGATCCGGGAATACACCGGAGCGGATCTGGAAGGGATGATCCCGATCTGGAATGAGATTGTGGAGAATGGGATTGCTTTTCCGCAGAAGGACTGCCTGGACCGGGAAAGCGGGAAGGCTTTCTTTGCCTCCCAGAGCTATACCGGTGTGGCGGAAACGGACGGGAAGATCCTCGGCCTGTATATTCTGCATCCCAACAACGTTGGCCGGTGCGGGCATATCTGCAACGCCAGCTATGCGGTTTCTTCCAAAGCCAGGGGACAGCATATCGGGGAAAAGCTGGTGCTGGACTGTCTGCGGAAAGCGAAGGAACTTGGATTCCGGGTATTGCAGTTCAACGCGGTGGTGGAAAGCAACATCCATGCCAGGCACCTGTATGAACGGCTTGGCTTTACACAGCTGGGAACCATTCCCGGAGGCTTCCGGATGAAAGACGGAAGCTACGCCAATATCTGCCCGTATTACCGGGTGCTGGAATAAGCTGTTCACAAACAACATTTTAACAGGGAAACGTAACTGTTGACAAAGAAAAGGTAATATGTTACATTAACGAAGCGATGTGTAACATATTACATATTATTGCGCGGATCGGGGTGGAAGCATGAATTACGATGAAGCTATGAACATGGAACAGGTTGAATTCGGCAGTATGCCGCCGCAGGCATTCCTGCTGGGCCTGCTGAGCGCATTTGACAACCGGTATCAGGCCAGTGCGGATGCTTTTTTTGAGGGGATCACCTGGAAACAGTTTTTCGCCATCATCTGCGTCAATCTCTGCAAGGAGCCTCCGACGCTGAATGACCTTTCAGAAGTGATGGGAAGCTCCCACCAGAATGTGAAGCAGATCCTGCTGAAACTGGAAAAGAAAGGCTTTGTCACCCTGGAACCGGATGAGAAGGATAAGCGAAAACAGCGGATCCTGATCACAGATCAGTGCAGGGAATTCTGCGATAAGAATGATGAACAGAGCCGCAGGATCATCAGCCGCATTTTTGCGGATGTCGAAGAGGATGACCTGACGGTGACGATCCGCACGATCATGAAAATGGAAAGGAACGTGAGCAACCTATGAAAACACTGGTGATTTATACATCACAGACAGGATTTACCCAAAGGTACGCACAGTGGATCGCCGGGAGAACAAATGGCGACCTGATGGAACTGAAGGAAGCCGGGAAGCGGGAGGACGGTTTCTTTGCGGCGTATGACGCGATCGTATACGGCGGATGGTGCATGGGCGGAAAAATCGTCAAACTGAACTGGTTCCTTGAAAAGGCGGCGAACTGGAAGGACAAGCGCCTGGCTGCCTTTGCCACAGGCGCCAGTCCCAATGACAATCCGGAGATCGATGAAGTATTCGGGAAAATGCTGACAGAAGAGCAGAGAAAATATATCCGGCTGTTCTACTGCCAGGGCGGACTGAATTATGATAAGATGAAGCTGCCCTTCAGACTGATGATGAAGATGTACGTTTCCGCCATGAAGAAAAAGAAGGATGCCACAGAGGCAGAAAAGCAGAAGGCGGCTATGATCGCAAAGTCCTATGATGTGGCGGATGTCCGGTATACAGATCCGATCGTGGCATACCTGACCGGTGCGAACGATCAGTGATTTGTCCGGAGACCTGAAAAAAATAAATGTGAAAAATACTGAAAAAAAGTGCTTGACCTTGCACTTAACTACAATGATAGCCTGCGGGTGAGGAGGAAGAGATATGATTACGATCCAGGGTTTCGCCAAGCTTTGCGGATGCAATACCCAGACGCTGCGTTACTATGACCGGATCGGCCTGCTTGCCCCCGCGAAGGTGGACCAGTGGACCGGATACCGGTACTACGAGGAGGAACAGGCTATGTTGTTTGTGAAAATCAAAAACCTTCAGATGGCTGATTTTTCCATAGGGGAGATCAAGACGCTTCTCAATGAAGACGAGGATCACCTGATGGCAGCATTTGACCGGAAGATCGAGGAGCAGAAGCAGAAACTCGAACAGATGGAAAATATCCGGAAATCATATCTCGATGAAGCAATGAATATGCAGAGGATGGTCAACACAATTATCGATTTCGTGGAAGGACGTATGAGCAGCCCGGAACTCTGGCAGGAGTTCGGCCTGGACCAGGAGAAGGATACGGAAATCAGCGCCCGGGTGCATGAGCTGCTGGCCGAGTGGATGGAACAGTGTAAGAACGCCGGAGCCGACATGGCCCAGTATATGGACACCATGCAGGAAATGGTGGAGAAGCTGAAGAACGGCACGCTGGATGAAGAACAGCGGAAGATGCTGCTCAGCGATGAGGACGACCTTGAGAAAGATATTCCTGAAGGCGCGGAGAAGATTTTCGCCAGGGACGGCTGGACGCATGTTTCCGATTGGATCGGGGAGATTCCGGCACCGGAAAAGGGAAAAGAGAGCTTCTTCCTGTTCAGCGTGCCCAGGGACAGCCTGATCGTTGATCCCGGTTTCCCCACGCTGATGCTGGCCGTGATGGGCGCACGCTACAACACCCAGGAAGGCGGGATGACCTGCAAGGTCGGCCTGAGCAAGGATGGACTCAATCATTTCAGCCTGCTGCAGAAGTAAGCAGCTGATTCACATAAACCGAAAGCAGGAACAGCGGTTCATAAAGGCCGCTGTTCCTGCTTTTTGGGCTCACTTTATCGGTTTAGTAACCGCGGAAACACGGTGTTACAGGCAAATGCAGACAACTATACTAAAATCAAGTAATAGTGCGGGCGATTGAAAAGACAGACATAATTAGAACAAAACGGGAGAAAAAATCCAACAGAATCCATTTGACAAACAAGGGGTTCTGTGTTTATATGAAATTGGAGCAAAACCGTTTTAGTAAAAAGAGGCGTAAGAAGTGAGTGTAACAATAAGGGATGTGGCCCAGTACTGCGGTGTTTCTGTATCAACTGTATCCAGGGTGCTGAACGGGTATACAGACATCAGCGAGGAGACGGCTGAAAAGGTCTATGCAGCCATTAAAAAGCTGGATTTTGTTCCGAGCAATACCGCCCGGATGCTGTCCAAAAAGAAAACAAAGATCATCGGTCTGACCATTCCGGATATCAAAGATCCGTTTTTTTCCGAGAATGCCTCCGGAGCGGAAAAACTGCTCCAGGAAAACGGATACGAAATCTTTTACGGAAATATGGAACGCAGCGCTGAAAAGCTGCTGAATTTCCTGCAGCAGGCCCGGCAGATGCGGTTTGACGGCCTGATCATCACTCCGGATGAGTGGACAGAAGAACTGCTGGACACCATCCAGAAGCTGCCCATGCCCGTGGTGGCGCTCCGGAGAAGGCCGCCGCAGAGCAGCGGTGTGCCCTATGTGGATAACGACCATTATAAAGGCGCGATGGAGATGATGAGCTACCTGAGCGACCTTGGCCACACGAAGATCGCACATATTGTCCTGCCGACCGCCATCGGCGAGATCCGCCGGGAGGCCTATTACGATTTCTGCCGGATCCGCGGCATTGATATCCGGGATGTCCGGGTGAACCTGCGGGCGAATAAACTGGATGAAGCGAAAGAAAACGGCTACCAGGCCATGAAGATCATTCACGAAAAGTATCCCGACACAACGGCGGTTTTCGCAGGGACAGACCAGCTGGCCATCGGCGCCATGGTCTACCTGCGGGAAAAAGGCCTGATGGTTCCGAAGGATATTTCGATCTGCGGTGCCAATGACATGGACTATTCCTCCCTTCCGTGGTTCGACCTGACAACCACCTCCCTGAACCGTATGGAGATGGGACGGGCCGCAGCACAGATGCTGCTGGACATCATCGAAAAGAGACAGACACATCCGGAAAACCTGCTGCTGGGAACGACCATCATTGTGCGAGGAAGTACCCGGAGCATCAAACCGAAAAACAAAGGAAAATAAACAGCCGGCTTCCGGGGAAAAGCTTCCGGAAGCTTTTCCATTTCCCCTGAAAAACGGAAATGACCGGTTTCGGATGATGCATGCCTGTATTACAGCAGATACAAGCGATCATCAGAAGAAACGGTCCTGTTTCGATGCCCGTATACTTCTGAAAAACGCAAAAAGTACGCACAATCTTGACGAAAATTGCAAATGCAATTATTATATTACACAACAAGGATGGTTGTATTCACAGGAGAACAGAGAAAAACATACAGGCAGCAAAAGATTCCGGAAACACGTCTGTCAGTATAAAAGATGATAAAATACCGGGCCATTATCGGACAGGGGAGAAGCATTATGTTTGAGTTTCTGAAGATCAGAAGGGCATCCATGATTCAGCAGGCGGAAAAAAGAATGGTGCAGATGCTGAAGAGTGAACTGGGAATTGAAATTATAGGAATCAGGATCGTGTCCAGGAATGAAAGTATTATAAGTATAAGCAGGGACGAAAGCCATATCAGGATTCCGTGCCTGTATCTCCTGATGGCGGAGGATGAATACAACAAGATCCTGGATACGCCTGACAGCAGGAGAACGGAAATTCTGAATGATGAGATCCGGAATAAGGTGATCATGGTCTGGCTGAAGGTCATACGGGAGACCGGCCTTTCTCCGGAAAACTATTATGATAATGCCATGCAGATCGGGACAACCAATGTGGACAGACGGTACTATACGGAATTTGCCAGAAACCAGAAGGAACAGATCAGGGATTACCTGGTCAAAAAGCTTCACATGGGCCCGAGGGACGTATTCGCGTCCTCCCTGCCGGGCGTCAGTATTGTTTACGAAACGGATGACTATATCAGACTGAAGATCGAAGAATGCCAGGATGAACTGACGGAAGGGATCCGGAAAATGGCGGAAGAGTATGTACGGAAAAAATACGGATACGTTCCCTGTGTTCTTTCGGTGCGGTTTTATCATCCGGGAATGGCCGGATATAACGGATACGGATTGTCAAGGGAAGACTGAAACAACCTTGCAGAAACGGATAAAAAAAGGCAGCACAGCGATCCGGACAGACAGGCTGTATTTTTCATACCGGACGGGAATAAACGGATATAACGCTCGCAAGTGAATCTGTATTTCGGGAGCAGGTGGTGATACCCTGTAAGCACAGTGAGGAAATGCTCACTGAATCTGACGCAGGGAGGGTGAAGGAGATGCCGCCTGTTTTTCTGATCCGAAAGAGACATATCCTGTATAAACTGGCCGTTTCAGGTGCGGTTTCTCCGGAATCAGCCAGGACACTGGATGACGCCGGAGTGCTCAACCCGAATGCATTTATATTTTTCACAGATATGCTGGCCCGGAAGGGATTCATATGCAGGACCGCGGATGGCAGGTATTACCTGCCGGAGAAAAAGTGACAGGTTATTCAGACGGATAAGGAGTGAATGAGACATGGCAAAGATGGAAAAAGTCCTGAGAGGGGATTTTAAAGAGATACTGTCTGTGATCGAGGATGGTATTCTCCGGGGAAGCGCTACCGCATCCCTGGAAGACAGCAGTGATTTTGCCGGAGGAGGCAGCCGCTGTTCAGTGCGTGTGTTTGAACGCTACAGCATGCTTGGCAGCAACCGTGTTTCCATGAGCGTGACACTGTTCCAGGGCGGGGATGATCTCATTTACCTGAGCGCGATCACCTCGGGCGGATCCCAGGCGATGTTCATGAAACTCAACACGTTCGGAGAAGAGGCTTTCCTGGAAAAACTGGATGAAGTGCTGGGACGACTCTGACAACCGGCGAAAAACAGCCCCGTTCCTTATGCGAACGGGGCTGTTTGTATGCTTATAGCAAGCCGGCTTCGGTCAGCTTTTTCAGGATGGCGGAAGCCAGGTGGACATGACCTTCAACGCTGAGATGCTCCTCGTCAACAGGGGAGGGGGCAGTATAATCGGAAGCGGCCAGGAAAAGGCAGCCTTTTTTTGCCGCAACGGCCCGGTAGATTTCCTTCAGTGCGGCACTGGTTTCAACGGACTGCCGGTCGAAGGCCGGATCCTTGTCCGGACGCCAAACGTTCTCTCCCAGCAGAATCGGGGAGAGAACCAGTATTTTTTCGGGAGGAATAAACTCTTCAAAACGGGAAATACACTGCTCAATACCGCCGCCGATCTGCTCCGGTGTATTGCGCAGTGCCTTTTTACAATCGTTTGTACCAAGCATCAGGATCACGGTGTGCAGGTCTTCCGTGCTCCGGTAATGGGCGATGGAATCAATGCCTTTCCGAAAGGGACGCGCCGGGTCCTCGAAGACGGTGGTCCTTCCGACCACCCCGTCCTCGAGGATCCGGTATCCTTTCGGCGTAACGATCCTCCGCAGAATACCCGTCCAGCGGGTGTATTCCGGATATCTGTCTATGGCCCCGGGAATCAGGCCCCAGGTGTTTGAGTCCCCAAAGGCGAGTATCTGCTTCATTTCCGCTTCTGTCCTCAGATTGCAATAGATTTGATTATTCGGCCAGTCCGCCGCCTTCCAGCACAAGGCTGTCTTCATAATCCAGGCCGTAGGTGTCAACCAGGGTCTCTTCATAATCCTTGTGGAAGAAGTTTTCGGCGGCCAGGGCCTTAATCTCATCATTGATCCAGTTTAGCAGGCTTTCATTGCCCTTGCTGACGGCGGGAGCAATGGTGTCCTGGCTGCCCAGGGAAGGAATGCCGACGGTGTAGCCTTCATTCTGCAGGGCAAAGGCGATCACCTCGGTGTTGTCATTGGCCCAGGCAACGGCATTTCCGTTTTCCAGGGCGTTCTTGGCATTGGCGTAGGTGTCATACTTCTGCAGGGTGATCTCAGGATTATTCTTGATCAGGTAATCTTCGGCGGTGGTGCCGGAGATGACGATCACCTGGTCATCGGCAGTGATCTCGGACAGGTCTTTGATGATACGGCTGTCCGGGGAGACAACGCCCAGGGCCACGTTCATGTAGGGCAGGGCAAAGTCCACTTTCTCAGCGCGCTCAGGGGTGACGGTGAAGTTGGCCAGGACGATGTCCACTTTACCGGTCTCCAGGTATTCAACGCGGTTGGCAGCTTCGGTGGAAACGTAGTTGACGGTCACACCGAGATCCTCACCGATGCGGCGGGCAAAGTAAACGTCATAGCCCTGGTATTCACCGTTCTCATCCACATAGCCAAAGGGATTCTTATCGGAGAAAACGCCGATGTTGATGATTCCGGAAGCCTTAATCTCATCCAGGGTGCGGTAAACCACATCCGCGGAAGCGGTAATGACAAGGGAAAGAGCCAGTACGAGGGCGATCACGAGGGCGATGATATTACGAATGGTTTTCATGGGGATTCTCCTTTCGGGCTTTAAGCCTCTGCTTTATTTTTTCTGTTGAATTCAAAAGACTGCAGGAACTTCTTCGCCTGCTCCGTTTTGGGAGATGTGAAGAAGGTTTCCGGGTCGCTTTCCTCAAGAATGTTCCGGTCTTCCAGCAGGATGATCCGGTCAGCTACGGCCCGGGCAAAAGACATTTCATGGGTGACGATGAGCATCGTCTTTCCCTGGTCCGCCAGGGAAACGATGACATCCAGCACCTCCCGGACCATTTCCGGATCCAGGGCGGCTGTGACTTCGTCAAAAAGCAGGATTTCGGGATGCGTGCACAGGGCCCGCACAATGGCGACACGCTGCTTCTGTCCGCCGGAAAGCTGCCGGGGATAACTGTCAGCCTTTTCTTTCAGGCCGACCCGGTCCAGCAGTGCCAGCGCTTCCTCCCGGACTTCCGTCCGGGAACGTTTCTGCGCCTTCACCGGCGCGAGGAGGATGTTCTCCAGCACGGTCAGGTGAGGGAACAGTTCGTAATTCTGGAATACCATTCCGACTTTGCGGCGCATCTCCGGCAGGTTTTTGCTTCCCTGACGAATCAGCTCACCCCGGAGCCGGATTTCTCCGCCCTGGATATCCTCCAGGGCGTTAATACATCGCAGGAGTGTGCTTTTGCCGCATCCGCTGGAGCCGACGATGACGACAACTTCACCTTCACGGACCGCCAGAGAGAGATCCTCCAGGATCGTCTGATCATCAAACCGCTTCGTCAGATGCGAGATGCTCAGGACTGTTTCCGCCACGCGCTTACCTCCAGTGCTTTTCAAGTTTCTTTGCTGCCAGGCTCAGAGGCCGGCAGGCCAGGTAATACATTACGAAGATGGTCAGGTAGACACCGAACGCCGCGTTCGGGCTTGCCTTCCGGTTGGCCTCAATGATCTGCTGGGCAACCTTCAGGATCTCCACCACACCGATGAGGGTCACCAGGCTGGTGGTCTTGATCATCCGGGTAATCAGGTTAATGGATAATGGAATCAGCCGCCGTACGGCCTGGGGCAGGATGATCCAGCGGTAAACCTGGGCCGGTTTCAGCCCCAGCGCTTCCGCACTTTCCCGTTGAATGACTGGTATGCTGCTGACCGCGCCGCGGACCAGGTCACCCATTTCCGCCGTTCCCCAGAGGGCAAAGACGATGATGGCAGCCGCTTCTCCGGAAAGATTCCAGTTGAAGGCCCGGGTTGTTCCGAAATACATGAGGAACAGCAGGACCATCTGGGGCATGATATGGATAATGCCCAGCCAGACGCGCAGGATAACGGAAGAAACGGAATGTTTCCGGCTTGCGGCGATTCCCAGCAGGATGCCTGCGACCATGCTGATAGCAGCGGCGATCAGGCTGATGCGGAGAGCCACCCAGAGACCGCCCAGCAGCCGGACGAAGTTTTTTCCCTTGAAAAGGACCTCAAGTCCCAAATCCGGCATGCCGCAGCCTCCTTTCCAGGAAGATCCCCAGCAGCGAGAGCGGCAGGAGGATCAGCAGGTAGGCTCCGACCAGCAGAAACAGGCTTTCCGTTGTCCGGTAATAAAGCCCGATCTGGTCCTTGGCCGTGAACATAAGGTCCATCAGACTTACAGCGGAGAATACGCTGGTTTCCTTCATCAGGAAGATCACATTGGCCATGAAGGCGGGGACGCTGATGGCTGCTGCCTGGGGAAGGATCACATGGAGAAAGGCCTGCTTCCGGGTGAGTCCGAGGCTCAGGGCGCTCTCTTCCTGAATCTTCTCCACAGCTTCTATGCCGCTGCGGAAGGCTTCGGTCATGTATCCGCCGCCGAGAAAGGCGAGACCGGCAATACCACAGGCTTCCGGGTTGGTTTTGATCCCGATCTTCGGCAGACCGTAGTAGATGAAGAATAACTGCACAAGCAGGGGTGTGTTCCGGCTCAGTTCCACATAGGCGGCTGTGATCCTGCGAAGCACCGGAATCCGCCAGTGGAGTGCCGCGGCACACAGCAGACCCACAAGGGTGGCGAGCAGGATGCCCGCGGTACCTGTCCGCAGGGTGAGCCAGGCGGCTTTCCCGTAAAGCGGCAGAACCTTTTCAATGTACGCCCAATCCACTGCGCTGCTTCTTCCTTTCCTGCTGATGCGGCCGCCTTCAAAGAAAAGCCCGGCAGCCGTTTTGAAGCTCCCGGGCAGATATGACTTTATCCGATCCTGCGGCGGATCATTCAGAGCGCAGACACATACACGCTGACGCCCCAGCCATAATACATGCCCGGGAGATCAGCATTCGACAGGTGGTCCTCAGAATGATTTCCTTTTCGGTAAACATGCCTGCGCCTCCTTTCTGTTTCATACGCTTCTGTGTGAAAGCTTGAGGGCATATTATCACTATCAGCCTACTATGTCAATAGGTAAAAACAGGAAAACACAAAAAAGATCTCATGCTGGCATAATACCTGCTTTTTACAGGCAGAAAAGACAGGAGTTTCCCCCGGAAGCAATTCATGTATAATATACAGTAAGTGACGGAGTATATAAAGCAAGGAGATATTTGTATATGAAGAAGGTCCTGATCCTGTTGATGAGCCTGATGCTGGCCTGCGGATGCGCTTTCGCGGAGGATGCTGTTACCTCGGCAACGCTGGAAATTGACAAACTGTCGGAAGCGGAGGCGGAGGAGAACGGGATCCTGGTGGTCTGGTTCTCGCCGGATGATACGACGAAAGCCGCGGCTTATGCCATTGCGGCAGAATTGAAAGCCGATATGTTCGAGATTGCTGCGGAGGAACCCTATACCGCGGATGACCTGAATTATTTCGACAGCAAATCCCGCAGCATGACGGAACTGAAGGACAACAGTATCCGGCCGGCCATAGCTGCGCTTCCGGAAGACCTGTCCCGATATGATACGATCTGGCTGGGTTACCCGATCTGGAGCGGGCAGGCACCGAAGATCATGTATACATTCCTGGAAAGTGTGGACCTGTCCGGGAAAACGATCATTCCGTTCTGCACATCCAATTCCTCCGGGATCGGCAGCAGTGCCGTGAACCTGCAGAAGGCAGCAGGAGAAGACGTGAAGTGGGAAAAAGGCGGAAGAATAAAGAAAGGCAGCAACGCGGAGGACATCGCGCGCTGGGTGCGGGAAATCTGTACAACGGAAGCATCCGAATAATGAGTGCACAGGATGTCGGGACGGAAAATGCACCCGGCAGTATACTGTGAATGCAGCAAGGGGAGGTGAACGCAGTGGAAAGCTGGGTGGAAGGATTTCAACAGTCTATCGATTATATAGAAGGAAACCTGGCCAGTTCCCTGGAAATCGAGGACATTGCCCGGTTTGCCGCGCTTTCTCCGTTCTACTATCAACGGATGTTCAGCGCGCTCTGCGGGATGACGGTGGGGGAATATATCCGGGCACGCCGGATGACACTGGCGGCACAGGAGCTTTCGGGCACTGATGCAAAGGTCATCGATACGGCACTGAAATACGGATATGATTCCCCGGACAGTTTCGCGAAAGCCTTCCAGCGCTTTCATGGCATCCAGCCATCAAAGGCACGGGAGAAAGGCGCACCTCTCCGGTCTTTAGCCCCGCTGCATATTAAAGTATCACTGGAGGGTGGAAGCATGATGGATTACCGCATTGTTGAAAAGGCACCGTTCACGATCGTCGGTGTAAAGAGACCGTTCAATTCAGATACGAGTTACCAGGAAATCCCGAAATTCTGGGACGAGTGGCTGGCGCAGGGAGAGAACCGCCCGGTCATGGGGACATTCGGCATCTGCACAGACATGACGGGCAAGGACTTTGACTACTGGATCGCAGATCTCTATTTTCCCTGGGAGGACATCCCGGAGAGCTGTGAGACCCGGGTGATCCCCGGAAGCTTTTGGGCCCAGTTCCCATGCACGATCAGTACACTGCAGGACACGAATACCAGAATCTGGTCGGAGTGGCTGCCGTCGCTGAAGGGATATAAACTGGCAGGGGATTATGATATCGAGGTTTATCTGCCGCCGGAAGGGGATTCCGGGGAGATGAAGGTCTATATCTGGATCCCGCTGGAAAAGAAATAAGCCCTGCGGGGGACAGAAATGAAAGGTACCGGGACGGAAGGTCCGGTGCCTTTTTCAGCGGTCAACCATGGCAAGAAGCTATAGAACGAATCTATAGCTCTTTATTAATCCCCGGTATTAGACAAAAACCCATTGATATAGTAGATTAATGCCAACGCAAAAACGCGCAGCTTTAATTCAGAATTCAGAATGAAGAATTCAGAATTAAAGCTACTGATCCGGCAAGGAGGAAAGGACCATGAAGTGCAGGCATACGCTGAAGGCGGCACAGTTAAGCAGAAACCGAATGTGAATGTTTATTCATAATTCATAATGAAGAATCCGGATTCCGGGAAACATTCAAAAAAGTAATAAAGGAGAATAAATACAATGTCTGATATTAAGAATTCCGCCAACTGGTCCTTTGAAACCAAACAGCTGCACATCGGCCAGGAGCAGGCCGATCCCGCTACCGATTCCCGCGCGGTTCCGATCTACGCCACCGCCGCCTATGTTTTCCATAACGCCCAGCACGCCGCCGACCGTTTCGGACTGCGGGACGCCGGCAACATCTACGGCCGGCTGACCAATCCGACCCAGAGTGTGTTTGAAGAACGCATTGCTGCCCTGGAGAACGGTTCCGCTGCTCTGGCAGTTGCTTCCGGCGCTGCGGCTATCACCTATACGATCCAGGCACTGGCCAAGGCCGGGGAGCATATTGTGGCTTCCAAGACGATCTACGGCGGCACCTTTAACCTGCTGGAGCATACCTTGCCGCTGACTGCAGGCATTACCACCACATTTGTGGACCCGGATGAAGATGGCGCTTTTGAAGCGGCCATCCAGCCGAACACCAAGGCCCTGTATGTGGAAACCCTGGGCAACCCCAACAGCAATATCGCTGACATTGAAAAGCTGGCGAAGATTGCCCATGCTCATGGCATTCCGCTGGTGGTGGACTCCACCTTCGCGACACCTTACCTGGTAAGGCCTCTTGACTGGGGTGCCGATATTGTGGTGCACAGCGCGACAAAGTTCATCGGCGGCCATGGCACGGCCATTGGCGGCGTGATCGTTGAAGGCGGAAAATTCAACTGGAAGGAAAGCGGCAAGTATCCGTGGATCAGCGACGCGAATCCCAGCTATCACGGTGTCAGCTTCTATGATGTTGTCGGCCCCGCGGCCTTTGTGACTTACATCCGCGCGATTCTGCTGCGGGATACCGGTTCCACTCTGTCTCCCTTCCATGCATTCCTGTTCCTGCAGGGCCTGGAAACCCTGTCCCTGCGCGTGGAACGCCATGTGGAGAATACCCTGAAGATCGTGGATTACCTCAGCAAGCATCCGCAGGTGGAAGCGGTTCATCATCCGTCCCTGGAAAGCGAACCCAGCCACGCACTGTACAAGAAGTACTTCCCAAACGGCGGCGGCAGCATTTTCACCTTTGAAGTGAAGGGCGACAGTGAAACCGCCAAGAAGTTCATTGACAACCTGGCGATCTTCTCCCTGCTGGCCAACGTGGCTGACGTGAAGAGCCTGGTTATCCATCCCTTCACCACCACCCATAGCCAGCTGACCGAAGAGGAACTGCTGGACCAGGGCATCAAGCCCAACACGATCCGTCTGTCCATCGGCACGGAGAATGTGAAGGATCTGATCGCAGCGCTGGACGCCGCGTTCGAAGCAGTCAAATAAGCAAAAAAGAGATATGGCAAAGGGGTGCGGCTACTCCCGCATCCCTTCGTCATATCTGTGAATATACGCAGACTGGAGACAGAAACAATGGCCAAAACATATCAGACGAATAAAAAGGCGATCAGGCTCAGCCTTGCGATCCTGGCCGGGCTCATCCTCGGCGCGCTTTTCGGACTGGTGATGCCTGCCTGGGCGGAGCCGGTCACGAGCTTTATCAGTACGGTTTATCTTCACGGACTGACCATGATGATCTATCCGCTGGTTTTCTGCTCCCTGATCGTGGGCATCAAGGGAATCGGCAGCGTTTCAGCTACCGGCAGGGTGGGCGGACAAGCCCTCCTGTACTTTATCGGTACCACCCTGTTTGCCAGCCTGCTGGGCCTGTTCCTGCCCAAGGCGCTGAATATCGGTGCAGGCGTCGCGGTGGAAATGGCGGAGGCGGAGGTTCAGGCCGCAGAATTCACCAGTGTGCTCGATACGCTGAAAAATCTGATTCCGGCCAATCCGTTCGCATCCTTTGCCAACGGGAATATGCTGCAGGTGCTGGCATTCGCGATCATCATCGGCATCACCTGCCTGGTGCTCGGTCCCAAAGCGGAGCCCTTTGTGAAACTGTGCGAAGCGGTGGATCATATCTCCGTGAAAATCATTTCCGCCGTGATGTATACCACGCCTGTCGGCGTGTTCTGCTCCCTGGCCGGCACGGTGCATGTGAACGGGCTGCAGACCATTCTTTCGCTGGCTGCGGTGCTGGGCACACTGTATCTGGTGATGCTGCTGAATATTGTGATTGTATACGGTCTTGTCCTGGTTAAGGGAATCGGGAAATTCAGCCTGAAGCGCTTCTTTGTGACATCTCTTCCGGCAGCACTGAACGCTTTCGGCACGGCATCCTCCTCCGCGACGCTGCCGATCAGCAAACGCTGCACAGACGAGATGGAAGTGCCGAACGAAATATCCTCCCTGGCTTTGCCGCTGGGGGCGACAATCAATATGGACGCTGTGTCCATCGTGATGTCCTTCATGATTGTATTCTTCGCCAACGCAACCGGAACGGATCTGCCGTACGGACTGCTGGCAGTGGTGCTGCTGAGCAATACGCTGCTGAGCATCGGCGCGCCGGGAGTGCCGAACAGCGCCATCGCGTCCTTTGCGGCGCTGGCGGCGATTGCCGGACTGCCGGTCGGGATTATGGGCATGTATGTGAGTGTGAATATCCTGGTGGATGCGGGCGCCACCTGCTGCAATGTGCTGGGGGATATCGCCAGCGCGGTGGCCATGAAAAGAACATGCAGACTGCATCAGTGAGAAGAATTTGACGGATCAAAAAACGGCGGCGCAGGAATGTGCTGCCGTTTTAAACGTCGATCGGTTATTCATGCGTTTATGCATATGAATGCTCCCCTCC
Organism: Aristaeella lactis; assembly: GCF_018118585.1. Classification (NCBI taxonomy): domain Bacteria; kingdom Bacillati; phylum Bacillota; class Clostridia; order Eubacteriales; family Aristaeellaceae; genus Aristaeella; species Aristaeella lactis. The sequence goes on from NZ_CP069421.1 coordinate 3,286,829, forward strand.
GTGTGACAGTTTTTTTGTTTCAGTGTTTCTCATGGAGCGGGCCTGTCATGAACCGCGTCCTGTGCGTTGTAAACAAAATGTAAAATATTCTGTAATTTGACGGCTTGTCGTTTTTTTATGGTAAAGTAATACAGAAAAGTATCAGGAAAACCAAAGAGGCGGTGACCAATATGAATGGTTCAATGTATCAGATGATGAAAATAGTGTCCTATGTGAAGAAAAGAATCAGAGAAGGCACAGAATCATCTTTAATAATGCCGGATAGTAATCGAAGCATATTCTTTGAATTTCTGGAAGAAGGGTTTCTTTTTGCAAAAAAAAATAAAACGGCAGCCAATGTACAGGACTGGTATAGGATCTTACAGCAGAAAAACATAAAAACTGTAAAGATGCATATTTCCGTCGCTAATAATGATCCCCGAATGGCAGGCTTTGCCAATGGAGAGGCGGAGGGCCTTGTGACAGCCTATGGGAAAGGAGCAGTTACCTACTGGAAACCGTCCTGGTCATATAACCAGGAAGCGCATGCGTGGGATATATGCTATAAGGAAATCCTTTGGGAAAACATGCGCATAGAGTACCTTGAACAGGAAGATGATCCGACAGATGATTTTAAAGAAGCACTGAAGAAAATTGAAACATTTGCCGATGAGATTGGGTTTGACCATTATGCCCGCGATTTCCGTGAAGCATATGAAATCCTGTGCGGAATAAAACCAGCTGATTATCCGAAATGGATGGAAAGAGACCGGCACTTATTCAATCCGGAAACTGCCCGGTTAGTATTAGCTGTTGAGAAAGCGGACGTATTCGGCGGAATGGGTTCCTGGAATGATTCACCTCCTTATTATGCGCATGATCGGGGAAGAGACGAGGAATATGATCAGGTAACATATGAACTGTATGTTCAGAGCCGGCGAGCGGCAATGTATGCGGTGAATCACTGAAAAAGAGAAGAAAACGGCCTGCGTTATGCAGGCCGTTTTGAGGTGAAAGTGAAAAGTCAAGCGTTGGCTTTCGAAGCTTTCCGGGCTTCGTAATCCTCCAGGGCGGACTTGATCGCTTCCTCCGCCAGAACGGAACAGTGGATCTTATGGGCGGGAAGACCGTCCAGGGCTTTGGTGACCGCCTGGTTGGTCAGCTTACCGACTTCAGAGAGGGGTTTGCCCTTGATCATTTCCGTGGCCATGGAGCTGGAAGCGATGGCGCTGCCGCAGCCAAAGGTTTCGAACTTGACGTCTTCCACAACATCGTCTTTGATCTTCAGGTACATCTTCATGATGTCTCCGCACTTGGCGTTGCCGACTTCGCCAACGGCATCAGCGTCCTCGATGACGCCGACATTACGGGGATGAAGGAAATGATCCATTACTTTTTCACTGTACAGTGCCATATGCTTTATCCTCCCGAATTACAGAATATAAGGTCTTTTGCCGTTTTGCAGATCCCGCCATACCGGTGAGAATCCGCGCAGGTAGGCGACAACATCTTTGACTGCGGAGATGATGTATTCCACATCCTCCGGGGTGTTCTCCCGGCCGAGCGTCAGCCGCAGGGAACCGTGGGCCACATCGTGGATCCGGCCGATGGCCAGCAGCACGTGGCTGGGATCCAGGGAACCGGAGGTGCAGGCACTTCCGGAGGAGGCACTGATGCCCTTTTCATCCAGCAGAAGGAGAAGGGATTCACCTTCAATGCCCTCAAAGCAGAAGTTGACATTGCCGGGCAGGCGTTTTTCAGCGTCTCCGTTCAGGGCGGAATGGGGGATCTCATTCAGCCCGGTGATCAGACGGTCCCGGAGGACGGTGAGACGGGCGGCCTCAGCTTCCCGTTCCGCAACGGTTTCCTTCAGGGCGGTTGTCATACCGACAATGCCGGGCAGGTTTTCCGTGCCTGCACGGCGGCCACGCTCCTGGGCACCGCCATCGATCAGCGACGTGAGCGGCACGCCCTTGCGGGCATACAGGAAGCCAACGCCCTTGGGACCATGGAATTTATGGGAGGAGGCGGAAAGATAATCAATGTTTTCCGCCTTTACATCAATGGCGAGCGGACCGACGGCCTGGACCGCGTCCGTATGGAAGAGCACCTGATGAGCATGGCAGACTGTACCGATCTCCCGGATGGGCTGGATTGTGCCGATTTCATTGTTGGCATACATGATCGTAACCAGGCAGGTATCCGGACGGATAGCTGCTTCGACTTCTTCCGGGCGGACGATGCCGTTCTCATGAACGGGAAGGAGGGTCACGTCAAAACCTTCCAGCTTCAGCGTGTTCAACGTGTGCAGCACGGCATGATGCTCAAAGGCGGAGGAAATGATGTGGGTCTTTCCTTTTTTCTTTCCGGCCAGGGCGGCGGAACGGATGGCCTGGTTGTCAGCCTCGGAACCGCCGGAGGTGAAATAGATCTCGCGAGGTTCCGCATTGATCACGGAGGCGACTTCCTCACGGGCCTTCTCCAGGGTTTCCTTAGCCAGCTGGCCGATCCGGTACAGGCTGGAGGGGTTGCCGTATTCTTCCTTCATACAGCGGGTCATGGCGTTGATGGCCGCCTCACTCATGGCTGTGGTCGCGGCATGGTCCGCGTAAATACTCATTTGGGCTGCTCCTTTGCTTGCTATTGCTTTAACAGCAGGAGAATTATATTTCCTTTTACCCACTATGTCAATAGGCAAAAAAAACAGAAGTACTTGACTGCCTACTAACCCTACGGTAAAATAGGTAATAATTGTTTTGGAAGGTGAGTGTATGATCTCCACGAAAGGACGTTACGCCCTGCGGGTAATGATTGATCTGGCGGAAAATGAAAAGGGACAGCCGGTTCCGCTGAAGGATATCGCGGAGAGGCAGGGAATCTCCAAGAAATACCTGGAGATCATTGTGAAGGAACTGGTGGAAGGGAAACTGGTGAAGGGCTCCAGCGGCAAGGGCGGCGGTTATGTGTTGCTGCGGAAACCGGAAGAGTATTCCATCGGGGAAATCGTGGAACGGATGGAGGGAACCCTGGCGCCGGTGGCCTGCCTGCAGAAGGACGCGGAAGAATGTCCGCGGTATGCCAGCTGCGTGACGCTGCCTTTGTGGCAGGAGCTGGATCAGCTGGTGCATGATTTCCTGTACCGGAAGAAACTGAGCGAGTTAGTGCCTAAAGCATAAAGCTTCAGGCACAGTGAGATGCTGCTTTCCTGCTTTCCAAATGACATGCGGAGACAAGAAATCACAAGAAAACACCCTTTGCTGAATCAGCAAAGGGTGTTAGTTTTATCAGTGGTGAGATACCGGTGAAGCGTTATCAGTCAGCCAGCGGCTCAGGCCTCTGTAAGCCTCCGCATAATTTCCTGATAGGCTTCTTCCACACCGCCCATATCGCGGCGGAAGCGGTCCTTGTCCAGCTTTTCGTTGGTCTCGCTGTCCCACAGACGGCAGGTGTCGGGGCTGATCTCATCGGCCAGGACGATGGTGCCGTCGGACAGGCGGCCGAACTCCAGCTTGAAGTCCACGAGGGTCACACCAACGTGCTTCCAGATGGCTTTCAGCTCTTCATTGACCGCGAAGGCATACTTTTTGATGGTCTCGATCTCTTCCTTTGTGGCGAGTTTCAGGGCCAGCGCGTGATACTCGTTGATCAGGGGATCGCCCAGGTCATCGTTCTTATAGGAGAACTCGATGGTCGGAGCGTCGAAAACGATGCCTTCCTCTACACCGTAACGCTTGGAGAAAGAGCCGGCAGAGATGTTACGGATGATGACTTCCAGCGGGACGATGGAAACTTTCTTAACGAGGGTTTCCCGCTCACTGAGTTCCTTTACGAAATGGGTGGGAATGCCTTTCTTCTCGAGCCGCTGCATCAGCAGGTTGCTCATGTGGTTATTGATAACACCCTTGCCCTGAATGGTACCTTTTTTCAGGCCGTTGAAAGCGGTAGCGTCGTCCTTGTAATCGACGATCAGCAGTTCGGGATCATCCGTGCTGAAAACCTTCTTGGCCTTTCCTTCATAAAGCTGTTCACCCTTGATCATGCCTGCGCCCTCCTGCGTGATTTTTTACGGGAGAATTATACTGCACAGGGGAAGAATGTCAAGGGTTCTGACGGTTCCTTCTTTGTATCATAGAGCACATTGGGGTATACTCAAACAATGTTAGAATCCGAAGGGAGAAAAATGACCGGAATGAACAAAAATGATCATGAACACAGGGGATTTATGCTGGATGTATGCCGGCATTTTATGCCCCTGGATGAAATTAAGAAACTGCTGCAGGCAGCGGCGGTGCTGAAGCTGAACAGGATGCACTGGCATCTGACGGATGACCAGGGCTGGCGGATCGAGATCAGGAAATATCCGCTGCTGACGGAAAAGGGCGCCGTGCGGGGAGACTCTTTTTTCGGTGGTACACCCGAAGCAGAACGGAACAGCGGATACTATACACAGGAGGAGATCCGGGACCTGGTGGCATATGCCAAAAGCCTTGGCATTGAGATCATCCCGGAGATTGAGATCCCGGGCCACGCGGCTGCCATGCTGGCGGCTTATCCGCAGTTTGGCTGCAGGCGCGGGAAGACGGGAAAGTGGGAAGAAAAAGTGGAGATCTCCGGCGGTATTTTTCCGGCGCTGGTCTGTGCGGGAAAAGAAGAGACGCTGGGCTTCCTGGAGGATATCCTGGATGAAGTAACGGAACTGTTTCCTTTTCCGGCGGTGCATATCGGCGGGGATGAGGCGCTGAAGTTCCGCTGGAGGCGGTGCCCGGACTGCCAGCGGCGAATCCGGGAAAAGGGACTGCAGTCCGAGGATGACCTGCAGCGGGATCTTCTGATGGAGGTCGGTGAATACCTGGCCGGAAAAGGACGGAAGACCATCGTATGGAACGACGTGCTGGCCGGCGGGCCGCTGCCGGCACACTTCATCGTGCAGCAGTGGATGGGCGGCCGGCAGGAGACTCTTGCCTTTATGCAAAGCGGCGGAACGGTGATCCGCTCGGATACAGACAGTTTCTACCTGGATTACTGCTATGGCAGGATCGACGTCAGGCGCATCCATGAAACACCCCGGATACCGGAATATGCCGTGGGACTGGAGAACAGGATCCTGGGAGTGGAATGCCCGCTCTGGACTGAACGGATAGCCAGCCTGGAACGGGCGGCATGGCAGCTGTTCCCGCGGCTGACGGCGGTGAGCGTGAAGATGTCAGGAGAGGAACTGCCATGGGAAACCTTCCGGGAAAAGGTGAAAGCACTGGAGGAGGAACGGGAAGCGATAACAGGATTGAAAGGCGCACCGGAGGAGCTTTGGGATATGGATCCGGATGCCGCGAAAGCAGACCGGCAGGCAGAGATTCAGACCATCTTTTCCGGAAAGGCGGAAGCGTATGAGCGGAAGGAACGGGAGATCGTTTCGCTGGATGCCGCGGAAAGGCTGGCGGAAAGCCTTGGGATTGACAGGGACTTTGTGCAGAAGGGCGGAGACAGCGTATGGGCGGAAATCCACGGGCAGGAAGAACCGGAGGATGACAACGGCGCCGGTATCCTGATCCGCCAGCTGATGATCGCGGCTGACAGCCGGCAATACGGCGCATGGAAAGATATTCCGGAAGAGATCTGGATGGATACAATGAAGTGTTTTTCAAGGTTCATTTCGGAACACAGGCGGTCCTACGGACGGGATGGATTTGACCGGTACGGATGGACCACACGGCAGATCGGAGCAAAGCTGTTCCGGATCGGTGAACTGGAATATGAGCTGACTGAAGATAAGGAAGGCCGGAAGGAGATCGGCCTGCATATACCATCGGACGCAAAGCTGGAGGCGGAAAGGATGAACGCTTCGCTGGAAAATGCGGACGCGTTTATCCGGGAACGGTTCCCGGAGTGGGCCGGCGCGCCGAAGACCTGTGAAAGCTGGCTGCTGTCGCCGGCGCTGAAGGACCTGCTGCCGGAGGGATCGAGGATCCTGCGGTTCCAGGAAGCTTTTGAACTGGAGGAAATTTATCCGGAAGATGACGCAGCGCTGGAATGGGTGTTTTACGTGGCCGAAGGACAACGAAAAGAACTGGATATCAGCAGACTGCCGGAGGACACCTCACTGCAGCGGAAAATGAAAGCGATGATCATGAAGGGCGGAAAACCGGGAGCGGGGAAAGGCATATTGCTTCAAAAAGCAAACAATACTTTTTGAAGCAGTGAAATGTTGACTTCGTCAACGTGAAATATTGTGCTTAGCACAATGTGAAATATCTGCTTCGCAGATGTGAAGTATTCGACTTCCGTCGAATGTGACGGTTACTTACCCGCAAAGGATTCGGCTTGACAGAAGGGTCACTGAAGTGGTAGCATACGGGCAGCAGGGCAAAGGCGTCAGGCAGACGTTATGCCCTGCACTCTTTTTTTGGTTTTTCTGAGAGTTCAGGGACAGTCATAAAGAGTGCAGAAAGACCAGTGAAGCATGCAGAGATACCAGTGAAGAGTGAAGAGTTGTCACTCCTGTGTTTGTGATTGTGAAAAAAAGGAGCGAATCGTGACATGTGCGGAATAGTTGGATACACAGGGCATGTGCAGGCGGCGCCGATCCTGCTGGACGGTCTGGCGAGGCTGGAATACCGCGGATATGATTCAGCCGGTCTGGCGGTACGGGACGGCAAGGCGCCGGCAGAAGTGGTGAAAGCGACCGGTAAACTATATCACCTGGCGGATAAAACAGACCAGGGACGCGCTCTGCCCGGCTGCTGCGGTATCGGCCATACACGCTGGGCTACCCACGGCGATCCCAGCATGGTGAACGCGCATCCGCATGTGAGCGGCAACTGCTCCGGCTCCGGCTGCGGCCCGGTGGAGAGCGACGTGGTGGGTGTGCACAACGGCATCATCGAAAACTTTACGGAACTGAAGGAAAAGCTGCTGCGCCACGATTATGCCTTTTACAGCGAAACCGACACGGAGGTGGCGGTGAAGCTGGTGGATTACTACTATAAAAAATATAAGATCGGTCCTGTGGATGCCATTACCCGGGCCATGGTCCGGATCCGGGGCAGCTATGCCCTGGCCCTGATGTTCAAGGATTATCCGGATGAGATCTTTGTGGCCCGGAAGGATTCCCCGCTGGTGATCGGGACGGCGGACGGCGCTTCCTATCTTGCATCGGATGTTCCGGCTATCCTGAAATATACGCGTAATGTTTACTACATCGATAACCTGCAGGTCGGCCGGATCAGCGCCGGCGAGGTGAAGTTCTACGACCTGAACGGGGATGAGGTTCAGCTGCCGCTGACCGAGATCACCTGGGACGCCGCGGCAGCGGAAAAAGACGGATATGAGCATTTCATGCTCAAGGAGATCCACGAGCAGCCCAAGGCAGTCCGGGATACGCTGAACAGCCTGGTCAAGGACGGAAAGATCACTCTCGAGGAAACCGGACTGACCGATGAGATGCTGAGGCAGGTAAACCGCATCGATATTGTGGCCTGCGGTTCCGCCTGGCATGTAGGTATGGCATCCCAGTATGTGATCGAAGACCTGGTGAGGATTCCGGTCCGGGTGGAACTGGCGAGCGAATACCGGTACCGCAGCATTCCGGTGGCTCCGGATACGCTGGTGATCATTATTTCCCAAAGCGGTGAGACAGCGGACAGCCTGGCTGCCCTGAGGGTGGCGAAAGAACGCGGCGCCATGACGCTGGCAGTGGTCAATGTGATCGGATCCACGATCGCGCGGGAAGCGGATCATACGCTGTATACGCTGGCGGGACCGGAGATCGCTGTGGCAACCACAAAGGCTTACAGCGCCCAGCTGATCGCCATGGACGTGCTGGCCGTGAAGATGGCAGCGGTCAGGAAGCAGATCACGGAAGAACAGGAAACCGGTTTCCTGGAGGCACTGAACGCGATCCCGGACCAGATCGGCCGGGTGCTGGAAGAAAAGCAGCGGCTGCAGTGGTTCTCCTCCAAGATCGCGAACACGCATGATATCTTCTTCATCGGCCGGGGGCTTGACTACGCGATCAGCCTGGAAGGCAGCCTGAAGATGAAGGAGATCAGCTACATTCATTCCGAGGCTTACGCGGCAGGCGAACTGAAGCACGGAACCATCAGCCTGATCGAGCAGAACACCCTGGTGATCGGCGTGCTGACACAGGGCAGCCTGTTTGAAAAGACCCTGAGCAATATGCTTGAGTGCAAGAGCCGGGGCGCTTACCTGATGGGTGTGACCACAAACGGTAATTTCTCCGTGGAGGATTCCGTGAACTTCACGGTGTATGTGCCGAAAACGGATGAGCACTTTATCGCTTCGCTGGCCATTGTTCCCCTGCAGCTGCTGGGTTACTACACCAGCGTGAACAGGGGCCTGGATGTGGATAAGCCGAGGAACCTGGCAAAGAGTGTGACGGTCGAATGACATGGAACATGTCATTCGACAATGCAGAATGCAGAATTCAGAATGCTGCGATCGCCGTTACCAAAGCCGCTTCACGCCTTTGACGGCTGTAGCATGGGAGTTGTTACCCAAATCATAGATTTGGACAACTCCTCAACAATAAATACTGAAGAGGACAGGAGTATGACGAAGTACATTTTTGTTACCGGCGGTGTGGTTTCAGGACTTGGAAAGGGTATTACGGCTGCGTCCCTGGGAAGGCTTCTGAAGGCCCGCGGCATTAAGGTGGCGGCGCAGAAACTGGATCCCTATATCAATGCGGATCCCGGTACCATGAGCCCTTATCAGCACGGCGAAGTATACGTGACGGAGGATGGCGCGGAAACGGATCTGGATCTGGGACACTATGAACGGTTCATCGATGAGGATCTGAACAAGTATTCCAACCTGACCACCGGCAAGGTCTTCGCGAATGTTCTCCGGAAGGAACGGGAAGGCGGATATCTGGGCTCCACGGTGCAGATCATTCCGCATATCACAGATGAGATCAAGCGGTTCATTTACCGGGTCGGTGAGAAGTCTGACGCGGATGTGGTGATTACCGAGATCGGCGGTACGATCGGTGATATTGAGAGCCAGCCCTTCGTTGAGGCGATCCGCGAGGTGGGACTGGAAGTAGGCCGGGAGAACGCGCTGTATATCCATGTGACGCTGGTTCCCTACCTGAAGGCAAGCGGGGAACACAAATCCAAACCTACGCAGCACAGCGTGAAGGAAATGCAGGGCATGGGCATCAACCCGAACATCATCGTGCTGCGGACAGATGAAAAGATCACCGATGAAACGATCTTCTCCAAGATTGCGCATTTCTGCAACGTGAAGGATGACTGCGTGATCGAGAATACTACGCTGCCTACACTGTATGCGGCTCCGCTGATGCTGGAAAAGGCCGGTCTGGCCGCGGTGGTCTGCCGGGAACTGGGCCTGAAATCCCCGGCACCGGACCTGAAGGACTGGGAGGATCTGGTGGAACGGATCCGGCACCAGACCCGGAAAGTGAAGATCGGCCTGGTCGGCAAATATGTGCAGCTGCATGACGCTTATCTTTCTGTGGCGGAAGCCCTGCGGCATGCGGGATACGCGCAGGACGTGATGGTGGAGATCGAATGGATCGACTCCGAACGCCTGAATGAGAAGACCGTTGAGGAGATCCTGAGCCCCCTGCAGGCGATCATTGTGCCCGGAGGCTTTGGCGGCCGCGGTATCGAAGGCATGATCCTGGCGGCTAAATGGGCGAGGGAACATCATGTGCCGTATTTCGGCATCTGTCTGGGCATGCAGATCGCGGTGATCGAGTTTGCCCGGAACGTGGCTGGACTGAAAGGTGCCAATTCCAGGGAATTTGACGAGAAAGCGCCGTACCGGGTGATCGACTTCATGCCGGGTCAGAACGATGAGATCGACAAGGGCGGTACCCTGCGGCTGGGCCGGTATCCCTGCATCCTGAAAGAGGATACCGTGATCGCGAAATGCTATGGGGAAACACGGATCGGCGAGCGTCACCGCCACCGCTACGAGTTTGCCAATGAATACCGCGAGACGCTGGAGAAAGCGGGACTTGTCCTGTCCGGACTGTCTCCGGATGAACGGCTGGTGGAGACCGTGGAGATCCCGGGAGAAGCGTTCTTCGTGGGTGTGCAGTTCCATCCGGAATTCAAGAGCAGGCCGAATAAACCGCATCCGCTGTTTTATGGCTTTATCGCTGCGGCCATTAAAGGTATAAAGTGAAACGAATGAATGAAATATCATGAAGGACGGAGCCAGACGGCTCCGTCCTTTCTATCCGCAGGACGATGGAAGTTGTAGCACAAAAAGAAAAGATAATTGCATTTGCATACAAATTTGCATTATACAGTTGCACAAAATGAAAAAATGGTGCATAATCGTCAAAAAGGAAGAAAAATAAGGCGGATATATATGGAGTTTTTTCTGAATTTCCTGCATCAGAAGGTGCCTAAAGCGGGCAGAGAGATACCCGCGTATTACCAGCGGGCTCTGATGTCCAGTGAGGTTTTGCTGGTTATCTATTTTGTTATCTGCTTTTTTCTCTTTCCTCTGATCAACAGCGGGAAGTGGGAATGGAGCCCGCTGCTTTTTGCGCTTCTGTCCGGATGCTGCCTGTGGATGCTGAAACGCGGCGGAGTGAAGATAAACCAGATCAAATACGCAGTGGTATGTATCGGCTGGGTTTGCTGGAACGTGCGGTATTTCGGCTGGAACAGCGGTGTGCAGCACATGATGACCCTGATCCTGATGTTTGCCTTTTTCAATGTATATGACAAGCCGGTCAGTAAGTTGTTGTGGTTCCTGTCGATCCTGGCAATCCGTGTATTCCTGTTCTACCTGTCTCAGATGTTTTCACCCCTGTACAGGATGAGCACACGAGCCAATACGATCTACCAGACCCTGAATACGATTACTTTCTTCCTGATGCTGGCTTGCGCCTGTATTGTGTTCAGCTCAAGCGTCCAGGAAACTGAACGCCAGCTGCGCCTGAGAAACCAGGTTCTGTATAAGGAGGCAGGTACCGACTCGCTGACCGGACTGCCGAACCGGCGGGCGATGATCGAGCAGATCGAACAGTACTGCAGGAGTAAGAACAAGATATTCTGCGTGGCGATCGCTGACCTGGACTTTTTCAAACAAGTAAATGATACCTATGGCCATAAGTGCGGAGACTATACGCTGACCAGGCTGACAACGCTGTTCAAGGAACACGCGCTGGAACGCTACAGCGTATGCCGGTGGGGCGGAGAGGAATTCTGCTTTTTTATGCCTGAAATGAATCTGGACCAGGCAGGCATCGTCATGAACGACCTGTGTTCCGAAGTGAGGAAAATGAATCTTCTGTATGAAGGAAATGAGTTTTCCATTACGCTTTCCATCGGTGTGGAAGAATACGATTTTGCCTCTTCCCTGGATGAGCTCCTGGACGCGGCGGATGATAAGCTGTACAAAGCGAAAAATGCCGGACGAAACAGGGTCGTAGTATGAAATAATGAAAACTTAAAACTAAAACTGAAAAATGAATAATGGTGGAGGAATCAGCACCCTTTCGGTGCTGATTTTTTGAACCTGTGATCGTGGTCCGAAGTATTGAATTATAGGGGAAAAAGAGAGATAATAGCAGCCGGAAGGTGACAACAGATGAAACCGGAGGAATTTCAGACCGCGGCTACGCGGGTTTCACTGGTGAGCATGATCACAAATGTGATCCTGACCCTGCTGAAGCTAGCCGCCGGTCTGGTTGCACATTCAGGAGCGATGATCAGTGACGCGGTACATTCTGCGTCTGATATTTTCAGCGGGCTGATCGTGCTGATCGGCGTGAAGATCTCATCCAAGGAACCGGATGAACAGCATCCTTACGGCCATGAAAGGTACGAGTGCGTGGCAGCCCTGCTGCTGAGCGGTATCCTGGCTGTTGTGGGCGGTATGATCGGCATAACGGCTGTGAAGGATATCATCAGCGGAGGTGCACAGAACGACATTCCCGGCGTACTTGCGCTGGCTGCGGCCGTGGTTTCCATTGTGACCAAGGAAAGCCTGTTCTGGTATACAAGGGGATACGCGAAGAAATACCGTTCCACGGCACTGCACGCGGAAGCCTGGCATCAGCGGAGCGACGCGCTGAGCTCCATCGGCGCCCTGATCGGTATCGCGGGGGCACGGATGGGTATGCCGGTGATGGAACCCATTGCCAGCCTGATCATAGCTGTGTTCATCCTGCGGGTGGCTGTCCGGATCTTCAAGGAAGCCATTGACCAGATGGTGGATCACTCCTGCAACGAGGAGGCGGAAGAAGCCTTCCGGAACACGGCACTGGAACAGCCCGGAGTCCTGGGCGTGGAGCTGCTTCGGACCAGGATGTTCGGCAACCGGGTGTATGTGGATCTGGAGATCGCGGCGGATCCCAACCTGACGCTGGCGGCAGCCCATGAGATCGCGGAGGATGTACATGACGTGATCGAAAAAACTTTCCCGGAAGTCAAGCACATCATGGTGCACGTAAATCCGGCAAAAAAACATGACTGAAACTGATTTCCTGCGGTTCCTCCATTGAAAGGGCCGCGGGTTTTCTGTACAATAACGCGGAAGAGGTTAGCACTGATTAAGAAAGGGTGATTCAGATATGAAAAAGATTCTTACAATGATGATGGCGCTGGTATTGGCGCTGGGCCTGTGTGTGTTTGCAGCAGCTGAAGGCGCGGATATTTCCGGCCTGACGGTGACCACTCCGGGCGGTGCCCCGGCCCTGGCCCTGGCGGTGATGGCAGCGGAGAACCCCGGACAGTACACCACGATCGCAGCGGATACGATCGCCGCGGCTTTTGCCGGAAAAGAAGCGGATTTCATCATCGCTCCGCTGAATGCCGGCGCGAAACTGTACAAGGCCGGAAAATCCAGCTATAAACTGGCAGCTGTGGTGAGCTGGGGCAACCTGTTCATCGCAGCACAGAAGGAAGACCTGAAGGCGGAAGATCTGAACGGCGCGAACCTGACGCTGTTCGGTGAAAACACGATTAACGCCTCCGTGGTTCTGTATGCCCTGAAGGAAAACGGCATTGAACCGGCGGAAGTGACATACCTGGCCGGCGCGTCCGATACCCAAAGCCTGCTGCTGAGCGACGCGGAAGCCATGGTGGTGACGGCAGAACCTGCCCTGACCGCGGCGAAGATGAAGAATGACAAGATCAGCGCTGTCAGCGTGAATGAGCTGCTGAAGCAGGCAAGCGGTATGGAGGGATATACCCAGGCTGCGCTGTTTGTGAAGGCTGAAACTGCTGAAAGCAATCCTGACGCGGTGGCGGAATTCCTGAAACAGGCGGAGGAATCCTGCGGTAAGTGCACAACGGATGTGGCGGCCGTGGCTGAAGCGGCTGCAGCTCTGGAAATCCTGCCGAACGCCAAGGTGGCAGCTGCCGCGATCCCCGGCTGCGCAATCCGGTTTGTGAGCGCGAAGGACGCCAAAGAACAGGTGGAGAAAACCGCACAGATCGACCTGAGCCAGTTCGGCGGGGAAGTGCCCGCGGACGACTTCTACTATGGAGCGGAATAAAAAAGGCCTCAATACCCTGGCATTCTGCCTGGGGATCCTGCTGGCCGGTGTGCTGATCCAGGCAGCCGGGTGGCTGAAAGGCGACCGGCTGGTCTTCCCGGACGTGGGGGGAATCCTGCGGACGTTTGTCCGCATGCTCGGAGAGGAACGTACCTGGCGGCAGATCGGAACGACGCTGGTACACCTGGTCGAGTCCCTGGCCGCGGCTGCTGTGATCGGAACGGCACTGGGTCTGGCCCAGGGCCGGAGCCCGTTTGTCCGCTCCCTGCTGAAGCCGCTGATGATCCTGCTGCGGTCCATTCCGATGATCGTGATGACGGTGATCATCATGGTGCTGACAAAATACGAGCAGGTACCCCTTGTCGCACCGGCACTGATGCTGATCCCGCTGATCAGTGAAGCTACGGCGGAGGGACTGCGGCGGATCGAGCCGGAAATGATTGACGTCTACCGGATGAACAGCGGATTCAACGGCAGGGTGCTGTTTCAGGTGTATCTGCCGCTGATGGCCGGATACCTGCAGCAGGCCTATATCAATGCCGTGGGAATGGGCATCAAGCTGGCGGTGACCACCGAATACCTGGTACAGGCCAGAGATTCCCTGGGGAAAGCGGTGTACAGCAGCGCCTACTTTAATGAATACGCGGAGATCTACGCGTATGCGCTGATCATGGTGCTGGTGGCGGTTGTTGTAAGTGAAGCGCCGAGAACGCTGGCAAAAGGATTCATCCATGCCAGCGAATGAAATGTTGGCTTCGCCAACGTGAAATATCGGCCTTACAGCCGATGTGAAATATTTGGCTGGTGCCAAATGTGAAATATTCGCCTAAAGGCGAATGTGACAGTAACTCAAAAAGAGTCATCCATGCCGGATGACTCTTTACTGTTATTATGAGTTTATTTTGCTGCTTTTTCTGCCAGGATCTTCTTCGCGCTTGCGATGCGGACACAGAGGGTGAAGGTTTCCATGGCGGTTTTCAGCTCAGTGAGGGTCGGATAGGTAGGGGCAATACGAATATTGGAGTCGTTGGGGTCCTTTCCGTAGGGCCAGGTGGCACCGGCGGGGGTCATGATGACGCCCGCTTTTTTCATGAGGGCAACGATCTCTTTTGCACAGCCGGGCAGGGAGTCAAAGAGGATAAAGTATCCGCCGCGGGGTGAGGTCCAGGTTCCAATGTCAAGGCCGTTCAGGTTCTTTGCCAGGGTTTCCTCAACCATTTCAAACTTGGGCCGGATGATGGCGGCGTGCTTGCGCATGTGTTCCACCATGCCGTGAATATCACCGAAGAAACGAACATGACGCAGCTGGTTTACCTTGTCATGGCCGATGGTCTGGAACTTCAGCGTGTTCACAAAATCGACCATGTTGTTCGGGCTGGTGGCCACAGCAGCAATACCGCTGCCGGGGAAGGTGATCTTGGAGGTGGAGGCAAACTTGTAAACCAGATCCGGATTGCCGGCGCGCTTGCACTCCGCCAGGATCTCGATCAGGTAATCCTGATGATCGTCATAAAGATGATGCATGCCGTAGGCATTGTCCCAGAAGATCCGGAAGTCGGGCGCGGCAGGCTTCAGCCGGGCGAAACGGCGGACTGTTTCGTCTGAATAGGAAATACCGGAAGGATTGGAGTATTTCGGTACGCACCAGATGCCCTTGATGGTATCGTCCTCGCTGACCAGCTTTTCCACGATATCCATATCCGGACCGGTGGGGGTCATGGGGACGGGGATCATTTTGATGCCGAAATACTGCGTGATCGCAAAGTGGCGGTCATAACCGGGCACGGGACAGAGAAACTTAACCTCCGGCAGCTTGCACCAGGGGGTGCTGCCCATGACACCATGGGTCCAGACACGGGAAATCGTATCGAACATAACGTTCAGGGAGGAGTTCCCGTAGATGATGATGTCCTTGGGGTTGTTCTCCATCATGTCACCCAGCAGCTCGCGGGCTTCCTGGATGCCGGTCAGCTGGCCGTAGTTGCGGCAGTCTGTACCGTCTTCACAGGTGAGATCGGATGAAGAATCCAGCACGTCCATCATGCCCATGGAAAGATCCAGCTGATCAATGCAGGGGATGCCCCGGCCCATATTCAGCTGCATGTCCATGGCCTGAACCTTTTTATATTCCTTTTTCAGGTCGTCCAGTTCCTGGTTCAGTTCCTCTACAGTCATTTCCACATAAGGCTTCATGATGAACATCCTTCCTTCGGAAAAAAGATCAAAAGATACGTTATCACAAACACCCGGCGTTTTCAAGCGCCGGGATGTTTTTCTGATGGCTTCTCTGCAGGGGCTTCAGGACGTCATTTTCCCAGGATGCGGAGGAAGTTGAACAGACCCAGGTTCCAGATCTCAAAGCTGTGGGTGCCGGTGCATTCCTGCCAGTACCAGTTGTCTTCTGTCAGCTGGTCGGTATACTTCAGCAGGTCTTTGGCAGCTCCGGAAGCGGAGGCATAGGCAGTGGTGTCCTGAATGCCGCAGACATTATAGAAGAAGCGGATGGGACAGTTGTCAAACTTTTTGATCTCCGATGCAACCTTGGCAGCCGGGTAGCTGGTAGGCGCGGCGGAGAAGGCACCGAAGGCGGAGAAAAGATCCAGGCATTCGCACAGGCCGATGTTGATGGTCTGCATGCCGCCCATAGACAGGCCGGCCATGTACCGGTGTTCCCGGGAAGCGCTCAGGTCATCCAGGCCGGCGCCGTAGGTAGCATAATGGGCATCCATCCAGGGCAGGAGGTCGTTGCGGATTTCCTGACCGAAGGTGTAGAAGGACTGCATGTTCGCGAAGCTGGTATCACCGAAATTGGCGGTGGAACGGCCGTTGGGCATAACGATGATCAGGGGCCTGATCTCTCCATTGGCAATCAGGTGGTCCACCGTGTTCTTTCCAACGCAGTTGGGATTCAGGAAGCCCCACTCGTTTTCGCTTCCGCCGATACCGTGGCAGAGAACGAGAAGGTCATACTGCTGATCCGCGGAATAACCGGCAGGCAGGTATACCAGCGCTTTCTTGGTCACTTCCGCACCGTCACCGGTGTAGTCTTTGGAGGGGTAGGTGATCTTTTCGACGGTGCCGCCGCCTTCTTTCATGGTTCTTTTGTATTCAACAGGCAGTTTGTCCGGCAGGTCCGGCAGCATGGAAGCAGATTCAGCCACAGCAGCGGAGGAACCAACCAGGCTCAGGAGCAGGAGAAAAACCAGGAACAGTTTCATAGACAACGGCCTCCTTATTGAACTGATACAGGATAGTTTAACTATATGCTACCTGAACCGGGATGACAATAGATAATATTTGCTGTGCGTTTGTCACCGATAATTAACATTCGCGAGCGGGAATGTAAACGCCGGATGGTTGACCGGTAATATGTTCGGGCGTATCATTTTGTGCGAAAGGTGGGAAATGTATGATCGGGAAGAATCTTCAGAAACTGCGGAAACAGAAGAACATGACCCAGGAAGCTCTGGCAGAGCAGGTAGGAGTCGCCCGGCAGACCATCGCGAAGTGGGAAACAGGGGAAAGCGTTCCGGACCTGGAAATGGCCGCAAAGCTGGCTTCTGTGATGGAGGTTTCCCTGGATGACCTGACCAACGCACCGGAGTATGAGCTGGATGGGCATCCGGGCATGAGAGGCAAGCATATGTTCGGTTTGGTGACCGTGGGCGACAAGGGACAGATTGTGATCCCGGTCCGGGCCAGGCGCGTGTTTCATATCAATCCCGGAGACCAGCTGATGGTGCTTGGGGATGAAAACAGCGGGATCGCACTGGTGAATGCCCAGTATTTTCTGGAAATCGCGGAGGGAATGCAGAATGGATTATGAAATGAAAAGTCCCCTGGAAGTCCGGGGACTGTGCAAGCATTATCCGGCCTTTAAACTGGAAGATGTATCTTTCAGCCTGGTGCCGGGGACCATTACCGGCTTCATTGGCCGGAACGGCGCGGGTAAAACCACGACGATCAACAGTATGCTGTCGTTTGTACGGCCGGACGCCGGGAAGATCTCTTTCTTCGGGCTGGAATACCCGGAGCATGACCGCGAAATAAAGGAAAAGATCGGGTTTGTGTCCGCCGGGATGACCTACTATACCCGGAAAAAGCTGAAGGCAATTACGGCTGTGACAAAGACATTCTATCCGGAATGGGATGACACAGCCTACAGGAAATGGCTGGAAGCCTTTGGCCTGGATGAAGAAAAGACACCGGCGGAACTTTCCAACGGCATGAAGATCAAGTATGCGCTGGCACTGGCCCTGAGTCACGGCGCAGAGCTGCTGATTCTGGACGAGCCGACCAGCGGCCTGGATCCGGTGAGCCGGGAGGAACTGGTGGAAGTCTTCCTGAAGCTGAAGGATGAGGGGAAGACGGTTTTCTTTTCAACCCATATTACTTCCGATCTGGAAAAATGCGCGGACCGGATCCTGTTCCTGCAGCAGGGGAGGCTGAAGGCGGATGATACGCTGGAAAACTTCCAGGCTGCCTGGCGGATCGCGGAATGCAGCGGAAATATACCGGAGGAACTGAAAAAGGCCGCGCATGGCTGCTGCCGCATACGGGACGGATACACCGTGCTGGTGCGGAAAGAAGAAGCCGGCGTGTCTGAAACCCGGGAGGCAACGCTGGAGGAGATCATGATTCATCTGGAAAAGGAGGCGGAGGAAGCATGAAGATGCTGATGAAGGAATGGAAACTGTGCATGCATCCCACGGGATATATCATGCTGCTGTGTTCCGCCCTGATCCTGGTGCCCGGTTATCCATACGCAGTGAGCTGCTTCTATATGGCGCTGGCGATCTACTTTATCTGCCTGACGGCACGGGAAAACCATGATGCCTCCTATACGCTGATGCTGCCGGTATCCCGCGGGGATGCTGTGAAAGCGAGGATCGTTTTCTGCACGGCACTGGAGGTCATTGACCTGCTGCTGATGGGTGTGTTTACCCTGCTGAAGAATGCCATCGGCAGCATACCGAACCCGGCCGGACTGGACGCGGGACTGGCACTGATCGGTGAAGGAATGATCATCTTCGCGATCTTCAACATGATCTTCTTCCCGGTTTACTACAAGGATATCAATAAACCCGGAAAGGCATTCATGTTTAGTGCGATCGCGGTGTTCGTCTGGATCGTGCTGGAGATCATTGCCACTTACACGGTACCGTTCTTCCAGACGCTGGACACGCCGGATCCGCAGAATATGAGTGACAAGGCGCTGTTTACCCTGGCAGGACTGGCCCTGTTCCTGGGCGGTACGGCAAAGAGCGTGCAGATGAGCACGAAACGGTTTGAGGAAGAGGACCTGCAACTTTAATGCAGAATTCAGAATGCAGAATGCAGAATGGTGGAAAAAACGGCTTCCAGGGCGGAAGCCGTTTTCTTTGATTTTATGAGTGGATCGGAGAGAATGTGCAGGCCGGCATGAAACAGGGTGGGGAAGAAGACCGGCGGTATAATGCAGAATTCAGAATGCAGAATGGCGGAAAAAACGGCTTCCGGAGCGGAAGCCGTTTTCTTTGATTTGGGGAATATGTGCAGGCCGGCATGAAACAGGGTGGGGGAAGAAGACCGGCGGTATAATGCAGAATTCAGAATTCAGAATGCAGAATGGTGGAAAAAACGGCTTCCGGAGCGGAAGCCGTTTTCTTTGATTTATGACGGAAAGTTGCTTTCTGATCCTTCTGATTTACGGTGAATAATGGTATAATGATTTATCATTGGAAACGGTTGTGTTTTGGAGGAAAGAGGAGTCGCATGTCCAAAGAGCAGAAGGTCACCCTGAAGGAATGGCTGTATATCACAATCGGCATCCTGATCATGACGCTGGGAATCTATTTCTTTAAATTTCCCAATCATTTTTCCACCGGCGGCGTGACAGGTATCGCCATTGTTCTCGGCCATTATATTCCGTCCATTACACCCGGCACGCTGGTCACGATCATCAATATCGGGCTGCTGATCCTGGGCTTTGCGGTCTTTGGAAAATCCTTCGGGATCCGGACTGTTTATGCCTCCCTGCTGATGTCCGGCACGCTGCAGCTGCTGGAAGTTATCTATCCCATGAGCGGTCCGATGACTTCACAGCCGCTGGTGGAATTGTTTTTCGCGGTCGGGCTTCCGGCGGTCGGCTCTGCCATCCTGTTTAACCTGGACGCCTCCTCCGGCGGAACGGATATCATCGCGATGATCCTGAAAAAGCATACGGCACTGAACATCGGTGTCGCACTGCTGTGCAGCGATATTATCATCACGGTATCCGCCTGTTTTGCTTTCGGTATGGAAACGGGGCTTTTCTCCATCCTCGGACTGATCATCAAATCGCTGTTCATGGACCAGGTGATGGACAACCTGAAGACCAAGAAGTGCTTCCAGATCATCACCTCCAATCCTGAGCCCATCGAACAGTTTATTACCGCGGATCTTCATCGCGGCGCGACCCGGCTGCACGGGGAAGGATCCTATACCCATGAAGGGAAAACTGTGCTGCTGGCGGTGGTATCCCGGCATGAAGCGGTGCAACTGCGGAATTATATCCACAAGCAGGATCCGGCGGCTTTCATGATCATTACTTCCAGCACGGAAATTATCGGAAAAGGATTCAGGGGAGTAAATTAATAAAATCGTCATCCGAAAGGATGACGATTTTTACTGAAAAATGAAAACTTAAAAATGAATAATGAATAATGGCGGAAGAAATGCACCCCGGAGGGTGCATTTCTTTGATTGTATCTAATCAGATGTAGATTTCCATGTAGCGGCGGTAAGTGGTGAAACCGGCGGCTTCATAGAAAGCCAGGGCGTTTCGGTTGAACTCCCACATGTTCAGTTCCACGCGGCTGTAGTTCTTTTCTGCGGCATAATCCCGGATGAAGCGGATCATTTCGCTGGCTATACCCTGACGGTGATGGCTCTCATCCACGGCGAACTCATCGATATCCAGGAAATCCCGAACGTACATGAACGGGTTTTCCGGACGGAAGATGTGGTTCAGCACGGCAAAGCCGACGATTTCGCCGTTCAGTTCCGCTACGACGATCTTCCGCTGGGGATCTTCCCAGATGGTGCGGATGAAGTTTTTCAGCTCATCACAGAAACCGGGCTTAAAGGTATCCGGCCTGCCGGCAACGTGCAGGTCGTTGACCTGGCGGCGCAGTACATTCACAGCGTTCAGTTCGTTTTCCTTCGCGAAACGGACGATGACCGGGACGGGCGGTTTCCGGACAGCCGGATTCCGGTCGCTCCGCAGCAAAGACCAGCAGCAGACGTCGCATATTCCCTGGTTGTTGATACCCGCGCCGCGCCGGACGCCTTCTTTCCGCATACCGGCCTTTTCCATGACGCGACCGGATTTGGGGTTGTTCACATCATGTCCTGCCATGATCCGGCTGACGCCTACCGTATCAAAGAGGAAATCCATGACAGCCCGAAGGGCTTCCGGCATGATGCCACGGCCCCAGTAAGCCCTGCCCAGGCAGTAACCGAGTTCAGCCTCTTCAATGGCTTCCTCAATCCGTACAACGGAGATGTTGCCGATCACCTTTCCGGTTTCTTTCCATTCGATGGCCCAGTTGAAGAAACTGCCATCCCCGTACCGGGAGATCCAGTCCGTCAGCACCATGCGGGTGATATCCTCGCTGGTATGAGCCGGCCAGGTCAGGAAGCGGGTCACATCCGGGTCGGAGGCCCAGGCGGCAAACATATCTTCAGCGTCTTTGAGGCGAAACTGACGGAGGATGAGCCGGTGGGTTTCGATCGTCTGCGTACCGGTTTTATTCATGATCAATCGTCCTTTCGTTTTAAGATCCAGATGAGGTTGCTGTTGAATTTCGCGGCGGAGGAGGGATCCTTCAGGTTTTCCTTATCGCCGTTGTAACCGCGGTAAATATCCAGGACTTCGAAACCGCACAGCTTCGCGAGCAGGAACATTTCCCAGCGGTTTGTCTGCCGCATCAGCAGGGGACGAACCCTTTCACCGATTACTTCGCCTTTGTCATTATATTCCTCGAACTTCCAGTTTCCGTACATTTGCTGTGTATAAGGGTTATAGCTGATCGCATTATAGATCTTTTCCCGGTTTCCGTCAGCGTTGACATACTCCAGGCGGAAAGAATAATCCTCCGGGGATGTCTGCATCTGGGCTGCCTGCATGGGCGGCCAGGGATCGAATGTGTTGAGTGTCAGGATGCCGCCGGGAAACAGCTGGTCCCGCAGGTTCCTGAGCGCGGCGATCTGCAGCTCCTGGTTCGGCAGGTGCATGAAACCGCTGCGGGCAATGATCGCGAGGGAATACTTCCTGCCGGAGGAAAACTTCGTCATATCGGCCGGAATGATATTCAGCGGGAGACCGAGTTTTTCCGCTTTGGCTTTGGCAACTTTACACATCTCTTCGGAAAGATCCGTGCCGTCAACCTCAATGCCGCGTTCCGCCAGGTACAGGAGCACAGCGCCTGTGCCGCAGGCCACATCCACCACACCGCCGGATCCATACCGGCGTGCCAGGTCCAGGTAAAACTCCCGGAAATGCTCATGGTGATCATTATGCGCGTACATCACCTCGAGATACCGGTCATAGTTTTCAGCAACGTCCTTATAATCGTGCAGGTCCATGGGTTTCACTCCTTTTCTGTTTTTGATGGCAGCAGATTCCGGATAACAAAAAATCACTTATCCGGCGAGGGATAAGTGATCAGTTGATGCGGCCGCATTCCGGAATCTACTTTTCCCTGCTCTTCGGACGATTGTACGCGAAATAATAACCGTAAGCAGTATAAGCTTCGGTCATCACGGTAGTCATAGTGTAAACCGCGTACTTCGCCATGAGAAGAGCTCCTTTCCGGAAATATTGGGGTGAGTATACACCGGGGAAAGGCCGCCGTCAAGCCGTTCCCGGAAAAAAAGATGCTGAACCTGCGCTGAAAACGGATTGACGGCACGGCGGATTGTCTTTATGATGGTCGGGAAAGAACAGTAAAGCAGGAGCAGAAAACTCCGCGTGAAGGAAAACCGGGGGAACAGATGAAGTTTCTTTGGAAGTATCTGAAAAAGTATCGCTGGATGATCCTGTTCGGTATGGGACTGAAGCTGGCCGGCACGCTGACAGAGCTTCTGATTCCTTATGTGATGGAGCATCTGCTGGATCATGTGGTGCCGCAAAAGGAAACGGCGCCTGTTTTGCTATGGGGCGGGGCTATGATCCTGCTGGCCTGTGTGGTGCGGTTCCTGAATGTAACAGCGAACCGGAAGGCGGTGTGGATCGCCAAGGAGAGCATTTTTACCATCCGGCGGGACCTGTTTCATTCAGCACTGAATCTTTCCGGAGGGCAGACGGATGAAATCGGCCTGCCGTCCCTGATCTCCCGGATGACATCTGATACCTACAATGTGCAGAACTTCATCCGGGCTGCGCAGACCCTGGGAATCCGGGCGCCGATCATGCTGATCGGCGGTATCGCGATCACGCTGACCATGGATACGGGGCTGGCGCTGATCCTGTGCATCATGGCACCGATCATGATCGGCCTGGTGGTGTTCATCTCCTTCAAGGGAATCCCGCTGTATGACATGGTGCAGCGGGGCATGGACGATATTGTACGCATTATGCGGGAAAACATCACCGGAATCCGGGTGGTGAAGGCCCTGTCCAAGGAGCCATATGAGATGCGGCGTTTCAGCGGGGCGAATGATACCACCTCCCGCCGGGATATCAAGGCAAGCATCATCATGGCGCTGCCGGGCCCTGTGGTTACATTGTTCCTGAATATCGGACTGACACTGATCGTTTTTATCGGCGCAAGACGGGTGAACACGGGTGTGACAGAACCCGGCGTGATCCTGGCCTTTCTGACCTATTTCAATATGATCCTGATGGGCGTAATGGGCCTGAACCGTGTATTCCTTATGCTTTCAAAGGCAAACGCGTCCGCTGCCCGTATCGCGGAGGCAACGGAACAGCAGGAAGACCTGGCCGTTCTGCCGGCGGAAGAGGGTGCCCGGACAGACCGAAATGGTTACATTGTTTTTAATCACGTAACTTTCAGCTACGCCGGAGACGGGAAAAACGCTGCGCAGAACACAGCGGCCTTTGCGGGTTCTTCCAGGCAGCAGTGCCTGAAGGATGTGGACTTCACGATCCGGAAAGGCGGCTCCCTGGGTATTATCGGCGCCACGGGAAGCGGAAAAACCACGATCATCAATCTGCTGATGCGCTTTTACGATCCGGACGAGGGACATGTGTTCATTGACGGACAGGATGTGCGGACGATGGACCGGGACGAGCTGCGCCGCCGGTTCGGTACAGTATTTCAGAATGATACGATCTTTGCCTCCAGTATCCGGGAAAACGTGGTGTTCGGCCGGAAGGTCGATGAGGAACGGCTTCAGGAAGCCCTGGAAGACGCCATGGCGGCGGACTTCGTAAACCAGTATACGGACGGGGCGGACCATATGGCAGCCATCCACGGCGGCAACTTCTCCGGAGGGCAGAAGCAGCGGCTGCTGATCGCCCGGGCCCTGGCAGCGAAACCGGATATCCTGGTCCTGGATGACTCCTCTTCGGCGCTGGACTACCGGACAGACGCGGAACTGCGCAAGGCGATCAGCAGCAAGTATGCTGATACGACGCTGATTGTGATCGCCCAGCGGATCTCCTCCATTATGAACCTGGATGAGATCATTGTTCTGGATGAAGGGGAAATGATCGGCAAGGGTACGCATGAGGAACTGATGCGCAGCTGCCCGGTTTACCGGGAGATCCAGCAAACCCAGATGGGGGAGGTGGAATAATGGCCAAACGTGATTCCATTATGACCAAACCCAAAGACTCAAAGGGTGCTTTCATGCGCCTGCTGTCCTACCTGGGCGCGTTCAAGGCGCTGATCCTGCTGGTGGCTGTACTGTGCCTGATCAGCAATGTGCTGAGCCTGTGGGGACCGACGCTGGCCGGTTCCGCGATCAATGAAGCGGCGGCGGGACAGGGTAAGGTGAACTTCGAACGGGTAACCTACTTTGCCGTGCGGATGCTGGCCGTGTATGCGTGTTCTTCCCTGATCACGATCCTGATCCACATGATCATGGTCAATGTGTCCAAGCGCGTGGGCAGGAAGATGCGGCAGGATGTGTTTGACAAGCTGATGCGGCTGCCGGTGGGTTTCTTTGACCGGAACCAGGCAGGGGATATTATCAGCCGGGTCTCCTATGACGTGGATGTGATCAGCACCTGTATGGCTACGGACGTGGTGGCAATCCTGACCAGTATTGTGACGGTGATCGGCGCGCTGATCATGATGGTCCGGATTTCTCCTGTGCTGAGCCTTGTAACGCTGGTGACGGTACCCGCTTCCATTCTGTTTACAGCCCATATGCGAAAAAGAACGCAGCCCCGGTTTGTGAAACGGTCCAGGTCCTACGGTGCGATGAACGGGTTTGTGGAGGAACAGCTGTCCGGGCAGAAGACCATCCAGGCTTATGCCTATGAGGACCAGATTGACGAAAAATACGAGGATATCAACCATCAGGCCGCAGAGGCCTATTATGACGCGGACTCCCTGGCGGCAACCATCGGACCGACGATCGGCTTTATCAACAACATCGGCCTGAGCCTGATCAGCCTGCTGGGATCGGTGCTGTATATGAACGGGACTATCGGTCTGGGGAATATTTCCTCCTTTGTGCTGTATTCCCGGAAATTCTCCGGACCGATCAACGAGGTCGCGAATATCATCAATGAGCTGTTTTCCGCCCTGGCGGCGGCGGAACGGGTATTTGGCCTGCTGGACCAGGCGGAGGAACTGCGGGACGCGGAAGGGGCACGGACGCTGTCTGACGCGGAAGGCAATGTGGCACTGAACCATGTTTTCTTCGGTTATGATCCGGACCGGACGATCATTCATGACCTTTCCATGCGGGCGGATGCCGGAAAACTGACCGCCATTGTCGGGCCCACCGGCGCGGGCAAAACCACGATCATCAACCTGCTGATGCGCTTTTACGACGTGGACAGCGGAAGCGTGACGGTGGACGGACAGGATGTAAGGGAACTGACCCGGAGAAGCCTGCGGTCCGCCTACGCCATGGTGTTGCAGGACACCTGGGTGTTCCGGGGAACCATCTTTGACAACATCGCCTACGGCAAGGAGAACGCCACAATGGATGAAGTGGTGGCAGCAGCGAAAGCAGCCCATATCCATCCGTTTATCATGCGGCTGCCGGAAGGCTACCAGACCGTCATCAGCGAGGACGGCGGCAATATCTCCAAGGGGCAGAAGCAGCTGCTGACCATCGCCCGGGCAATGCTGTACACCTCCAGTATGCTGATCCTGGATGAGGCGACCTCCAACGTGGACACTTCCACGGAGCGGGAGATCCAGCGGGCTATGCGGGAACTGATGAAAGGGCGGACATGCTTTGTGATCGCCCACCGGCTTTCCACGATCCGGAACGCGGATAATATCCTGGTGGTGAACCAGGGAGATGTTGTGGAACAGGGGACGCATGAGGAACTGATGCAGGGGCGTGGGTTCTATTACCGCCTGTACCGGGCGCAGTTTGAATAAAAAACCGCTTGACACCGCGCCGGATGCAAGGTATAGTAAACGCAATTAAGCAAGAAAGGGGGCTCTTCGCATGAGGTTTGAGAATGTGCTTTCAGCGATCGTTAACACTGTAAAGTATATCCGCAGTGGCTTTGTGTCCGATCATACGAAGGGCCGTCCGGAATAACTTCCGGCATCCGTTCGATATGACCGGCCGCTTATCCATGACGGATAAGCGGCTTTTTTGCTGCGCAAAAACTGAATACAGGAGGTGATCGGGATGACTGTTTCAGCGTACGGAAATATCCCGGAAAACAAGCAAAATGAGAATGAACAGGCCGTAAAGGAACCTGTACAGGAGGAAAAGATGGGCATACTTGGATGGATGAACCCCGAAGACTATTCATTTGACTGCATGCTGCGGATGGAACGTTTCCAGATCCGGTACATACTGGGCAATCCGGATGAAGCCGGAAAGAAGGCGCTGGCCATGGCACTGAAGGCGAATCCGAAGGTGGCAGGACTTTTCATGAGCAAGTGTCCTGAAATGGCGGAGACGGTGAAAACACTTACCGCACAGATACCGGCGGAGCTGACGCCGGAGGAGATCCGGACAGCGGAGGTACAGGTGATCGGCGATTATGAGGATTTCGTTATTTATACCACGCCGAACCTTATGCCTGAAAAATGCGACTTCATTTACGGGTGGCACAAGGAACGATTGTTTGAGATGTGCCCCCTGGAAGGAAAGACAGTGCTGGACGTTGGCAGCGGAACAGGCCGGCTGGCCTTCGCGGCAGCGGAGAAAGCCGCCTTTGTTGCAGCCAGCGAACCTGTGGATTCCCTGCGGGAGTATATGCGGGATGAGATCGCACGGAAGGGCATTACCAACATGAGGGTGTGCGACGGCATGTGTGACAGCCTGCCGTTCCCGGACAACAGCTTTGACGTCGTGATGAGCGGACACGTGGTGGGCGACCGCTTCCGGGAGGAAGTGAACGAGCTGACCCGGATCACCAAACCCGGCGGATGGCTGCTGGACGTGCCGGGAGACCAGCAAAGGGAAACAGGCCGGAATGAGGCACTGATCGCTGACGGCTGGGAAGAAATGGCCTATGAAGGTACCTTTGGCAGGACAACCTACCGGTACCGTAAACAGGTAAACAAGTAAAACGAAGAAAGGAGAAAAAACAATGGTTTTGCATATCAATAATCAATCAAACCTGTTCAGAATGAGCAGAAACAACCGGGTATCCGGAAGGATGAACCGGTACACTGGCAAGGAAACGAAGATAACAAACGACACGTGCGGAGAAGAGAGGTATGTGAATACCCGAAGGGATCCGCGCCGCAAAAGGAAGGATCAGTTATGGATAAGACTATACAGATATATGACACGCCGGCCGGCGGCATGTATGCCGGCTGGCAGCCCGGTATGGCGGACAATGCGATCCGCCGGAACAATGAACCCTGTTATGTGACGTTCGGCGGCGAAACATTCTACATCGGGAACGAAGGAAAGCCCATGAAGAAGAAGCGCCGGAACATTTTCTGCCGGATATTCCGGCATATGACCCATAAGGAGGAAACCGCTTGGAAGAATGCTATCGCGTAACACAGGTCCACAGGGACCGGTACATGGTGAAAAACGGAACGGAAGAACTGTACTGCGTACTGACAGGAAGCCTGCGTTACCGGGAGGAATACCCGGTGGTGGGCGACTATGTGGAGATTACAGTCAACCCTTACGGTGACAGCCTGATCCGGTCCATTCTGCCCCGGCGGACGGCTTTTTACCGTCCGGACCGGGGCGGCCACGCGGACGGATTTGCCAAGAACCTGCAGGTTCAGCCGCTGGTGGCGAACATTGATTATGTATTTATCATTACCTCCCTGAATCACGATTTCAGCCTGAACCGGATCGCACGGTATGCCTCCATGGCCGCGGCCGGAGGCGCCGTGCCGGTGGCTGTGCTGACCAAGGCAGACCAGTGCCCGGATGTGGAAGAGATGGAAAAGAAGACGGCTGAACTGAGCAGCCAGCTGCGGGCGGCGGCAGTCAGTGCCTATACCGGATTCGGGCTGGAACGTCTGCAGGAATATTTCACACCCGGAACCACCATTGCACTGCTGGGGTCTTCCGGCGCGGGCAAATCCACCCTGATCAATACACTGGCAGGGCGGGAGATCATGCGTACCGGCGGGATCCGGGAGGACGACTCCAAGGGACGGCACACAACCACCCACCGGGAAATGATTGAGATCAACGGCGTATTCTTTATCGATACGCCCGGGCTGCGGGAACTGGGTATGATCGCCGCGGAAGAGGGGATCAGCGGAACATTTTCCGATATCGCCGACCTGATCAGCCAGTGCGCCTTTTCCGACTGCACCCACGGCAACGAGCCGGGCTGCGCGGTCCGCAGGGCACTGGAGGACGGTTCCCTGACGTCTGAAAGATGGAAAATGTATCTCCGGCTGGAGCGGGAGAACAGATGGAACAAAATCACCAAAAACGAAATGATGATGAACATGGCCATGAACCGCCGCAAAATGAAAGAGCAGCGGAAGGGCCGGTGAAACGAAAAGAGTACCCCGCGGGCGGGGTACTCCTGTGAACGGTGAACATTAATCCTGCAGGGCAAGCTCGGCGGCACGGACGGCGTGAATCTCGGTTGTGTCGAAAACCGGCAGGACGGAGTTTTCCTGCTGAACCAGGAGGCCGATCTCCGTGCAGCCGAGAATGACGGCTTCGGCTCCCTGCTCCTTCAGCCCGGTTATGATCTGACTGAAACGGACACGGGATTCTTCTTTGATGATGCCCAGGCACAGCTCTTTGTAGATAACGCTGTTGACGGTTTCCACGCCCGCCGCGTCCGGGATGAGGACTTCGAAACCGCGGTCGATGAGGCGGGATCTGTAGAAATCCTGGGTCATGGTGTACCTGGTCCCAAGCAGGGCAACCTTCCGGATGCCGGCGGCTTCCAGCCGGTCGGCTGTGGCGTCCGCGATATGGACAATGGGGACGGAGATCCTTGCCTGGATCTGCGGGGCAACTTTGTGCATGGTGTTGGTGCAGATGACGATGAAATCCGCTCCGGCAGACTCCAGCTTTACAGCCGCGTCCCCGAGGATTTCAGCACTCCTGTCCCACTCACCGTTTGCCTGGCAGGCTTCGATCTCAGCAAACTCCACGCTGTAAAGGATGATCCGGGCGGAGTGAAGGCCGCCAAGGCTTTCCTTGATCTTTTCATTGATGATCCTGTAGTAGGGGATGGTGCTTTCCCAGCTCATTCCGCCAATCAGTCCGATTGTTTTCATATCAGTTTCCTTTCAGGTTTCTGTGAGCGTGAATTCTATTTCATCCAGGCCGTCTGTGACGGCATGGACCATGCCGGTTTTCCTGAATCCTATCCTGCGGTACAGCCTTTCCGCACCTTTGTTATTCTCAAGAATCCAGAGGGTGGGTGTACCGGTACACTGACGGACGGCGTATTCCAGGAGAAGGGTTCCGTATCCTTTGTTCTGCCGGCAGGGAAGGACGTACAGGTCTTCGATCAGGCTGCCTGTGACGGAAACAACCGCGGCAGGTTCGCCGTCAACCAGCATAAAAACCCTGCTGCCCCGGCTGATCTTTTCCGACAGGTATTCCTGCTGATGCTCCGGTGTATGCAGGGCAATAAAGTCCGCGGAGCAGAAAGAACGGTGGGATTCCTGCCAGGAGACGGAATGAACTTCCGCTGCCTGGCAGATGTTTGACTGGTCAACAGGCACGATCATGAGAGTTCCTCCCTGCTTTGTGTCCGGTCAGGCAGGACGGAAGCTGTCTTTTTCAACCGCTTCATACAGGTCGCGGCCCATCTTTTGCTCAAAGATGGATTTCAGCTCCAGGTTCCTGTCCCATTTTCCCTGGTCATACATTCCGTAACGGCGTTTGACATCCGACATCCGGTCCATAATATCCAGGACGCCTTCCGCGCCGGAAATGGCATCGCAAAGCTGGATCAGGAGATCATAGTCATCCGGGATGATTTCACGCAGCCGGGTACGGATCATGTTTGTTTCTTCCTCGGATGTGTCAAACCGGCCGATATAACCCTCAATCTTCATTTCGTTGAAGGAATGGGTCAGGCAGATGCGGGCAGCATCCGGGTAATCAAGACCCAGCATATAGGTGTATCCGTCGGATACATGCTTCAGGTGGCTGACGCCGAATTTCCGGCCGATATCATGCAGCAGACCGAGCACATAAGCCTTTTCCGGGCAGAGCCCTGCATAGAGGGCAATTCGTTCCGCACAGTGGGCGGCGGTCCGGCAGTGGTTACCCCAGGGGCCGGGATTGCACTGCTCCGCTTCAGCCAGGAGCTGTTCCGCTTCCTGAACGGAGGGATACCTTCCCTTGCCGGGATTGGCGATCCGGACAAAATAATGTTCTTCATCCTGACCGACCACGCGGCCGCCGTTTTTGATCATGATCCGCAGGGAAGCGGCGTTATCCCGGAGAACCCGCAGGTATATCTCCTCTTCGGGTACAATGCGGCGCGCTTCTTCCAGCGTCAGGCGCAGGCCTTCGGTTCCGTAGCCTTTGCCCCGGAAAGGCGCGGCGATGAACTGGCCGATATGCCCCGCACCGGTCCGCAGGGACTCACACAGGTGATGCCGGAGCCGGAACTGGCCGACAATGGTGTCATCATCCCAGAGGAAGAAAAAGGTTTCTGGCACATAACCTTCCGGAAGCCCTTTGCCCTCAGCAAAGAAGAGCATCTGCGGCAGGGTTTTGGCTTCAAAAACCTCCCGGGAAACGCCATGCCATTCATTGGTCACGCCGTTTTCATCCTCCGGCATATCCCGGACAAAGAGCCATTCTTTTTCAAGATCCTCAGGGCAGACTTTCTTCAGATAAATCATGAGATGCCTCCATCCGGTTTATGCTTTGGGAGAACGGCAGACAAACATGCCGTATTCCTTGGGAACGGTCAGGACGCCGTCCTTCATGTGGGATGCCAGGACGGAACGGACCGTGTCCCGCGGAAGGCTCCGCAGGTCTGTCATGCCGGAGAGGGAAAAGATATAGTCCACCAGGTCTTCCACTTCGGTAACTGCAAGGGAATCGTCATAGAGATCCTTTTCCACGTCCGTGAAGAAGGAGATGAGGGCTTCCTTTCCGTTCTGCAGGGTGAAATTGGTATTGATCGATGTTCTGATACCATAATCGGTAAAAAGGCTGCCGATGTACTCCATCATGCCGTTTTCCCCGTAGGTGGCGCAGTAAAAGGTACCGCTTTCCTTCAGGACGCGGCGGACCTCGCTGAGACCTTTGGCCAGATCCGGCACATGATAAAGCATCATGTTGGCAATGACAACATCGAAGGTATGGTCAGGGAAGGGGATGGACTGGATATCAACAGTCAGGTATTCAATGCCGCTTTCGGCGGCAAGGGTTTCCTTTGTCTTGTTCACCATGCCTTCCGAAAAGTCGGAAAGAACCAGGCGGGAACAGCGGGAAATGAGAGCATGCTTTCCTTTCCACATGTCGCCGGTTCCGCAGCCCAGC
The DNA here is from genome assembly GCF_018118585.1 of Aristaeella lactis. NCBI lineage: Bacteria > Bacillati > Bacillota > Clostridia > Eubacteriales > Aristaeellaceae > Aristaeella > Aristaeella lactis. The sequence continues at coordinate 3,318,393 of NZ_CP069421.1, forward strand.
TCCAGGACGGAAGCACCTTCCGGAATCCGGTAGTGTTCCGAGATCCAGTTACCGAAACCCTGTTTGTTGGTGGAATACTTATCATGGATGGAAATGCGGGTGTTCAGTTTATCTGAAGTGCCGTACTGGCTGGCCAGGACGTTTACGTTGGTCAGGCTGTTCATAAGATTTCCTCCTGTAAGGGTTGTTAGAGGGTATCATATCACAACGGGCCGGCCAGGACAAATCCGGGGCCAATCTGTTTCTTTTCAAACAGGTCCTTTCCCGGTATAATGAAAAGACTCTGTGCGGTAACAATGAAAATGGAGATCCGGCTGTGAACGGAAAGGCATCATTATGATTATTGATGAGATCAGGACGGAACTGAAAAAGCTTCAGGATGTGAAATACCGGGAAATGCAGATCCGGATCATTCCGACGGTGAAACCGGAAAGCATCATCGGTGTGCGGACGCCGGAACTGCGGCAGATGGCTAAACAGTACGCGCAGGCGGAAGACATTGGCGTGTTTCTGAAGGACCTGCCGCATCAGTATTTTGAGGAAAACCAGCTGCATGCTTTCATTCTTTCCGGAATGAAGGATTATGATGCATGCCTGGAAGCGCTGAACCGGTTCCTGCCGTATGTGGACAACTGGGCCACCTGTGACCAGATGTCGCCGAAGGTGTTCAGGAAACACCGAGAGGAACTGCTGAACAGCATCCGGGAATGGATCGGATCGAAGGAAACCTATACGATCCGGTTCGGTATCGGGATGCTGATGGAGCATTACCTGGACGGGGATTTTGATCCTGCATATCCAGAGATGGCGGCAGGGGTGCGGTCAGAGGAATACTATGTGAATATGATGACGGCCTGGTATTTTGCCACGGCGCTGGCGAAGCAGTATGACACGGTACTGCCGTATATTGAGCAGCACCGGCTGGATGACTGGACCCATAACAAGGCAATCCAGAAAGCCATTGAGAGCTACCGGATCACACCGGAACAGAAAGACTACCTGAGAACCCTGAAAACAACGAGGAAATAACCATGAATACAGCGGAACAGATCAACGAAAAAAGCACAGGGAACACGGATGCCGGCATGAACGCCCTGACCGGCCTGTTTGTGAAGTGCTCCCGGGAAATCCTGAAGGAGAACCTGATGGGTGTCTATCTGCATGGCTCCGCTGTGATGGGATGCTACCAGCCGAAAAAGAGTGACCTGGACTTCATGGTGGTCGTGAAGGAAAACATGACGGACGCGGATAAGCGGGCTTTTATGGACAGCGTCATCAGGCTGGACGCGGCGGGGCCTGCCAAAGGCATTGAAATGAGCATTGTGATCCGGAATGTATGCGATCCGTTCGTGTACCCGACGCCGTTTATCCTGCATTATTCGAGGATGCATACGGCATGGTACCGGCGGGATCCGGAAGATTATATCTGGAAGATGAACGGGACCGACAGTGACCTGGCGGCTCACTTTTCCGTGATCCGGGGCAGGGGTGTATGCCTGTACGGCCTGCCGATCGCGGAAGTGTTCGGAGAAGTGCCGGAAGAGGACTACCTGGACGCCATGTGGGATGACATCGGCGGGGCGGAGGAAGAGATCACGGAGAATCCGATGTACCTGATCCTGAACCTGCCGCGGGTACTGGCCTGGCTGAAGGAGAAGAAGATCCTGTCCAAGAAGGAAGGCGGAGAATGGGGGCTCGGCAGCCTGCCGGAGGCCTACCATCCGCTGCTCCGGTCCGCTCTGAAGGAATACGCGGAAGGCATAAATGAACAGTATGACCCGGAAACGGCAAAGCGCTACGCGGCTTACATGCTGGAGCAGATCCGGGCCGAAAAAGAACAAAATAAAGGAGATTAATCGTGATCTATTATCAGGATGACGAGCTGGTGATCCGCGACATGGAAGAAGCGGACGGACAGGCTTTTGTGGATGAATTTACGGCCCAGGGATGGCATCCCAGCCTTGCCTATTACCAGATGAGGATGAAGGAACGGGCCGAGGGGAAATGCGCGGCCCTGACAGCGGTATACCAGGGAAAGCAGGCCGGATATGTATACCTGTTCCTGGAAGCGGAGGAAGGTCCGTTTGCGGGAAAAGGCTGGCCGATCATTGTGGATTTCAATGTGCTGAAAAAGTACCAGCGGAAGGGAATCGGCGGCCGGCTGATGGACGCGGCGGAACAGATCGCGTCACAGTATTCTGATACGGTCTGCCTGGGGGTCGGCCTGTGTGATTCCTACGGCAGCGCCCAGAGGATGTATGTGAAGCGCGGATATATTCCGGACGGCTCCGGCATGTGGTATCAGGACAGGCAATGCGTGCAGTATGAGACGGTCTGCACCGTGGATGACGATCTGGTTCTGTTTTTCGCCAAGAAGCTGCCTGAAGCGCATCCCGGAAAGAACGAAAAAAACTGAGGAGGCGAACCGGATTGCCGCATTTGTCAGGAAACTTTGAACATATCCCGGATTCCATTGCCGCAATCCTCGGGAACCGGACCGGAATGATGGACGAATTGGGGAAATCCAGGGCACAGGTGGTGCTTTTTGAGGATTATGTGCTGAAGATCCGCCCGGAAAACGGCTGGGATACAGAAGATACAAAGATCCTCCGGTGGCTTGCCGGAAAAGTGCCTGTCCCGCAGGTGGCAGCCCATGCGGTACAGGACGGAATGGACTGGCTGCTGATGACCCGGATGAAAGGAAAAGTACTGTGCGATCCTTCCGTGATGGAAAAACCGACGCTGCTGCTGGACTGCATGGCGGAAGCACTGCACGCGTTATGGGACATTCCTGTGGAAAACTGTCCGTTTGAGCGGACTGTGAAAGCAAATCTTGCCAATGCTGAAGCAACGATCCTGGCCGGACGGTTTGACGCTTCCGACAGTGAACCGGAGACCTTTGGACCGGGCGGATTTGAAAACCCGATGGCCCTGCTGGAATGGCTGAAAGCCAACCTGCCGCCGCAGGACCGGATGGTGACGCACGGCGACTTCTGCCTGCCGAACCTGTTCACAGACGGGAAACGGTTTACAGGCTTCATTGACGTTGGCAACGCGGGTGTCGGGGACCGATGGCAGGACCTGGCTCTGGGCTGGCGGAGCCTGAAACACAACTGCGACGGACACTACGGGAAAGTCTATCCGGGGATTAATCCGGATGACCTGTTCCGGGCAGCCGGCGTAGAGAAAGATGAGGAAAAACTGCGGTATTATATCCTGCTGGACGAACTGAACTGACAGGAACCCGGAGACAAAATAACAGCACCCCGCTTTTGACGGGGTGCTGTTTTCTGTCATTCGGTCAGGCTTTCTGAAGGAGATCCTGTTCCCATGCCTTATACGCGCTTTCCCAGGTTTCGACGGAATAGGGCCTGCGGGAATCGTTGATCTTCCGGGCGAACTGTTCCGCGTATTCCAGGAAGAAGGTCAGATGTTCCCGGGCGGTCATCAGTTCCCTGAGGATCACCCTGCTCCAGACATTCGCTTCCGTGAACTGCGTTGTGGTTTTCAGCTGATCCGCGTACTGCTGTTTGTCAAAGGGAATCCTGACATTTTCAATTTCCATCTCTCCGCTTTCCCGGATCGTCAGAACAGCGTAGGGAACTGAATCAATGATTCCGTCCAGAGGGAGGCCGCAGGAACCGGGATTCACCAGATAAACGTTTCTGCCGGACACTTTATAACTCCACTGAACGTGGGTATGTCCGAAGAGATAGATCCCTTCCTCCAGCCCGGAAAGGGCGTCCTGAAAAGCCGGATCCCGTTCCAGGAGGCTGCGGATATGACCGGAGAGCGTATCAGGAAGAAGCTGTGTATCCGCAAACTGCTTTGCAATGACATCCGGACCGAAAAGCCTGAACTCACAGTCAGAGATCCAGTTTTCCAGGGAATGGGCAAGATGAATACGGGCACCGCCGATGCTGAAATCCAGGGTATGCGGAAGCCCGGTCAGATAACGCAGGTTTTCCGGCGCGATATTCCTGAAACACCAGTAGGATATCTGCATCTGGCCGTCGGTCCAGTTTCGCTGGTCTTTTCCGATCAGGTTTTCCAGATACCGTTCCTCGTTGCCCCGGATGATATGCTTATTCCTGACCTGCCGGACGGCCGAAATGCAGGCGTCCGGATACGGACCGCTGAGGCAGTAGTCTCCGGCAAAGATAAATTCCGCTATTCCGCGTTTTTCCGCGTCCCGGAGCACCGCTTCCAGGGCGGGAAGGTTCCCGTGGATATCCGATATGACAGCAATCTTCATGGTGCCTGTTCTCCCGAATTCTTTTCCCGGATCGGTCTTCCGATCTTCATTTGCCGCCGCCATTCCGGCGCCTCACCGTCATCCGCCCAGTATTCATCCATTTCCCGGATCTTTCCGCCGGTCAGCCTGATAAAGCTGACCACATGGAAGGACGAGCTGCGGTCCACGGGAAAAACGCGGCCGGCCAGGATGACAGTATCCCCGTTTTCTTCAACGCGTTCGATCTCGCCGAGCCAGTCGCTCGGATAGTCACAGTTCACCCGGACGTATTCCTTAACGGTAAACTGCTCATTGGAACAGTGCCAGCGGATGACTGCGTTTTCGTGGAAGTAGGCAGGGAGCTTTTCCCTGTTCTGGGAGATGATATCCTGCCAGAAAGCCTGAATATTCATGGATTTCCTTTCTTGCTGACTGAACAGGGAATTACAGTGACAGGATCCGTGTGGGGACGTCCATTTCCGCCAGGGTACGGTAGATCACACTGGCGGTATCGCTGAACGCGATATCCGGGGGAAGACGCTTCATGGCGGCGGTGATCTCTTCCTGCGTGGGAAGCCGGTCCACTGCATAGAACGCGCCGTAATCCCGGTTTGCGGAAGCATTTGAGATCACTTGCGCGGCATACCCGATATCGAGGTAACGCAGGTCTCCCAGGCAGGCAGTTTCCACGCCGCTGTTGCCCATGTAAAGACGGCAGTCCTGATGAACTGTCAGGTAGAGATCGTTCTGTTCCCGCACAAACAGCTCCTTCACCGTGAGCCCCTGCTCAAAGCGCTTGGCGACTGCCGCAGGCGTATGGCGTTCCGCATTATTCAGCAACTCAGTTTTGTCCTGCTCCCATGACTCCAACCGGTCGGAGATGGCATAAAGATCCTGCAGGGAAGCACGGTAGGGTTCAAATTCGCGCATGTTGCGATGCGGGGTATAGCAGGGAACGGCGAAATAGATAAAATCCGGTCCGACCTGCCTGATCACCTGATCGATTGCCGCGGCGTCCTCCGGGAAGAAACGGTTGAACATGAGGGAAATGCTGACTTTTGCACCAAGGGATTTCGCGTATTCGGCGGAGGCCACAGATGCCTGGAAAGCACCTTCCCTGCGGACAATCTCATCGTGATGCTCCGGACTACCGTGCAGCGTGATGCCGAAATCCATGCAGCCGCAGTCCATGTAAGCTTTGACGACGGACTCCTTATCCTTCCGGCGCATCAGGGCGATGCCTGTTGTCATTCCGTGATGATAAAGCTGGATATGCTTTGTGGACGTCGCGGCACGAATGATCTCCACGATATCCGGATGATTGAAGGGCTCATTATCCATTGTAAAACTGGGAACGGGGGAGGCGGGCAGCGCGGAAGCCAGCTCGTCGAGCCGGCTGATACACCGCAGGGCATCCTCCAGGGGAATGTATTTACCAGGTCCGCCGTTGACATAGCAGTGTTTGCACCGGGTGTTGCACCCGGAGATCAGAAGGTCAAAATTCATTTCCATAAATAAACTCCTTGTATGCCGCGTAAACCGGTTATGACCGCACCAGGGTCATACGGATTTCCGAGGCTTTGACATTGTCGTTGTACATTTCATTTCCGTCCGGACAGAAACCGCATTTTTCGTAGAAGCGGATCGCCCTGTTGTTACCCTTCAGGACCCACAGGTTTACCTTCGGGTAGTCTTTCAGTTTTTCCAGGCCGGCTTCCATCAGCCGGAGGCCTACGCCTTTGCCGTAGTATTCTGACAGGATATAGATGGCGAAGATTTCCCCTTCTTCAGGCAGTTCCCTCCGGCAGCCGTAACCGACAAAGCCGATGACACGGCCCTTGTCGATGGCGACCAGGAGATTATCCGTCCAGGAGAAGGCCATCTTTTCGCTCTTTTCCAGGGTGAACCGGTCCAGGTAGTCCTGGCTGACCAGGCCGGGATAGGCTTCATGCCATGACTGCCAGTGAACAAAGGCCTTCCCTTTGATCTCTTCATCGGTTTCCATCTTTTTGACGATGATGTCCACAGCGGTTTTCTCCTGTTCTTTGAGGTATTCGTCCCGCAACGCTGACAGATGGGAAATAATATTGGCGTTCCAGGATATCAGCGAAGGCAGGTTCTCACAGGGGAACGCTTCACACAGACCGCAGAACTGCACATGGTGGGCCCTGGCACAGGCGTGTATCCGGCACTGGCCGGATCCGGCCCATTCCGGAACTCGTCCGTCCGCTTCTATACAGCCGGGGCACCTGCCGTCCGCCTTTTTCGGGCAGCCGTCGCAGCATTCTCCGCAGGCGGTGATCCGGGTGAAATCGGTCATGGTGTTCATTCTCCTTTATGGATACTGCCGGATAGGTGGTCCGGGTTCAGGCGTGTTTACAGCAAAAGATCATGTTTTCGGAATCAACGGAGATTGGCGGCCTGTCCTCTTTCGTACACAGGGCGGAGCTTTCCCAGTCCACCCGCAGGCCGGCTTCCCTAACCAGGGAACGGATCTCCCGGGGATAATACCAGGTCAGCCGTTCCTCGGTGCAGGCTTCCCGGATGAGGACGCCGTCTTTCCACTCTTCCAGGCGGATCGTATCGTTTTCCACCTGGTTCAGAAAGTCGTAGCAGGGTTTGAAATAATCCCTGATCTCGCTGCCGTTTTCCGTGGCGAAGGTGAGGACTTCCTCTTCGCCGTTTGACCTGACCATGTAATCCGTATCCGGAACGGAGGAGTCAATGATGACGCAGCCGCCTGGCGCAAGATGATCCCTGCAGCAGGACAGGATGGAGGCCACATCCGCCGCGTCCGCAAAATGGTTCAGGAAATTGCAGGAAAGCAGGATCACGTCAAACCGTTCATCCAGGGAGAAATGCCGCGCGTCGGTCTGGACGACATGGAGGCGGTCCCGGGGATAATCCTTTTTCTCCATCAGGGAGATCATATCCGATTCAAATTCGATACCGGTTACCTGGAAACCGGCTTTGGCAAGGGGGATTACGATCCTTCCGGTGCCGCTCCCCAGCTCCAGGATCTTTTTTCCGCAGGGGCCCAGCAGGGATACATATTGTTCCGCGTCTTCGCAGCCTTCATGCAGTATGTCGAAGAATTCAGCAAAAAAGCCCTGGAATTCATTTTCGTTATGTGTCATTTGGGGGTTCCTTTCATTTTTCAGGTCGGTTTGGTTTCGGATTGTATAACAAAAGGATTCACCCGGCCAATCCGCAGGGCGCAGGGAATCCATGTGTGTTTTTTTCTGAAAGTAAGGTATCCTCCCAAAACATATGATTTAGATTCAACTGAATCCTGAAACGCCGTTTCAATCTTTCGACAGGGAACGGTTTGTTTCCTTTTTTGACGCGGTGAATTATTCCGCCGGTGTCCAGGTGCAGCCGTTGGCTTTGGCCAGGCGCTGCGCTGCCCTGTCCACCAGGTTGGAGAGCTTCTTTGTCCGGCGGACACCGGGCTCAAACCAGACGTTATTGACGGTGAGAACCTGGTTTTTCCGGTCCGCTTTCGGTTCCACCCTTCCGATAAAGCGGTCGCCGTACAGCATCGGAAGCACGTAATAGCCGTATTTCCGCTTGTCGGCGGGGGTGTAGATTTCCCAGGAATACTGATAGCCCCAGAGGGCCTCGATCAGCTTCCGGTCCCACATCATGGGATCCAGGGGTGCCAGGAATTCCAGCCGGGGACGGGTGTCCTCCTGACCGGCGATTACCGTTTCCATCAGGGGAAGGTCTTCACTCTGCAGATACAGGGGGAAACGGATCCCTTCCACCTGGACGGCAGTGATGCTTCCGCTCTTTTCCAGGGAGTCAAAGGCGGCATTCCGCTGTTCCGTGGTCATGCTGATGCCCAGCCACGCGGTGGAAGGGCGGTTCCAGAGGAGACCGATGGCACCGATCCTGCGCCGGACACGCCAGACGGTGAAGGCATCCTCATCTTTACAGGGATTCGGCGCGTTCAGCAGGTCAGCGGGCAGGTGCTTTTCCGCCAGGTCATAGTATTTCCGGGAACCGGTTTTGTGATGGATGAGCAGGGTTCCGTCTGTATAAAGCTGCTCCAGCACGGAGCGGGCGGCAGGGGATTCGCTGTGCCAGTGTCCGCTCCAGTGCATGGAGGAATGCCAGAAGATGGTCCCTTCTATGGGCAGCGAGTCGCTGCAGACAGGACCGTGCTTCCGGATATAGTCTATTGCCTGTTCTTCAAGCTCGGGAATACCGGGGAACTGCCGGCCGTGGACAAGGCTCCTTTCCCGGTAACCGGAAAAGAAAGGCCAATCCTCACTGGGCCAGATGGAGAGCTCCTTATCGGAATAATCCACCAGGAGACGATCCCGGTAAAGCAGGTCTTCCAGCATTTTCTTCCGGAAGCCTTTTACCCGGGACTGAAGGGTCAGCTCGGCATTCTTGCCGCAGACATCCACCGGGTCAAACTGAATACAGCCGGCCTGGCGGATGAACTGATAGGCTCCGTCCTTCCGGATGAAGCGGTAATCTCCCAGCAGGCCCTGCTTCAGCAGGATGAACTGCCTGGCCTGGTTCAGTGTGACAGTCAGCATGTGATCCTCCTCCCGCGGAACGGTCAGCCGCAGTACGCGACAGCGTCAGCCTGGAAATGCAGGCCGTCAGGACCGCCTACGTGAGCGAAATTGGTCTGGATGGATTAGCGGGCGGCATATTCGCGAATGATGTCCATCCATATTTTACTATGAGGGGCTTCTGATTGAAAGGCGAACAAATTGATTTTTTGTCATTTTCTGACAAAAAAGAACCGGCTGATCCGGGAAGGATCAGCCGGCCCTTGCGGAACATTGATATGATCATACAGCGGCTTCAGAATCGGCGCAGAATACCAGTTTTCCGTCTTCCAGTTTTACGGTTCCGGTGGTTTCTGTCAGCGGATCACCGTAGCCGTAAGGCCCCTTTTCGGTGACAACCAGGCGTCCGTCGGTCACATCACTGATCGCGTAAGAATAATTGTAGCCGTCCAGGACATATTTCTCACGCTGAAGGGGATCATAAACGATCAGTATGACGCGCACCATTCCGCTGCCAGTCATCATGCAGGTGCACAGATCCGTACAGCCGTCCCCTGTGACATCGGCCATGCGGAAGGCGGGATGGTTCCGGTCCAGTGAATACGGCAAAGCCATACTCACGAAATGACGTGTGCCGCGTAATCCTTCCACTGCTTCATCCAGGCTGAGCCCGAATTCTTCCAGATTTCCCTTGTCCGGAATATTGATCCAGGGATCAAGCCGGGTCCGGCAGGCCTGGATCGCTTTCTGCGGATCGAATGTTTCCGCGTCCAGGTCGATCCTGTCGACCGGCACCTGTGACAGTTCATTGCCCAGAACGCCCATATGGAGATGCTGATCCCTTTCCTCATACCGGAACCAGTAAAAATCATTCCAGTAGTCACCGAACTGCGCCTCCGCCACGAACCACCTGCCGCTGTCATTCCTGTGAAATACAAGATACATAAAAGCAGGACTTTCGGTGTTCGTAAGCCATAAGGAAGGATTACCGTCCGCCAGGTGATCCTTCAGCTGGATCCGGTTGTTTTCCCGGGACGCCTGCTGCACCGGCTCACGGGGCTGTAAAGTGCCGCTGGATACACTCGGTATGGAAACCGGACGCGCTATGATGCTGGAGGGTGTCTCATCCAGGATAATGGTGTTGCAGAATTCCACCTCAGGAGAAACCGAATCGGCATTGACGATCAGGACGGCGGGCTTTTCCGCAGAGGCTCCGGCAAGTACGATATACTCTGAACCTTCTTTTCCGACCGGCGCACAGTCATACACCGTGTAATCCGGATAAACGCCCTGAATAACAGCGGAGATCATGGCATCAGCAGGATCATCCTCTGCCATGGCACCCGGAATGAGCACCATGGACAGGAGTAAACAAAGAAGCAGCAAAAGCATATGCATGACATATCGTTTCATGTGCAGATTCCTCCTGACAGTGCGGATTTCAAAAGCAGGATATGCTCCCGCGGGTGAGCGTGTCATTGATCAGCAGGCCGGTAGGTGAACCGGCTGAAGGCTGCCCGCCCGCCGGATATCCGGGTTGAGTAAAGGAAGAGGCCGAGGCGGCAGCCTGTGAAGTGATCCAGGGCGAAAGTCATCGTGTGTTCTGGCCCCAGGGGTTTCCACCCGGAGGCATCCAGGTATTCAAAACAAACCCTGCCTTCAAGTCCGGGAAAACGGACGGCAGCCCGCAGGCGGACTTCCGCCTGGTTCCAGGGAATCCGGGCGTATTCCTGTTCCTCCCGTTCACGGGGTTTACGGGCTTTCATCACCAGTGCATAGCCTTCTTCATTCCGCTCAATGCCGATCAGTCCGTAGCTGCCGATGAGCAGGCAGAGACCGGCCACGTCACCGGCCTGAAGGCTTTCTGCGTTTACAGTTACCTCCGCCGTACAGCCGGGGAGCACGGTACGCTGCGTAAGCGTGTTCCGGGCAAACTCCACGGTCCGGCTGATTTTGTCCGTGCGGATCACATAGGCGCCGTTTCCGGTTTCCCAGCAGCCTTCCCTCGGCTCATGGTTGAACTGCCAGACGTTTTTCAGCACCGGGGAGGTGAAATCATCATCGGCGTACAGGGGCTGCGCGGCCCAGCCGGGACGGGTGCAGGTGTTGGAAATATCCTGCTCCGCCTCTCCGAAGACCGGATAACCGAACCGGTTCCAGGTAACGGGAATCAGGACCGGAATCCGCCCGACGGCACCGCGGTCCTGGAAGACGACGGAAAACCACCTGCCGTCCGGGGTGTCCACGATACCGCCCTGGGCAGGACCGCTGTGCAGGTTGTCCAGGTCCCCGTAATAGACTTCACCGCCGGCCCAGACGCCCTCCAGGTCATCCGCGACGAAGCAGGCCTGGGTCCGGTACCATTCCCGCTGGCGGGAGTGGATCAGGAAGAGGACATATTTTCCGTTGATCTTATACAGGTGGGATCCTTCATATCCCAGGAAATCACCCGGGGCATCCCGGACAATGATCCGGTCCAGTCCGCCTTCCTTCGGTCCGCTCAGGTCTTCCTTCAGCTCCGTGAGGCGGATATCCCGGTTGCCGTAGACGATATAGACGCGGCCGTCATCATCGAACAGCAGGGAACAGTCGTGGTAGACGCCGTCAATATACTGCCTGGTCCAGGGACCCTCAATGTTTTCCGCGGTAAAGAGAAAGGTCCTCGGCCATTCATGCGCGATAAAGGCCGCGTAGAAACGGCCGGCGTGATAACGCAGGGAGGCGGCCCACATACCGTGGCCGTAAACGGTCTCTTCACCTTCCAGAATCTCACCGGGCGTGTGCTCCAGGGTGTCGTAGATATAGGAGCAGATCTCCCAGTGGATCAGGTCGTGGGACCGGAGGATCCCGGCGCCGGGAAAGAAGTGCATGGTGGTGCTGATCATGTAATAGGTGTCTCCGACGCGGATGACATCCGGATCAGGATAATCCATCCCGGTCAGGGGATTGCGGCCTTCAGCCATTGTGATCGCCTCCGTAAGGCATATTCAGAACTCCTGACCTTAATAATGATGGCTTTTCCCTCTGTTGTCAATGATTCGGGATTGCTTACTGATAATTGTACATTCCGCAGCTGGTGACGATCATGCCGCGGTACATCTCAATGGACAGGAGATGGCTTCCGTCCGGCGCGTCAAAGGAATAGACCCAGGTGCCGCCGGTCAGGCACAGGTCACTGGCTTTTCCGGTGATGATGCCGTTCATGGCCAGGCCGCGGATCCACTCGGCTTCTTCAGGGGTAATCTCCGCCGGGACAAGGCCGATCTCACAGTCGGTGGTGTATGCGGTGATCACAGCTGTATCAAGGCCTTTGCCCAGGCCATGGCAGAACTGCCAGACCGGGACAGGAAAGTTATCCTCCTCGCAGGCGCAGGCGTTGACGCACAGGACGGAAAGCAGGACCAGCAGGACGGCGGTAAGGATCAGGACGCGTTTCATGAGTGATTCCTCCTTATGGATCGGCGGGAGTGTTTCTCCTTTTTTTTGCCCCTTGGGGCCTTCACTCTGTAAGACGCAGGGAATCCGGAAAAGTTCCGAAAAAAGAAAAATCGGAATTCCGCGGCGGGAATTCCGGTGAAGAAGGGGGGCTGTAAAATTATGCGTTCTGCCCTTTTGTCCGCAGCAGGCGGATGATCAGGGCGATGACGACGACCGCCAGGACGATCAGGGCGGCCAGGAAGATATCCGCGCTGGGCAGGAAGGATACGGTGCCGTCGCTGTTGGCAACAGTCGGGGCATCCCGAAGCACCCAGGCGCCGATCTGCGGGCCGATGATCCCGGGGATCAGGACCTGGGAGAGGATCCGAAGCCCCTGAAAACGGCCGGCCATATGTTCCGGGGTATAGTTGCGCAGCTGTGTGCCGAAGGCAGCCATGCCGCTCAGGTAGCCGGACATCATCAGGAGGGAACCGATAAACACGGGGATCTTCATGGACAGGCCTTCCGCCGGGATCCTGGAGGGTACCAGGTAAAGCAGGATAAAGCCCAGCATCAGCAGGAACATGGCCGGCAGGACGGTCTTCCGGAATCCGAAACGATCCACCAGGCGGCCGTAGAAGAAGGTGACTACTGCTGCCAGGATAATGGCAGGCGCCATGATCAGCACATAATCCGCCATGCCCAGGGTCTGCTCATAGTAGATGATCAGGTAGGGCATGTAAACCTGGATGGCGGTATTGAACACGATGAAGGCGGCCATGGACAGGTAGAGGCTCACGTTTTTCCGGATCACATCCGGACGGAACCCGTACAGGATGGTGGGGAAATAGCCGAGGCTGTCGGGACTGGGAACAGCAGGCTCTTCCACGAGGAAGAATCCCAGGATGCCGATCAGCAGCACCAGCCCGCCGATGATGCAGTAGATGGTTGTCCAGCTGGAGGCACGGTCCAGGTCAAAGCCCATGAATCCGCCGAATACGACCAGGATCGAGATCAGGGGCATCATGGAATTGATTCCCTCGGCAGCACCGCGGTTGCCGGTGTCCGTGGAATCGGTCAGCCAGGCGTTGTATGCCGCGTCATTGGCGGTGGAGCCGAAGAAGGTCATGACGCAGTCCATGATGATCACCAGGGTGATGCCGACGGAGGCGGCGCCGGTGACCGCCCCGAACAGGGAAGAGATCACATCCGCCCGGATGAGGGCGAAGGAGATAATGGAGATGCCCCAGGCAATATACCCGGCGCACATAAAGATCTTCCGCTTCCCGATTCTGTCGGACAGGGCACCCATCAGGATGGTGGTCAGGGTGGCGGCAACGGCGCTGGCGGTGACCATCAGGGCGATATCCGAGGCCGATGCCCGGAACATTTTGTAGATGAACACGTTAAAGTACATGTTCTCCACAACCCAGGCGATCTGGCCGGTCAGGGAGAAAATGATCAGGGCTGCCCAGAATTTACGGTTCTTTCTCATACTGTTTCCTCGCATTCTCCGGATCATCGGTCAGGTATTTCAGGCTGAAGCGCCCGGAACAGCTTTTCGGATACGCCGCGGAACTCTTCCGGGGTGACTTTGGCTGCCTTCCGGTCGAAGGTCAGGAGACCGTTGGTCTCATCCTCAACATCTGAAACCTGCGTATAAACGGCGGCGCACAGCCCCTGCGGGATCAGGGGAAGCACCTGCTCCAGGTACAGGGCCTTCAGGTCGCGGACAAAGGTTTCCCGGTCCGTGTATTTCTTGTATCCGTAGGTCTTATCCAGGTTATAGCTGTGCTCCGGGAACTTCAGGGACCAGCCGCCGAATTCCGACAGGAACTGAGGGCGGTCCCGCCTGCCGGTCTTCAGTTTCCGGAAATAGATATGCAGGCTTTCCACGTCACTCTCTTCCCGGGCAAACCAGCCGGAGGTACTGTCGATGAAACGGGTATCATCCAGCGCTTTCAGCCTGCGATACGCGTCATCCGCGCAGAACTGGCCCCAGCCCTCGTTGAAGATGGTCCACAGGCAGATGCAGGGATGGTTCCGAAGCAGCTTTACGGTGGCCTTCATCGCATCCAGGAAGTTTTTCCGGGCAGCCGGATCCCTGTTTAACCGGGAATCCTTCCTGGACTGGAATCCGGCTCCCGGCAGGATCGTGTCCCGGAGAAAGCGGTATTCCCCGCAGTTCACCATATCCTGGAACACGACCATGCCGAGCCTGTCACAGTCATAGTAGAACTGTTCCGGCTCAATCTTGATATGCTTCCGCAGCATATTGAAGCCGAGGGCTTTCATGGCCAGGATATCCGCCTCATAGCAGTCCGGTGACGCAGGTGTGTACAGGCCGTCGCTCCAGTATCCCTGGTCCAGCAGGCCGTGGAAAAAGTACGGCTTTCCGTTGAGACACAGACGGGGTTTTCCGTCTGCCTGTTCAATGGAGAGGGTCCGCAGGGCAAAGTAGGATTCCACATGATCCTCTCCGGCGTTCAACGAGAACCGGTACAGGTGCGGGTTTTCCGGAGACCATAAGACCGGATCCTTTATTTCGATCCGGGCATATCCCCCGGCCAGGCGGTATTCAGCACCGTCCAGCACAATGGTTCCGTCGCCGGCGCCTTCCACGGTGATGTCAGCGTAATCCGGGCCGGTATGAACTGCCAGGGACCGGATATACTCCCGGGGGACCGGCTCCAGCCAGACAGTCTGCCAGATTCCGGAAACAGGAGTGTACCACATGCCGCCGCGCTTTTCCTTCTGTTTGCCCCAGGGATGACGGCGGGATAGGTCATTGACAGCTGTAACGGAGATTTCGTTTTCTCCGGGATGAACCAGATCCGTAATATCTGCGCAGAAGGGGAAATAGCTTTCTTCACTGGAAACTGCTTCCGTTCCATTGACACGGACAAGCGCTTTCCGGCTGACCGCGCCGAAGTGGAGAAGGATCCGCTTACCCTGCCATTCTTCCGGCAGGATGAAGCGCCGGGAATAAACCATTTCCCGGCCATATTCCATCTTCAGATCCAGGCCGGAAAGCAGGCTTTCCGGACAGAAGGGAACCCGGATCACTGCTTTGGCTCCGGCATAAGCAAAATCCCATTCCCCGTTCAGACACAGCCAATCCTTCCGGACCATCTGCGGCCGCGGGTAGGCATTCCAGGGAACACCGCGCAGGGCTTCTCCGGCGGGTGTATACAGTTTCTGCATGAAAATCCTCCGTGCGGTATTTATCTGTTTGTTTGCTGCTTTATCATTCTATCACGCGCGACTGAAGAAGAAAAGGAAAAACAGGCCGGACGGCGGCGGGAAAATACAGCGGGCATAGTTCATGGCAGCCGGGGTTTTGATGTATAATAGCATAAAAACTTGACGGCTGACCCAATGAAAAGGAAAAAACAGACACTTTACAGGTGAAAGGCTCGAAAGGAGGAGAACGGGATGCAGGCGGAGATGCTGGAAAACTACCTGGAACGGATCTGCGCATGGGCCCGCGGCAGAACGTTCTTCGAAGAAGAAGCAGAGGAACTGGCGCAGGAGATCATTTACCAGGCAGTTGCCGGACTGGCCCGCCTTCGGGACGAAAGCCGGTTTGAACCCTGGCTGTGGGGCGTTGCCTCGAACTGCGCGAAAGCATTCCGGCGGCGTAAGGGGAAGGAGCGCGCCCTTTTCCTTTACGATGTGCCGGAAAACCTGCTTACGGAAGCTGAAATACCGGATGAGAATGAAGAACTGTACGGAAAGCTGCGGGAAAAGATCGCCATGCTTTCCTGCTCCTACCGGGATATTATCATGCTCCATTACTATGACGGCCTTTCAACAAAAGAAATCGCGGATAAGCTGAAGCTTCCGGAAGGAACCGTGACATGGCGGCTTTCGGAAGCAAGGAAACGGCTTGGAAAGGAGTGTCAGGACATGGAAGAAAGCGCACTGAAACCGGTTGAAATGCGCATAGATATTTATGGATCGGGAGAATACGGCGACCGGATACCGTTCCCTACGGAATTTATTGAGGATGCGCTTGCGCAGAATATCCTGTGGCAGTGCTATGAAGCGGCGAAGGACACGGAGGAGCTGGCAAAAACATGCGGGGTTCCGGCCTACTATGTGGAAGACCGGGTGAAGGATCTGCTGAAGCGGGGTGCGCTGACGGAAACGCGGAAGGGAAGGTACCGGACGGACTTCGTGATCTGGACGGACATCCACGCGGAATACTGCCGGGAAAACGGAGAGGCAGCGCTGGAACCTGTCCGGGATGAGATGATGCGGGCGATGCAAGCCTTCTTTGAACGAATCCGGGAAATTCCCTTTGACCGGGCCGGCAGGACGGACGGGGAACTGCAGTATCTGTGCGGCGCAATGGCTTTCGATTATATCGAAAGGGAATACGGACAGATGGAATATCCGCCGATTCCGATGAACTACGACGGCTTCTGCTGGAGATACCTGGGGAGCCGGGAAACCACGGACGACAGGATTCACATGACCCGGCAGGTGTGCTGTCCCTTACGGGACGGCGTTCCCTATGAGCACCGGGTGTACTGGATGAAGAGCCTTGGCTTCAGGGAAATGATGAAACAGGATGAGATCAGGGCCTGCTGGTCGCTGCTGGATCCGCAGGCTTCCTGCGAGAAGGAATGGATGACGCAGGCGGTCCGGAAGGAGTTTGTAAAGCGCAATGAGGATGGAAGCTTCAGCCTTGCGGTTCCGGTTTTCAGCCGGCAGCAGAAGGCGGCGCTGGACGCGGCGGCGAAGGAATGCTTCGATCCTGTGGCCGGGCGGTATGCCGAATGCGTGAGGCAGTTTGTGAAGGGATACCGGAAACTGTTTCCTGAGCACCTGCAGGACGATATGAAACGGGTGTGCCGGAGCCTCATCTTTTCCTTCTATGAGGTGGCGGCAAAGCTGGCTGTGAAGGAAGGAATCATGGCAGAACCGAATCCGGAATGGATCTGTGACGTACTGATCGAAGGGTAAAAAACGTCCCCGGGCAGGTATGCCCGGGGATGAAATTTCAGGTCAATGCAGGACGAATTCATATTCTGAAATGAAGAGCATATGCTTCCGGTTTTTGCTTACACGTTCCGGGTCCTGACAGTCCTGATGTTCGGATGCTCGGAAAGAATGGTAATCAGATCCTGGTATTCAGTCTTGCCGGGCATGGACAGCGTGTAGACGTTCGTATAGATGTTCTGTCCGTCCTGTGTGTTGTCCGCATGGAAATCCTGGTCAAGAATCTTGACTTCCATCCGTTCAAACGTATCCCGGATGTATTTCAGCGTCTCGTTCCGGTGGATAAACTGGATTTCAAGCCGCTTGTAGGTATTCACGTGCACGATCTGCTGCATCATCTTCAGCACGCCCATGACCAACAGGCAGGCCACCAGCGCCATGGTGGTGAATCCGGAGCCAACAGCCAGACCCAGGCAGGCAGCGCACCACAGGGATGCCGCGGTGGTCAGGCCGGAGATCCGGCGGTCGGCGATGATGATCGTTCCGGCGCCCAGGAAACCGACGCCCGATACAATCTGCGCTGTCAGACGGCCTACGCTGACACTGATATGAGATGAGCCAAGCGCCACCACATGGGCGATGGTCTGCTGTTCCACCAGACCGATGAGGGCAGCGCCCAGGCAGACCAGCACATGGGTCCGCATGCCTGCCGGCCTGTTTTTCATTTCCCGCTCAACGCCGATAATGGCTCCGAAGATGACCGCGGCCACGATTCTGAGAACCATTTGCCAGAAAGTGAGCGGCTCTCCAAAAGTTACCCAGTCAAGAACCATAACATACCTCCGGTTGCTTCAAAACAAGATATACAGACGGATTGAATTGTCTGTTTATGATATAACATATTACCACACCAGGCGGCTTCCGGGCAATAAAAACCGGCTGTTTTTGCAGCCGGATTTCCTGTTTTTGGCAAATTTGCGATTGCCCGAACCCGGTGGCGGCAATGAGCTTACAGGCGGAACGAAGGGCTTATGGTTCGTGCGCCTCTGAACCGTAAAGCTCAAGCTGTGTCAGGGCAGGGAAGGCGGAAGGATCGTCGCTCTTGATCAGCCGTTCCAGACGAAGCCAGCGGACGGTTCGCTTTCCCAGGTCAACCCACTGGCGGTCGCCGGTTTTCTGCAGGGTAAAGGACAGATCGCTTCCGTCTGACAGAACCACATGGCCTGCGGTCCAGTAAGCGTCATGCGGAAAATCCGCCCGAAGGGTCAGCGCCATTTTTTCCGCGATGACCGGGCGGCCGAGATCCAGCAGGCACCAGGCGTCCTCCCGGGCGCCGATCCCCCAGCTCTGGAACGGCCATTCTCCATGGAACGTATTCAGACGGAGTCCGTCAATGACGTTACGGGCGCAGAAACAGGCTTCATTCCGGGTTTCCACATTGGCGGTGCAATGAGGGTAGAAATCAGTATCGCCCCGCAGATCGGCAGGATTGCAGGCAACATTCCGAACCAGCCGGAGCGTATCATCCGGGACTGAGGATGCGGTAATGATATGCCGGGGTGCTTCGAAGAGCCCCGGGGCGTATGCCAGACGGTGCTCTCCGGAGGGAACGGGCCAGGTCATCTTTCCATCAGGAAGCCAGACTTCCCCGGAAGGAAGCGCCTGATCCATCTGTACCCTCAGATGCCTGCCGCCGGCGATGCGGATGATATCGCCGGGCTGATAAACACGGTCCACGGAGAGGAAGGCTTCCTCCGGATGCTCAGAGGAAGCGAGGATTGTGCCGTCAGCAGCCTGAACGAGAATCGTAATCATTTCTTTTTTCCTCCGGAATTACAGTTTGCGGAACCCCAGCTGCGCGCCGCAGCTTTCACGGACAACGAGCGTGGCTTCCCGAACCATGGCAAAGGAACTGGAAGTGGATTCACGGGCGAGCAGCAGTTCCCGTACAGCGCTCCGGGCCATTTCCTCCGGGTGAAGATCCACCGAGGTCAGGGAAGGATCCGTATAGGCACAGAAGAACTGATTGTCACAGCCGATGATCGCCATATCATCGGGAAGCTTCAGCCCCATTTTTTTCAGCTGTTTCATAACGCCGAGAGCCACCAGGTCGTTGAAGGTTACGATGGCGCTTGGCCAGCGGCTGCGATCGAGACCGGAGAGCATCCGTAGGACAGCGCGTTCGCCGCTTTCCATATCATAACCGGCGTCCACATGATAGGCGGGATCGTCCGGAAGATCCATCAGACGAAGCTGCTCCAGGAAGCCCACACCCCGGCGGGAGGTGTCCCGGCTGTGCATGGAACCGCCCAGAAAGGCAATGCGCCGGTGGCCCAGCGTGTGAAGATGACGGATGGGAAGCCGGGAACAGTTGACCAGATCGCTCTGGATGCAGATGCATTCCAATGAAACATCATCAGGGCAGATGGTCGCAACCGGCATATAGCGGCCGAGCTTCTGCAGGGCGCTGTTCAGGTCATCCCGGTCCGCGGACCAGATGCTTCCCGCAAAGAGAACGCCGTCCATGCGGCAGCGGAGCAGTTCACTGACAATTTCAGGAGAAATAGCCTGGTTTTCCATGGTCTGGAAGAGACGGACACTGCATCCGTTTTTTTCGGCCTCCCAGTAAGCCGCATCAAAGATCCGGTTGAAATACAGGTTGGACACCACGGGAAGCACCACGGCCAGGGTACGGCTGCCGCCGCCCTCCAGGTTCTGGGCGGAGACGCTGGGTGTATAAGCATGGGCGTCGATGATCTGCTGCACCTTCAGACGGGTTGCTTCCTTTACATGGGGATCCCGGCGGACAACGCGGGTAACAGTGGCAGTGGAAACACCGGCTTCCCGGGCAATATCATAGATCGTGGCTTTTCGGTTCATGGCAGTATCTCTCCTGACGTGCCTTTTTCTGCGGATACTATAGCACGGCGGAATGAAAAAAACAAGAGAAAATGTTACCGATAACATTATTTTTGTCAGCGTTTCGAAGAAAAACTTTTGGAGAAATGCTTGACAAAAAGGGCGGCAAACAATAGAATAAAGACAAATACAGGGAAAGATGCGGCAATACGGCACAGGAACATGCTATTTATGAACCTTCCGTCGTGTAACCGGTAACATTTCCCGGACAAATGCTATAGAGGAGGAACCATACATGAAGAAGATCCTGTCTGTGCTGCTGGCTGCGATGATGATGCTTTCACTGCTGGCGGTGCCCGCCCTGGCCGAAGACCAGGTGCTGACCGTGGTGACCTGGGATGCCACCACTACCCCCTATCTGGATGCCCAAAAGACAGCTTTTGAAGAATCCCATCCCGGCGTTACCATTGAGTATGTGGATGTCGCTTCCCAGGACTACGCTGTGAAGACCACCACCATGCTGGAAGGCGGAGACACGAGCGATGTGTTCATGATCAAGGAGATTGACAACCTGATCAACTGGCAGGCCCAGGGCTTCGCGGCCCCGCTGGACACCACCGGCTATGACATGTCCGGATTCGTGGGAACCGAAAAGAACTATGCCGTGGACGGCGTGCAGTATGCCATCCCGTTCCGCAGCGACTTCTGGGTGCTGTTCTACAACAAGGATCTGTTTGAGGCTGCCGGTGTAGAGCTGCCCACCAATGATATGACCTGGGATCAGTATGCTGAGCTGGCCAAGAAGATGACCGACAAGGACAAGGGCATCTACGGAACCCATTATCACACCTGGCTGTCCGCCGTGGCGAACTGGGCGGTGTGCGACGGCGTGAATACGCTTGCCGACAAGAATTATGATGACCTGCTTTACTTCTACAAGCTGTACCAGGATCTGGAAGACTACGGCGCCTGCATGAGCTTTGCTGACCTGAAGGCTTCCGGCCTGCACTACTCCGCTGCTTTCGCCAACGGAAATATTGCCATGATGCCCATGGGCTACTGGTATGTTTCCACGCTGATCGGCTACAACAATGACGGTACCTGCAACTTCAACTGGGGCATCACCGCTGTTCCGCACGCGGAAGGCGTGGCCGCGGGTTCTTCCTTCGGCAACCTGACCGGCGCGATGATCAACGCGAAGTCCGAGAAGAAGGATCTGGCCTGGGAGTACATCTCCTGGCTGGGCGGCGAGGAAGGCGCCAAGGCTACAGCTTCTGTCGGCGCACGTCCCGCCTGGGTTTCCGAAGAAGTGGCTGCCAGCATGTCTTCCGTCGCGGGATTCCCGGCTGACGAAACCAGCAAGGCTGCGCTGCTGCCCGCTGCCGTGGCTATGGAATGGCCGGTGGCTGAGAAAGTCGCTGATATCAAGACGATCGTGAATGAAGAACACAGCATGATCATGGCCCGTGAAATCACCCCCGAAGAGGGCGTTGAAGAGATGAATGAGCGCGTGGCTGAACTGTTCGAATAATCCCTGATCAGATATAACCCCCAGGCAGGGAAGGCTGCTTGCCTTCCCTGCTTTTTTCAGAACACGGGAAAGGAAAAGATGATACATGAGCCAGTCGGAAGTGAGAAAAGCCCGGTACAGGATGGGCAGGATGGAAAGGAAGAATACGCTGGTGGCATATTCTTTCCTGGCGCCCAACTTTATCGGTTTTGCAGTCTTTACGCTGGTGCCGGTGATCTGCGCCATAGCCCTGTCACTGTTTGAGTGGAACGGCGGAGATATCTCCAAACTGAAGTTTGTCGGATTGGACAATTATGCCACGATCTTCGCCGCGAAAAAGGTCGCGGAGAAGGGAATCAGCTACTTCTTCAACCGCGCAGACCTGGGCATCGCACTGAAAAACACGGTGTATTACACCGTGGTCACCGTGCCGCTGACGATTGTCTGCGCACTGGCACTGGCCCTGTTGCTGAATAAGATCAGGGGTGCGGTATTCTTCCGGACGGTTTTCTTCTTTCCCTATGTTTCATCGATGGTGGCAATCTGCGTCTGCTGGTCCTTCATGCTGATGAAGGACGGCCCTGTGAACCAGATCATCATGGCAATGGGGATCAACTTCAACAAAGGATGGACTGCAGACAGCACGATGGCCATCTGGTCCATCATCCTGGTGAGCGTCTGGCGGAACATGGGCTACTATATGGTTCTTTACCTGGCCGCCCTGCAGGGGATTCCGCGGGAGCTGATGGAAGCAGCCACGGTGGACGGCGCAAACAAGTGGCAGCAGTTCTGGCATGTGACGCTGCCGCAGCTGAAGCCCACCACTTTCTTTGTTTCCGTGATGATGGTGATCTCCTGCTTCAAGATTTATGATGTGGTAGCTATCATGACAGACGGCGGACCCGGGAGAGCCACCAAGATGCTGGTCACCTATATCTACGATGAGGCGTTCATCAAAGTCCGTTATGGACAGGCCAGCGCGATCTCCATGGTGCTGCTGGTGATCGTGCTGCTGGTGACGATTATCCAGTTCGGTTCAGAGAAGAAATTCTCAAACGACTGAGAAAGGAGGAGATAAATCATGGAAACGGCTGTTCACAGCAGGGGAATCCGGAAGGAAAACCCGGCCCTGCACAGAATCCTGAGAAGCATTCTCTGGATCCTGCTGATTCTGCTGACTGTATTTACACTGATTCCCTTTGTGTGGATGATCTCCTCCTCGCTGAAGCTTGACCGGGAAGTGTTTGCTTTCCCGATGCGCTGGATTCCTGAGAACTTCCACTGGGAAAACTACTCCCTGATCTGGCAGAAGGTGCCGCTGGTGACCTATTTCAAAAACACGGCGTTTATCGCCATTGTGGTTACCCTTCTCCAGACGCTGACATCCTCCTTCGCGGCTTACGCGTTCGCGAAGCTGAATTTCCGCGGGAGGGATGTACTGTTTCTCTGCTATATCGGCACGATCGCGGTACCGTGGCAGGCCTATATGCTGCCCCAGTTTATTATGATGCGGTCCATAGGATTGTATGATACACTGTGGGCTATGGTTGTGCTGCAGGCATTCTCCGCGTTCGGCGTATTCCTGATGCGGCAGTTCTACCGCTCCATCCCCACTGAACTGTGCGAGGCGGCACGGCTGGACGGACTGAGCGAATACGGTATCTGGGCGCGGATTATGCTGCCGCTTTCCAAGGCGGCTATCGCGACGCTGGTTATTTTCACGTTTGTGAATACCTGGAACGACTACATGGGGCCGATGATTTACCTGACCCGGGACATCAACAAAACCGTGCAGGTGGGTCTGCGGCGCTTTATCCAGGAAAACTCCAGTGATTATCACCTGATCATGGCGGCTTCACTGTGCTCGCTGCTGCCGGTATCGGTGGTTTTCCTGTGCCTGCAGCGGTATTTCATTGAAGGGATCGCCACATCAGGACTGAAGGGCTGACCCGGGAGGAGAAAATGCTGACAGCTTTCTTGCGGGAGCATCCGATGCGCGAACTGCTGAAGGGCGGAACGCGCAAGCTGTATCCGCCGGCTGAAAACCGGCAGGCATGGGAGAAAATCCCGGAAGTATACAGGCAGGAGATCCGGAAAATGGCGGAGGAATACGCGGCGGCACCTTATCCGCTGCGTACCGCGACAGGATTCCTGGCCTTTGTCCGGAACGGTGACCGGCAGGCGGATGAAAAGGGCTACTTCACCCGCCGGCGGAAGCTGTGTGCCTCGATACTGAACTGCTGCGTGTTTCCGGATGCGGAAACGGATGACGTTGTGGACGGAATCTGGCTCCTGTGTGAAGAAAGCAGCTGGGTGATCAGCGCGCATAACGTGAATCCGATTCCGGGAGCGCCGAAGGCTGCGGAGTATCCGCTGCCGGACGTCAGAAAGCCTTATATTGATCTGTTCAGTGCCCAGACCGGGATGATCCTGGCTTTGACAGCTTCTCTGCTGGGGCAGCGGCTGGACGCGGTTTCCCCAATGATCCGGAAACGGATCACAGAAGAGATCAGAAGGCGGATCCTGCGCCCGTTTATGAAGACGGATGATTTCTGGTGGATGGGGATCCGACGGAAAGACCTGAACAACTGGACACCATGGATCCTGTCCAACATTATGGTGTGCGCGGCGCTGGACCCGATGCCTGCAGGGGAGCTTGCGGTTTTGCTGACCCGCGCATGTGAAATGCTGGACCGGTATATCGCGATCCTGCCGGATGACGGCGGATGCGACGAGGGCGCGGGCTACTGGAATATGGCAGGCGGCGCGCTGCTGGACTGCCTGATACTGCTGGAAACTGTTACGGGAGGCCGGATGACCTTCCGGGATAATGAAAAGATCCGGAATATCCTGCGATTCCCGCTGACGGTGGAGATGGGAAACGGATGGTTTGCCAACTTCGCAGACTGCGACGCACGCCCGTTCATCAGCGGAGAACGGATGGAAACAGCAGGACGGATGCTGAATGATCCAGCCCTGACCGCGCTGGGGACGCGGATGCGGGGAACCGTTGCGGATCAGCTGAATGATGTACCGCACCTGACACGGGCCCTTGATCTGATTTTTCACGCGCCGGCAGGGGAACCGAAACCGGAATTCCTGAATGCCGGGGATCTGTATTTGCCGGATCTGCAGCTGCGGATGATCCGCCGCGGCGGCTGGACGCTCGCCTGTAAGGGCGGACACAACGGTGAAAGCCACAACCATAATGATACCGGCTCATTTATCCTGTTCCTGGAAGGGGAACCGGCGGTTGTGGATGCGGGCAATATGGTCTATACCGCCAAAACCTTCTCGGCGGAGCGATATACACTGTGGAACGTCAGGGCAGAATGGCACAACCTGCCGATCATCGGCGGGCATGAACAACGGGAAGGCTCAGAGCATGCGGCACAGAAGGTGCACATGACACCGGACGGGCTGGAAATGAACCTGGAAGCTGCTTATGACGAGACAGCCGGGATCCGGGAACTGAAACGCAGCTTTTCACTGGCGGAGAAGGGATTGCGGCTGACGGATGAAGGGACCCTTCAGAACGGGCAGGAGATCACATGGATATTCCTGCTGCGCCGGAAGCCTGTGTGGGAAAACGGGCGGATCAGGGCCGGAAACCTGATGATCCGCTGCCCGGAGGAACTGGCATTTACCGCGGAGGAGAAACCGGTGGAAGATCCGCGTATGGCCCGCAGCTGGCAGGGAAGCCTGTGGCGGGTCAGGCTGAAAAGCGGTAAACTGGATCGCTTCCGAATGATATTTGAGTTTGTGAAAGCAGATCGGGAGGCATAAAGAATGAGCGGTATGACCGGATCCCTGCGTACGCGGCAGGACCTCGTGAGGGCGGCAGCGGCAATCCTGCAGCCCCTGACATCCTGCATGACGCCGGGGAAAGCCCGCATCTATGTCGGAAACGGATCCGCCCATTACGCTGAAGACGTATCCGGTATGGAATGCTGGAGCCGGGCACTGTGGGCACTGGTTCCGATGCTGATGGGCAGGTGCCCGGAAGCCGAAGCCCTCTGGCCGCTGTGGCAGGAAGGAATGATCCATGGAACGGATCCGGAACATGAGGAGTATTGGGGAGACATCCGTGACTATGATCAGCGAATGGTGGAAATGGCGGTCATCGGATGCGGCTTGTGCTTTGTGCCCGAATCCTTCTGGCACCCGCTGAACGAAAGACAGCGGCAGCATCTGTATGACTGGCTGAATCAGATCAACCTGTATGACATGCCGAAAAACAACTGGCGGTTTTTCCGGATCCTGGTGAACATCGGCTTCCTGAAAAACGGACTGCCGGTGGATGAAGTCCGGATGCAGGAAGACATGGACATGATGGAAAGCCATTATACAGCGGACGGCTGGTATTTTGACTATCCGACCAAACGGGACTATTACACGCTGTGGGGTTTCCATTTTTACAGCCTGCTGTATGCCGCGGTTATGGAAGGAAACGAACCCGAAAGATGCCGGAGGATCCGGGAAAGGGCTGCACTGATCGCACCGCGCTTTGCCTGCTGGTTTGACAAGGAGGGAAGGGGCCTGCCTTACGGGCGCAGCCTGACCTACCGTTTCTGCCAGAGTTCTTTCTGGGCGGCGGCAACGTTTGCCGGCGTGGAATGCAATGCGCCGGACATCGGACAGATGAAACACCTGCTGCTGAACAACCTGCGGTTCTGGCTGAACCGGCCGATCTTTGACCGGGGCGGCGCACTGACCGTGGGATACGGATATCCGAACCTGTGCGCTGCGGAAGGCTACAACGCGCAGGGATCCCCCTACTGGGGACTGAAAACCTTCTGGATCCTGGCAATGCCGGAGGATCATCCCTTCTGGCAGGCGGAAGAAAAAGAGTACATGCCGCCGGAAAGCTTCCTGGACGAACAGGTCCGGCTGCTGCTGACCCGCGATCCGGAGAACCGGCAGGTAGTGGCTTATACGGCGGGCAACCATGCCTGGGAACACATGCACGAGGATGAGAAATACGAAAAGTTCGCTTATTCAACTCAGTTCGCATTCTCTGTGGCCAAGGAGGATTCCGCACTGAACCGGGGCGCGTATGACAGCATGCTGGCGGTGCGGGCTGTAGGCCGGGATCTGTGGCATGTACGCAGCGGCTGTACTCAGTACCGGCTGGCGGAAGACCGGGTATCCTTCACCTGGAGCCCGATGAACGGGGTAACGATTGATACGGTGATTGCCCCGAAGGGGATGTGGCACGTCAGGAAGCACGTGATCCGGACAACCGTGCCTCTGGAGGCGGCGGAAGGCGCGTTTTCCATTCCGAGGGATTGGGCGGGAGCAAGACCCTGTGACCGGGTCTGCACGCAAACTGAAGCGAATGAATGCCGCGCGGCTGCTGCCGGCGAACGGGGAACGAGCGTGATCTGTGCCCTGAAAGGCTATACCAGCGGGGAGGTTATCGCGACCGAACCCAATACAAACCTGATGGAACCGAGGTGTGTGCTGCCGACACTGCACAGCCGGCTGGAGCCGGGAGAGCATATACTTCTGTGCGCGGTGTACGCAGATTCCGGGAACAATCTGCCGGACAGAATACCCGAGGAGGTAAAGAAACTTGCAGGATCGTTATGAAGAAGCACTGAGCCGGATCGCCGGAAAATACAGGAGAACCGCGGAAACAGCTGCTGAAGCAGGGATCATTCCCTACCAGAGTGCAGACGGGAAATGGATCACCAGTCCCTATGACGGAAACAGCTGGTGGACGGGCGGATTCTGGCCGGGGCTGATGTGGCAGCTGTGGGTGCTGACGGGAGACGGTTTCTTCCGGCAGGAAGCGCGCCGGGCTGAAAAGCTGCTGACGGAGGAGTTCCGCTCCTTCCGGCTGCTGAATCATGACGTGGGATTCATGTACCTGCTGTCCTGCGGAGCAGACGCCAAACTGACGGGAGACCCGCAGGCGGAAACGGATACGCTTCATGCGGCTTCCCTGCTGATGGGCCGCTTTAACCCGGCGGGATTCATCCGGGCGTGGAATGAGCCCGACCGCAAAGGATATGCCATCATTGACTGCATGATGAACCTGAACCTGTTATACCGCGCCAGCCGGGACACGGATGATCCGCGGTTCAGGCAGACAGCCGGGATCCATGCAGATACAACCCTGCGGGAATTCCTGCGGGAAGACGGATCGGTAAGCCATATCATCGAATTTGACCCGGAAAGCGGAAAAAGAATCCGGGAACACGCCGGGCAGGGTTATGCCCTGGGCAGCCAGTGGAGCAGAGGACAGGCATGGGGCCTGTATGGATTTGCCCTGGCCGGGCGGCACCTGAGGGAAGAAAAGTATACGGAAGCGGCGAAGAGAATCGCCGGGAATTTCACGGCGCATATCCGGGAGGACGGCCTTACGGACTGTGACTTCTGCCAGCCTCCGGAAGATGAACGGATTGACAACATTGCCGGTGCGATCGCAGCCTGCGGATTGCAGGAGCTGGCAGCACAGACCGGCGAAGATACCTGGCGGCACCAGGCGGAACGGCTGGTTGACGGGATGCTGGAGCACTGCGCGGACTGGGGAAAGGGACGCTGCGGCATCCTCACACGCTGCACGGCAAGCTACCATGATGACGGTGCCGGACGGAATACAAACATTGTGTACGGCGACTATTTCCTGGTGGAGGCACTGATGAAGCTCTGCGGTAAAGACCCGGAGCTGTGGAGCTGAAACCGAAAGGACGGAGAAAAAATGAGCACTCTGTATCCGCAGAATAACGCGTCACGGATGATGACAGATCTGGGCGGCATATGGGATTTCCGCTTTCAGGAAGACGAGAGCTGGCAGCCGATAGCGGTGCCTGCCTCCTATAATGACCAGAATCCGGATCCCAGATTCCGAAACTATGCCGGAATAACGGAATACCGCCGGAAGATCACTGTTCCCGCAGCCTGGAAGGGATTCCGTTTCTGCCTTCGCTTTGACGCTGTGGCGCACAGTGCACGGATTATGCTGAACGGGCGGGAGATTGCGGCACACCGGGGAGGATTCCTGCCGTTTGAGGTGGAACTGAACGGCCTGATGGAAGCAGGTGAAACCGCCGAACTGACAGTGGAAACGGACAACAGGATCAACCATAACACCCTGCCAATCGGCACAGAGGGTGAGACAGCTTTTTTCGGATCCGACAACCCGGGCATACCGGCTGTGGAAGCTGGTAAAAAACTGCAGGAGGAGCGGGGAGTCAATCGTCCGGCTTTTGACTTTTTCAATTACACCGGCATCCAGCGGCCGGTAAGGCTTATCGCGACACCACGGTCATTCATCCGGGACATTACGCTGGTGCCCTCCCTGAATGGCGATGTGCGGTACAGTGTGGAAACTGCCGGACCGGAAGATACGATCCGCGTAGAAATCCTGGATGCGGAGGAACGATGTGCTGCGCAGGGAGAGGGCCGGGAAGGAACTCTGCATATTTCACAGCCCTGCCTGTGGGAACCCTGGCCGGGGATACCATACCTGTATACTGCCAGGATCACCTATGGTGAGGACCTGTATGAGCAGGCCTTTGGCATCCGGGAGGTACGGGTGGAAGGAACCCGCTTCCTGATCAACGGGAAACCCTTCCGCTTCCATGGCCCGTGCAAGCATGAGGACAGCCCTTTTCACGGACGGGGAACAGATCCCTGCCTGAATGTAACGGACATCAACCTCTATCACTGGCTGAATGCCAACTGTTTCCGGACCAGTCATTATCCCTATGCGGAAGAAATGTACCAGCTGTGTGACCGGGAAGGCATCGTGATCGTGGATGAAACTCCCGCGGTGGGCATGTGGGCGAGCGAACAGTACGGCTGGAACCTGGCGGATTATCATCTGCAGGTACTGGCGGACATGATTGCCCGGGACAGAAATCATCCCTGCGTAGTGATGTGGAGCCTGGGAAACGAACCGGATACGGATACACTGCCCGATAAGGCGTATGAATACTGGCATTCCCTGTATGAAGCCGCCCACAGGCTGGACCCGCAGGACAGGCCGGTTACGGTTGTGGGCTGCCAGAACCGGTATGAGCGGGAAAAAGTTATCAAATCCATGGATGTGGTGCTGATTAACCGGTACTACGGGTGGTATAATCTGTCGGGAGACCTGGAAGCGGCGAAATACGCGTTCCGGATTGAACTGGACTGGTGGGCAAAACAGCAAAAACCGCTTATTCTCTCCGAATACGGCGCGGATACGATCGCCGGACTTCACGGCGCTGTGGCGGAAATGTTTACGGAAGAATACCAGGTGGCGTATTATGAAGCTATGAGCGAATGCCTGGATGAACGGGATTTCGTGATCGGGGAGATGCCCTGGAACTTCGCGGACTTTGCCACATGCCAGGGGCCCATGCGCGTGGGCGGAAACAGGAAGGGCCTGTTTACCCGGGACCGGAGGCCGAAAATGGCTGCGCACTGGTTCAGGGAAAGATGGAAAACATTCTGACGGATAGGAACCGAAAACCAATAAACAGAAAACGGAGGAATAGGACATGGATATCCGGTACAGCTGCAATCAAAAGGATTTTAAACGTTACACCACTGATGAGATCCGGAAGGAGTTCCTGATCGAAAAACTGTTTGAGGCGGATCAGGTGACAGCGGTTTACAGTCATGTGGACCGGATGGTGACACTGGGTGTGATGCCGGTGAAAGAGAAGGTTTCCATCGACAAGGGAATAGACGTCTGGCACAACTTCGGTACGGAATACTTCCTGGAACGCAGGGAATGCGGCATGTTTAATGTGGGCGGTTCCGGAAGGGTGATCGCGGACGGAACGGTATATGAGATGGGCTACAAGGACTGCCTGTATCTGACCCGGGGCGCGAAGGAAGTGTATTTCGAGAGCGCGGACACTGCGGAACCTGCAAAGTTTTATATCGTGTCTGCTCCGGCACACTGCAGTTATGAGAACCGGCTGATCAGGATCGCTGATGCGGCCAAGAAACCCTGCGGCGACGCGGCGACCAGCAACAAACGGGTAATCAATCAGTTTATCCATCCTTCGGTGCTGAAAACCTGTCAGCTGAGCATGGGTATGACGGTGCTGGAAACCGGCAGTGTATGGAACACAATGCCTGCCCACACCCATGAACGCCGGATGGAAGTGTATTTCTACTTTGAGGTGCCGAAGGACAATGTGGTATTCCACATGATGGGTGAAGGACAGGAAACCCGGCACATCGTGATGCAGAATGAGCAGGCGGTCATCTCGCCCTCCTGGTCCATACACGCAGGCGCCGGTACCAGCAACTATACATTTATCTGGGCGATGGGCGGAGAGAACCAGGCTTTTGATGATATGGATAACATTCCTACCACTGAACTGAGATAAGGGAGGAAACAGGCGTATGGATATGAACAGCTTCAGCCTGAAGGGGAAAATCGCCTGGATTACAGGCGCCAGCTACGGAATCGGGTTTGCCATTGCGGAGGCATATGCCGCGGCAGGTGCTTCCATTGTATTCAACGACATCAGCCAGGAACTGGTGGACCGGGGACTGAAGGCCTATGCGGAAAAGGGAATTGACGCAAAAGGATATGTGTGCGACGTCACCTGCGAAGAAGCGGTCCAGGCACTGGTGAAGCAGATTGAAGCGGAGATCGGTGTGATCGATATCCTGGTGAACAACGCCGGCATCATCCGCCGGATTCCCATGATTGAGATGAGCGCGGAGGAATTCCGGAAGGTGGTTGATGTGGACCTGAACGCACCGTTTATCTGCGCCAAGGCTGTGATTCCGTCCATGATCCGCAAAGGGCACGGAAAAATCATCAATATCTGCAGCATGATGAGCGAACTGGGCCGGGAAACCGTATCTGCCTATGCGGCAGCAAAGGGCGGACTGAAAATGCTGACCCGGAATATCTGTTCCGAGTACGGGGAACATAATATCCAGTGCAACGGAATCGGACCCGGCTATATTGCGACACCCCAGACTGCTCCTCTGCGTGAAAAACAGCCGGACGGCAGCCGTCATCCCTTTGATCAGTTTATCATTGCCAAGACACCTGCAGCCCGCTGGGGAACGCCGGAGGACCTGCAGGGCCCGGCGGTATTCCTGGCTTCTGATGCCAGTAATTTTGTGAACGGTCATATCCTTTATGTGGACGGTGGAATCCTGGCCTATATCGGAAAACAGCCGTGATGCTGAAACCCCGGTCAGCGGAAGCTGACCGGGGTTTCTGATTCTCAACAAACCTTTGGCTGTTCCAATACAGAATTTATAAGCGGATTCAGTTGCCTTTTTCCAGTTTGATACCGTACCGGCTCAATTCCGGACCGTAAAAAAGCCCGGCGGCTCTTTTTCAGGAGCCTCCGGGCTTTGCAATTCAGGAACCGATGGACGGCCGATTTACAGGGTTACATCCAGCCGGACGGTTTCCGCCGCCAGGCCGTCTGCCGAAACCGTGAGTGAAAGGCTGCCGGGGTCATATCCGGCACGGAGCACCGCCTGGGCGCGGCCGCGCCAGCTTACGGTGTTTCCATCTGTATAGTTTTCGGCTGTGACCGGATTGCCGGTGCCGAAAGCGGCGAGCCATCCCGAACCCGCGGCTTCCGCGGAGAGATGGATTTCCGCGTTGGGCACCACACGGCCTTGCGCATCCTCGATCTGAATGTTTACATAAATCAGGTCGTGTCCGTCCGCCTGCATCTGCTCCTTTTCGGGGAGCAGGCGGATCCGCGCCGGGGCACCTGTGGTTTCCAGCACAGCCCGGCTGACTTCCGCACTGCCGGTATAGCTGATGGCCTCCACGCGGCCCGGACGGTATACAGTCTCAAAGCAGACGCTGCCCGGCATTTCTCCGTCCCGGGAAACAGGTTTGCGGCCGATGTTTTCCCCGTTCACGAGGAGCTCGACTTCCTCCGCTCCGGAAAAAACAACCAGCTCCACGGGCTTTCCCTCCCGGCCGGTGTAATTCCAGCAGGAAAGCAGGACCGGGAAGCCCCAGGGAGTGATCAGCTCCTGCCGGCCGAAATCTTCCGGATTGCGGGTATACAGGAAGGTTTCCGGATTTCCCCATACCGTGCTCCGGTACGCGCCCTGGGGCGTCATCCGGCCGGTGATATCAAAATCCGCATCGTTTGCTGTCCGCCAGGGGAACGGAGAGCCATCCGGAGGCATCAGCGCCCAGGCGCCTTTCTGCAGGCCCGGATCATCTTCGGCAAAGCGGACCGCTTTGCCGATTCCGGCTTCTCCCAGATAATCCCAGGCGGTCCAGGTGAACTCACCGATCACATACGGCAGCGCTTCCACCAACGGCCAGTGGCAGCCGATCTCCTTTGGAAAGTTTTCAGATCCGAGGATCACTCTGTCCGGATAGAGCGCATGATCCTTCTCATACAAGCCTTCCATATAGTTGTATCCGACAATGTCCAGGCCGTTGACAAAAGGTTCGGTTCCGTTCTCCCACAGGAGATTCCCATCGCCTTCCGCGTTCTGGGCCTGATTCTGCCCTTCCGCCAGCTTGTCATCCAGGCCGCTCCAGAAGGAACAGACCCCGTTGCTGACCGGCCGGGTACCGTCGAGGCGGCGGATGGTATCCGCCAGACGTCCGGCCCACAGGTAACCTTCGTTCAGCCCGCCGCGTTCCGGGATTTCATTTCCCGTTGACCAGAGGATCACAGCGGGATGGGACCGGTCCCGGCGGACAAAGGCCGTCAGGTCCTTCTCCCAGCAGTCCGCAAAGAACTGGCTGTAATCGCCGCCGCGCTTCGCAATGCCCCAGACGTCAAACGCCTCGTCAAAGATATACATTCCCAGCCGGTCACAGGCTTCCACCAGCGCTGCAGAGGGCGGATTATGGGCTGTCCGGATGGCATTGAATCCCAGTTCTTTCAGCTTCTTTACCTTCCGGGCTTCGGCTTCATAAAGGGAGACAGAGCCCAGGAGCCCGTTGTCATGATGGACGCAGCCGCCCTTCAGTTTGACGGCCTTTCCGTTAATCCGCAATCCACGCCGGGCATCCGCCGTAATGGTCCGGATACCGAAGAGCGTGCTGCCTTCATCGATGGTCGGGACAGGATCCGCCTCAAAATGGGTGCGGAATTCCCCGAGATCACGTACCTGCACCCGGATCCGGTACAGGTTTGGCTCCCCGGCGTCCCAGAGTTTCGGGTTTTCCACGGCAAAACGGATCCGGGCGGTTTCACAGGTTCCGGCGTTGACCTGGATGACCTGTTTTGCGCCGGCGGCTTTCACGCCTGCTTTTTCATCCGTCAGGATCGCCTCAGCCTCCGCAAGGCGGTTGGTGCTGCCGCCGTTCCGGATCTCCGCCCGGACCTCCAGAAAGGCAATGCCGTCCGCGATTTCCCGGGTAAAGGCATAGATTCCGTCCGGAGCGAGATGGACCTTCGGACCGTGCAGGAGCTTAACGCCGCGGTACAGTCCGGAACCGGTATACCAGCGGGAATTGGGCTGCATGCTGGTGTTGACATTGATCGTAATCCGGTTTTCGGCGCCGTATTCTGCCAGGCTGGTCAGATCCACATAGAACGGCGCATATCCGTAATGCTGCACGGCGGCTTTGCAGCCGTTGATCTCCACAGAAGCATTCATCATGGCCCCGTCGATCTGCAGGCCGACACATCCGTCCTTCCACTCACGGGGAATCTCCACCATCTTCGTATAGCTGGTCAGTCCGCCGGTGAAGTATCCCATATCCGACCGGGCAGGAGCATCCGGCATGACAGGAGTGCCGATCATACCGTCATGGGGCAGGCTGACGATGGCTCCCGGATCCGACTTCAGCTGGCTGATTGAATCCAGCAGTCCCTTCCGGAATGTCCATTGGCGATCCAGGTTGATACTGTTCATCTGATTTCCTCCGATTTTTGATATAAATGTCCCGGGACTCCGGACTGAATCTTTGTTTTATTCTGCCATGTGATGAATCACCGGCAGATCCGGCAGTGTTCCGAAACGATAGAATTTCGCGGCATTTTCATGAAAAAACTCTTTCTTTTCCCCGTCTGTCAGGAGCGTGGATTTATCGATGAAATCCCAGCTCATCCGGTAGGTGATGGCGGTCATGGTGCGCGGGTAATCCGATCCCCACATCAGCTTGTCCATCCCGCAGATATCCCGGGCGGTGAGGATGGCCCGGACCGCGGACGGATAGGGATAGTACTCGTCATTGAAAAGCCAGGTTATCCCGCCGGATTCAACAAATACATTCGGAAGGCAGGCCAGGCGGATCTGCTCTTCCCATCCGGGACGGGTGACCATGCCGAAGTGGCCGATGGCGATCCGAAGAGACGGATGCTCCATGGCCAGTTCCCGCAGCGCGCCGGTCTGCAGGCTGCCGTCCGCCATATCGATCCCAATGAACAGACCGCGGCGGTCGGCTGCCTCAAAGACAGCGGAATGGTGAAGCAGATCCGGATCTTTCAGACGGCTTCCGCAGATTTTGATGCCGTCCATTCCATCGGTGTCCGGAACGCCGTTTTCCTCATACAGGGCGCATACCCGGAAACGGTCCGGGTATTTCCGGCGGATATCGCGGAGGTAAGCGTCCTGGTTACCGTCGATATACTCCTGGGTGATGACGGCTCCGCCCACCCGGGAGAAATCCATATGGGAAAGGAAACGCTCCGCACTGTTGACACCGTCAGTCATTGCGGGAGGCAGCATCTGGCGGACTTCCCGGCCGAACTGGCTGCGGCCGCCGCCCAGGGCATATACGGGCAGGCCGTCCACAACCCCGCTCTGTTCCAGCCAGAGATGGGCATGCGCGTCAATCATGGAGCGGAACCTCCTTCCGGATGTCAGGCAGGATCAGAGAAACGAAGAAGCACTTTTTCCAGGCTTCCGTTGTTATGGGACAGGGCGTCAAAGGCGGCGGCAGCCTCCGTGTAATCGTACTCCGCGCTGATCATATCCGTGACGGGAACGGCGCCGGAGGAAACCAGGCTGATCAGAGCCTCAAAATCCGCAGTATAGGCGTTGCGGCTGCCATAGACATTCAGTTCCTTCTTCAGGAGGATGGAATGGAGAAAAGTGGTTTCCTTTTTGCCGTTGCCGATCAGGATGACGGAAGCACCGTGGCAGGCCTGTTCAATACATTTCAGGAAGGTGATGGACTGGCCGCAGGCCTCCACGCATACATCAAACCCGTTTCCGCCGGTGATGGCAGCAAGCTGTTCCGATTCATCCGCTGCACCGGAGCAGACCACATGGTCCGCACCAAAGTGCAGCGCTTTATCCAGGCGGCCCTGCAACAGGTCGCAGACAGTCACTTCAGCGCCTTTGGCCTTTGCAGCCAGCAGGGCAAACAGGCCGATGGGTCCGGCACCGACCACCAGCACCCGGTCTCCGGGATGAATATCACCGCGGCTGACCGCATGACGGCTGATGGCAAAGGGTTCAATCAGGGCAAGCTGGCGGGCGTTGAGCCCGCCGCCGGGAATGATCCTCTCCAGGGGCATGCGGATATATTCACAGAAAGCACCGTCGCGCTGGACGCCCATGGTCTGGTTGTCCATGCAGGCATTGACCCGGCCTTTCCGGCAGGCATAGCATGTGCCGCAGTTGAAATACGGGTTGCAGGTAACCAGATCCCCGGGCTTCAGGCCCCGGTCGTTCTCCGGAATGGAAACAATCTGGGCGGAAAACTCATGGCCTGGAATCCGTGGATAGGTGGTGAAGGGCTGGTTGCCGGTGAAACTGGCCACATCCGCTCCGCAGATCCCGCAGTAAAGGATCCGGAGCAGAGCTTCTCCGGCTTCCGGAACGGGCATCGGAATATCCCGGATTTCGGTTTCAAAGGGTTGGGTAATGCAGATCGCTTTCATGAAAGAATGCCTCCTCAGCCTTCCATATTGATTTTGTCCTGATTCCAGATGACCGCAGTTTTCATCGGAGCGTTTTTACAGTAGATCCGGTTTTCATAGGCACCGATGGGATCGGCGGCGAATTCGTCCCGGCTGATCAGCTCCACAATCCGGTCGTAGGGGCTCTGTGCCAGCATCCGGATGGCTTTTTCCATGTGATCCTGGCGGAAATTGATGGAACCGAAGATCAGATGGTTTTCAAAGCCGAAGGGCATGGTGTCAAAGGTGATTTTCGGTCCAAGGGAAAAGCTGTTGTATAGGCCGTTGCAGCCGAGAACCCGGTGAGTGAACGCGATTTCATGCTCCGCGGTGGAACCGCTGACCCCGATGAAGACGGTGGCCCTGCCGCCGAGAGCTTTGCAGATATCCGCAGCCAGTTCCTCCGGTTTGCCGTGGCAGTTGCGGACATAGATCCCGCCGGCCTGTTTCAGGGCGAACTGTACCTTGGGACTGTCCTCCGGACTGCGGGCGACAAAAACGATCTTCGCGTCCGGATGGGCCCGGCGGATGATATCCCCGATGAACATGCCGGTGGTTCCCAGGCCAAAGATCACTGTCCGCTCAAAAATTTCATCCTTCGCGGCGGCACGGGCCTGCTCCTCTCCGCAGCCCAGACGGCGGGCAGTCTGGCGGAACAGGTGAGCAGAGCCCAGGTCCTCCATGCGCTCCAGCTGGAAAAGCATGCAGGCAAAAGGATCCGGAAAAACCATCTTTTTCGCGAAGCTCAGGTCCAGCAGGCCGTTATGGACATGGCCGTCGGGAATCTCCAGGAGCATATCCGGATTGACATACATCCGGTCGCAGAAAAGACCGTCCGCCTGGTCGCAGCCGTATTCAAAGTAGCTTTCGTCTTCCGTGTACCGGGTGGGGTCGATGCTGTCACCTCCCCGGATAAGCACGATGGCGAACCGGTTCTGTGAAGGCACCCAGACAACACCTTCATGGCCGTTGATGAGCCGGTCCTGGCCTTCCGGGAATTTCGGGCCGAGCAGCCCGCGCTTTCCCATCATCATCAGCTCGTGGTCCGTGCCGCAAAAACCAACGATGACCGGCTCAACGGGGATGCCTTCCTTTTTCGGCTCTCCCCTGAGCCGCTGGCGGGGCGGATTGATAAGATTCATTTCCCCGTAGACCAGGGGCCGGTCCGGATCGTTCCGGAAACAGGTTCCGTAGATTTTGCCTGTATGCATGCTTCAGTCCTCCGCTGCTCTGCCGCCGGCGGGAGAGCCCAACACAGTGTAGGTTTCTCCTGCCTTTGCGGTGAATTTCCATCCCCATTCCGTGGGGACAGCTGAAACAAAAACGTTTCGCATTTTAAGCCAAAACTTATCCAAAAACATTATACACGTTTTCCGTATCAGGGGAATACCTTTTTTTAAAGGGATTAGACGTACAATTATAATAGGTGGAAGTATGTGCTGACCGGCAATAGAAATGCATAAAAGCCCCTTCACAGAACCCTGAAACTGTGCCATGATTCCTTCACAAACAGTAACGTTTCAGATTGGCGACACGCACGGAGGGAAAGAAACAGGATACGGCACCCTGAAAAAGAATTTCTTCTTTCCCGGAAGTCATTCTCCTGGCCTGTATCTTTGGCTGATCCGGTGCCCCGGTACCGGATCAGCCAACCTGGACAATTCAAAACCGCAATGTTACGGATAAGGGAAAAACGCTATGTAACGCAGGAAGGGAAGGCGGGAAAGCATGACCACGCAAGCGATCCCGGGAAGAACATTCAGGCAGCGCCTGAGCAGGGACTTCAGACCGGCCCGGGACATTTTCGGCAGCAAATGGGCAACTCCCTGGTATAAATACTTTGATCAGTTTTTCAACGGCTGCTACTTCTGGCGGCTGCTGCGCAACACCCTGCTGATCAATGTGCCGGATCCGATTTTCGGTTTCCCGGCACCCATCATTCCGGCGCTGCTGCTCAACGAACTGCGGAACCGGAAATACAAGCGCATGGTGCAGACGGTCACCTACCTGCCTCCTTTTATTTTCCAGGTGGTAATCTGCGGCATCATTCCGGACTTCTTTTCATCCGGCGGCGTCATCAACCAGGTAAAGGAATAAAAAAGGCCGCGCTTCGGCGCGGCTTTGCTCATGAGGTGCTTATTCCGGCGCGTGGACGGAGGTGCCCTCAGTCAGTTCAGTGGACAGGGTTACAATCCGGTGTGTCGGATTATCCCTGTTTCCCAGCAGGTCCAGCATCAGGTTGGCGGCCTCCCGGCCGATGCCCACCTGGGGCTGGCGGATCAAGGTCAGGTTCGGAAAAATTTCACCAAAAAGTTCCAGCTTGTCGAACCCGATCACGGAAAGATCCTCCGGAACCCGGATGTTGTGATGCTGCAGGGCCAGCATAGCCCCCAGGGTCATTTCAAAGTTCGTCACAAACAGGGCGGTGGGGCGGCGCTTCAGCTGAAGCAGCTCCTGAACCGCCTGGTAGCTGCCGTCCATGGTATAGTCGCCATAGCGGATGTATTCCTCCTCCGGGGGAATGCCCGCCTCCCGCAGCACATTCAGGTAGCCGTTCAGACGTTGGTTGGTGGTATACAGGTTCGGAATGCCCAGCACGATGCCGATCCGCCGGTGGCCAAGGCTGATCAGCTTCCGCACCGCCTGGCTTGCGGCGTGGGCGTTGTCAATCACCACGGCGCTGACCCTGCCCCGGAGGCTGTCGATGATCCGGTCGATCAGCAGAATAGGAATGTTCGCGGCCAGGGCGGATTTCAGGTGCGCCCCGGACATATCGGTGGCCATGTTGATGAGCCCGTCTACCCGGCGGTGAAGCAGAAAATCCACCGCGTCCTTTTCACGCTTCGGATCGCTGCGGCAGTCACAGACAATGACCGCGTAATCTTTCTTGCGCAGTATATCCTCCATGGAGGAGATAATGGACGTTATGAAAGCGTTGCTGAGTTCGGGAATTACAACCCCGATGACCCGCGAATGCTTTGTTTTAAGGCTCCGTGCCACCTCGTTGGGCACATAGTGGAGTTTTTTGACCGCGGCCTCAATCAGCACCCGGTTTTTTTCCCGCACGGCGCCGCCGTTGAAATACTTGGATAGAGTAGCCAGTCCGAGCCCGGTTTCACGGGCAAGATCCTTCAAGGTTGAAGCCATTGGTTTCCCTCCTGTCTGCAGCGGATCCCGACTGATTCCATCTTACCATATTCATCGTAAAAAAGGAACGATGGAGACGATTCACTCATCGTGCCGTTTTCCCGTCCGGGTCCGGTCCGGATCGTTCCGGAAACAGGTTCCGAATACTTTGCTTTTACTCATGTTGTACTCACAGAATTGACAGACAGCCATTCACCTGTTCTGGAAAATGTTGACTTTGTTCATCGTATTCCGATGACAGTCCTTCCAACAGGCGCTTTGTGCGAGATTGATTGCAGCTGCAATAAGCTTTCAATCCTCGAAGCAGGTACAAGACCGTAATAGTTACAACTTAAGAATAACCACAAGTGTCCTTAAATAAGACTGAAGCAAAAGGCACAGACAAACCGGGATTTATATCACTGCCTGTTGATCAGGACAGGCTGTTCCGCCGGCACACTTGCTCTCAGGAGAGAAAAGGTTTATAGTAGATTTACAGAAATACCGTTTTACAGAATTTCATACAGGAGGAGGAACGAATCATGGCTATCCAGATTGTTGAGATTCCGAATCACCAGAACAAGGTACGTCTGCGCGTCGCCCACGGGCATTTTGCCACAAGCCACAGCCACATCAATTATTACATTGACCTGACCATGACCAAGCACCGGCTGTCAGAAGCCCGGATTGCCGCGGAAGAATTGTGCGGCATGTACAAGAATTCCACGATCGTGGACTCCATCCTCTGCCTGGACGGAACGGAGGTGCTTGGCGCCTGCATGGCTTCAGCACTGTCCGGGGCCGGGTTCCGGAGCATGAATGCGCACCAGACGATTTACGTGGTGACTCCGGAACATACCTCCGGAAGCCAGCTGATCTTCCGGGACAATATCGCTCCGATGATTGTGGGCAAGCATGTGCTGGTGCTGGCAGCCTCCCTGACCACCGGCTATACCGCCCGTTCTGCCATCGAGGCTATCCGGTATTACAGCGGTGTGCCCGTAGGTGTCTCAGCCATCTTCTCCGCGATTGATGAATGTGAAGGCTTCCCGGTCAAGAGTGTTTTCACCGTAAAGGAGAACCTCCCCGATTATGTCAGCTGCTCCTCCCACAACTGCCCGATGTGCAAGGCAGGGGAAAAGCTGACAGGACTGGTCAACAGCCACGGCGTTTCCTCCTTCTGAGGACGCACTTTCTGGAAAAACGTAAGCCGGGCATCATGCCCGGCTTACGTTGTATTTCAATGCCATTCGTCTTACTGACCTGCCGCGAGATAAAAAACATCCCGGGGACTTTTGTAAATAAGGTCCCCGGGATATTGATATTATTCGAACTCGATGGTCGCCACGGGTTTCTCCGGGATGCCCGGAACTTCCCGCTGAAGAAAACGATACGCAAAGCGTCAGGTTTTACGGATGCTTTCCCGCCAGATTGGGGTTGATTTCACATGTGTCCAGCTGTATGGGAAGGAAGGGATACGAATCCGGTTGAGCAGCAGTTCAGCTGCCAGGCGCCCGATCTCTGTACCCTGGATCCTGACAGTTGTCAGCGGAGGATCGGTGAATGCCGACTGCGTTGTTCCGTCAAAACCGGTCACCATGATATCCTCCGGTATGGACAAAGCCTTTTTTTTCAGAGCCTGCATCAGTGAGATCGCCAGAAAATCATTGGCACAGACAAAGGCATCCGGCAGGGAGGACATCCGGTCCAGCCGGGACAGCAGCCAGGCGGAATCAGCATAAGACGGAGAGTCCGGCTCACAGATACAAAAACGTTTATCATACTGCAGACCGTTCACCATCAGTCCCTGCTGATAACCGTACCACCGTTCCCGAAAGGAGCCGCAGTGGTTATAATCCCCAACGAATCCGATCTGCCGGGCGCCTGCTTCCGCGAGACGCCTGATGACCGCCATGACACCGGCGATGTTTTCCATGGTCACATAGTCGCACTCGATCAGCGAGGTGATCGTATCAGCCGAGCTGTCTGACAGGACCAGCGGGATACCCAGCTGGCAGAGCATGCCCACATAATCCTGATCAAAAAGCTCGATCCCGACGATCCCGGCGATCTGCGCGGGAGCAAAATGCGGCGGGAGCTGCTTTTTATCCAGCTCTTCCTGCGATACTTCATAAATCCTGAGCGTGTAGCCGGCGCGGCTGATCATATCGGTAAAAGAAGAAAGGAACAGGGTGCCGAAATGGAACTGACTGGGAAGATAGCGCGTCAGCAGGGCGATATTCCCGATGGGCTGGTGGGGGACGGAGACATTTTCAGCAGGGAATCCATATCCCAGTTCCTTTGCTTTTTGTAAAACAAGATTCCGGGTGCTCTGGGGGACAGAACCGCGACCATTGTAAACTTTGGAAACCGTATTCCGGGAAAGACCGCAGGCATCCGCGATGTCCTGCATGGTGATTTTTCTGGAAGGCATCGTTTCGGACCTTTCTTTTGATCGATGTGACAAACCGACCGGTTGTTTACATATTGTAACACAGGAGGGAGGGCTGGGCAAGTTTACATAATGTAAACATCAACATCCGATAGCTGCCGGATGTTTGTTAATATTGGCAACAATATAAAAAGAAAAAAATAAAAATATACAAAGTGCACAAAAAAGATTGACAGAATGTAAATTAAAATGTAAAATGTAACCGATATCCGGTATTCCGGACAGGGAACGTTACAATCACATAGACGACACGACATTGCAAACAGGCGAGGAGGGGAAAAATGCAAGGCGTGAAGCAGCTGCCTGCCGCCCGAAAGCGGCAGAAAAACGCGACCCCCGGCTACAGGCTGCGGACTTTCAGGGAGAACAGTCCGTATCTTCTGATGATCCTGCCGGCGGTCCTGGTGGTATTCCTGTTCAACTATCTTCCGATCTACGGTGTCCTGATCGCT
The DNA here is from genome assembly GCF_018118585.1 of Aristaeella lactis. NCBI lineage: Bacteria > Bacillati > Bacillota > Clostridia > Eubacteriales > Aristaeellaceae > Aristaeella > Aristaeella lactis. The sequence continues at coordinate 3,360,732 of NZ_CP069421.1, forward strand.
TTTCAGGATTTTATGCCCGGTGACGCGATCCTGTCAGACACCACAATCTGGGTCGGCTTTGAAAACTTCACGAGATTCTTCAACGATGTGCAGTTCTGGCCGCTGATGAAGAACACTTTCATTCTGTGTATTGTCGGCTTCGTTATCGGTTTCCCGCTGCCTATCCTTGTTTCCCTGGCGCTCAACGCGCTGAAGCGGAAAAAGGCAGGAAAGGTTTTCCAGACAATCTATACCGCGCCTCACTTCATCTCCCTGGTTGTTCTGGTCGGTATGCTGCAGCTGTTCTTCGGCCGCTACGGCCTGGTGAACAACATTGCCGCCCACCTGGGCGGAGAACGGGTTTCCTATTTTCTGGAAAGCTCCGCCTTCCGCCCGCTGTATATCCTGTCCAGCAACTGGCAGGACTTTGGCTGGAGCGCGGTCATCTACATCGCTGCCCTGAGCAACGTGGACCCGGTGCAGCATGAAGCGGCGATGATCGACGGCGCCAGCAGGTTCCAGCGGGTGCTCCATGTAGACATTCCCGCGATCATGCCGATGATCAGCGTGATGCTGATTATGTCTATCGGCGGTCTGATGGGCGTTGGCTATGAAAAGGCCCTGCTGATGCAGACCGACGGAAACCTGGCAGTCAGTGAACTGATCGCCACATATGTGTATAAACGCGGCCTGACAGGCGTTCCGGACCAGGCTTACGCGACGGCCATCGGCCTGTTCAACTCCGTGATCAACGTTGTGCTGCTGATCATTGCAAACACGACATCCAAACGGTTCTCCGAGAACTCGCTGTGGTAAGGAGGGGAACGAAAATGACGCAGAAAGCACCTGCTATCAAAATCAAGAACAACGCGCTGAAAGACACGAGGGGCGACAAGATCTTCTTTGCCATCAACGCTTTCATTCTCGGACTGCTCGCGCTGATTATTCTCTATCCCCTTTACTTTATCGTAATCGCCTCCTTCTCCGATCCGGACGCGGTCCTGGGCGGACAGGTGGTGCTGGCCCCGGTGAATATCACGTTTGAGGGCTATGAAAAGGTGTTCCAGCGGGGCGATATCTGGCAGGGATACCTGAACACCATCATTTATACCGTGGTGACGGTAATCCTGTCCCTGGTGGTTACCATTCCCGCCGGCTGGGGCCTGAGCCGGAAAACCACGCCCGGCAAGAAATTCTGGATGATCTACTTCATTATCCCCATGTTCTTCGGCGGCGGACTGATCCCGTTCTACAACGTGATGAGCAGCCTGAAGCTGATCAACTCGCCCTGGGCGGTAATCCTGCCGGCAATCCTGAGCGTCTGGAACCTGTTCATGAGCAAGACGTTCTTCGAATCATCCATACCGGAAGGCATGCTTGAAGCGGCCCGGATCGACGGCGCCGGGAAATTCAGGACTTTCTTCTCCATCGTGCTTCCGCTCTCCAAGGCCATCATCGCCGTTATGGCGCTGTACTACGCTGTCGGACAGTGGAACAGCTACTTCAACGCTATGATTTTCCTGCAGGATGAAAGCAAATATCCGCTGCAGCTGGTGCTGAAGGAAATCCTGATCGCCAGCGAAAGCACGGTGGGCGGAAGCGGCGAAACGATCCTGCAGCAGTACCGCCTGGCGAACCAGCTGAAGTACGTATCCGTGATCGTCTCCAGCCTGCCGGTGCTGTGCCTGTACCCGTTTGTCCAGAAATACTTTGCACAGGGCGTCATGATCGGCTCCCTGAAGGGTTAATAAGGAGGAAAACAAAATGAAAAAAAACCTGAAAAAATGGCTGGTTGTCCTGATGATGGCTGTCATGGTGATTACCATGACGGCCTGCAGCGGAGGCAACAAGGATGCGGCTCCCGCAGAAAAGAAGGAGGAGACTGCTGCCGCACCGGCTGAGGAGAAGAAGGAAGAACCCGCTGCCGCGCCGGCGGCCGCTACCGGAAATCCTCTGGTGGACAACTATGGATTCCAGTGGCAGGACGCTTCCGCTCCGATCCTGAACGAACAGGGCGCGAAGGACATCGCCTTCAGGGTGTATTCTTCCAAGAACGCCAGCGCGAAGGATTACAACGATATGAAGATTATGGCTGACCTGTTCGCCCAGACCAATGTGCAGGTCAACTGGGAAAACGTATCCGAATCCGTTTACTCCCAGCAGAAAAACCTGATCTTCGGCAACAAGGACAACCGTCCTGACGCGATCTACCACGCGGGCATGGGTGCCGGCGAAATCATCAAATACGCCAAGCGCAAGGTGCTGGTACCGATCAGCGATTACCTGGAGTATATGCCGAATTTCTCCAAACTGCTGGAGGAGCGGCCTGACATCAGGAACCAGCTGCTGAACGTGGAGGACGGAAAGATCTACTCCCTGCCCCGAATTGAAGAGATGGGCTTGCTGCAGAGCCCGAACCTGCTGTTCCTGAACATTGCCTGGACGAAGGAAGCGATTGAAGCCGGCGCGGTCAGCGACCTGACGGCGGATCAGCTGAAGGACGGTCTGGCGCTGAAGAGCAGCCAGATGGAAGAAATCCTGACCTATTTCCGGGATCATGATATGAATGGAAACGGCAAGACAGACGACGAACGGCCTCTGAGCTTCGTGTATAACAACTGGCAGGGCAACCAGTGCGACCTGTACGGCATGTTCGGTCTGAACGACAACCTGGAGCACCGGGTGCTGGTGGACGGCAAAGTGACGTACAGTGTCCAGGACGACCGCTTCAAGGAAGCGACGAACTTCATCTCCAGGTGGGTGGACGCGGGCCTGATTGACAAGGTCAGCTTTGAGCAGAGCCAGGATAACTTCCTGGCCAACGGTAAAGGCTTGGAAACCTATGGCGCCTTCTACTGGTGGGAGAGCGAGACCGTTGTTTCCAATCCCGAGAACTACATCGTGTGCAGCCCGATGATCGGACCGAACGGGGACCAGACCATCTGCGTTTCCAACAATCCGGAAGTCAGCACCGGCGAAGTGATTCTGTTCACCAGCTGCAAGTATCCGGAAATCCTGCTGGCTTATTTTGACCGGTATTACGATCCTGTGATCTCCGCCCAGATCAACTACGGTCCTATCGGCATCGTGTATGAGGAAGAGCGGGACGACAAGGGCATGCTGGTGCAGAAGCCGCTGCCGGAAGGCGTCACGACGGATGAACTGCGGCTGCAGAACGCGCCGCTGGGCATCATCTACCTGGGTGAATACGCATGGAACAATGTGGTTCATATGGAACCCCGCGCCCAGCTGCGCCTGGAACGCCTGCAGCAGTGCGCAAAGCCCTTTGTGCCCGAAAACGTAACGCCTTTCCCGAACCTGCAGTTTACTTTGGAAGAGCTGAACACGCTGAGCAACTATGAGACGAACCTGAACGACTATATCCGCACCAACCTGATCAGCTGGCTGATGAAGGGCGGCGTGAGCGACGACGCCTGGGCCGCGTTCCAGAATGACCTGAACGGCAAAGTCAACCTGGCAGGCATTCAGAAGGTATATCAGGATGCCTATGATCGCTACATTGCGAAGTGATGAAGGAGGAAACCGTGATGAAAAACAGGCTGCATAAAATCATCTCCCTGCTGCTGGCTGTGTGCATGCTGGCGACGGCCGGATTGGCTTTCGCGGACGGCGCTCCTGTGCTGGATGGCGTGCATGACCAGAGCGTGATGGCCGGAACGGAATTTGACGCCCTGGCCGGTATTGCCGCGACTGACGCGTCAGGCGCCGATCTGACGGATATGATTGTGATCGAATCCACTCCGTCGCTGGATTTCAAAAACGGCAAAGCGACCCCTGAAAATCCGGGCGACTATGAACTGGTTTATACCGTAACCAACGCGAACGGCGAAACCGCAGAGGATTACGCCACCCTGACGGTTACCAAAAAGACCAGTGAAGAAACGGTGTACAGGACCTTCGATTTCAGCACCGCCGCCGTGACGGACAACCGTGGATGGGAAGCGAAGATCAACGCCGAAACAGCTGATGCGACAGCGGAACTGAAGGAAGGTTCCTATATCATCGAGATCAAAAATCCCGGAAACGGAGACGGAGACGTGCAGCTGGCCAAGGCGGGATATCCGCTGAAAGCAGCGGACTACAAGATCAAGATCTGGGCAAAATCCACCAAGAAGACCTATGCACATATCCTGGCCCGGAATGAGCAGGCGGAAGGCTGGGAAACCTTCGGCGGCGCGTTCAATGTGGAGATCGGACCGGAAATCGCTCCCCTGGAGCTGAACTTCACTTCCCCCGGCGAGGGCAGCGCGGAACTGCTGTTCAACCTGGGCAAGATCACCCCGAATCCGGACAACGCGGAAGACACCACACCGGAAGATTTCAAAGTCACCATTGACAAGATCGAACTGTATGAAATCTCCGGCGAGGAGACCCAGGTTCCGGACTATACCCCGGACTTCACCGCCGGCGAAGGCGTGGCAGTCACGACCAGTGAAGAAGCGACGGGAAGCGTCGGCTTCGCTGACGGCAAAGCGACGGTGACCATCGACACCTATCCCAATGCGGACGGCGGCGTATGGAGCGTCAAGGCTGACATCCTGCTGGGCGACACGAAGGTCGAGAAGGGCAAGAAGTATTTCTACAGCTTCAAAATGACGGCGGCCAACGGCCAGGGCGGCGAAGCACTTGTGGAAAGTGCGGAAAAAGGCTGGGAAAACCGGGCAAACTTCAATGGCATCAGTGCCGGTGCCGGGGAGGAAGCCGTCATCTCCAGCGTCTTCACCGCGGAAGCAGACGTGGATGATCCCGTGATCCGCCTGCAGATCGGTAATCCTCCGGAAGGCGCCACGAGCAACAGCATCGTGATCAGCGACGTCGTCTTCGGCCATGTGGAGGGAGACAAGGAAACCCATAAGACAACAGATGCGTTCATGCCTTTCGGCCCGAATACGGCCAACGCGACAAATCCCGCCTGTCCGTGGCAAACCTTCAACGGAACGGATGAGGAGAACGAGCGCGGTGTCGGCACCATCTGGGCGGACAATGGCAGCTTCTTCTACCGGATCGACAACGGCGGTACCGTCGACTGGCACGACAAGCTGATCTGCGGTTTCGGCGGCAACCCGCTGACACTGGCCTCCGACAGCTACTACACCGTGGAGATCACCGCCAGAGCGACCCAGCCGGTATCCTGCGGCGTGTTCCTGAACCCGATGGGCGGCTGGGATCCCCGCTTCTCTGAGGGCATGGACCTGACGACGGAATTCCAGACCTTCCGCTTCTCCACAAAGGATACGTTTGTGGTGGACATGGACTTTGAGCTGCTGTTCCAGTTCGGCTCTGAAGCACTGTCCAAGATGGGCGAGGTCACGATTGAATTCCAGAACATGACGATCTACCAGATGTCCGTTCAGTAAGCAGTAAACGAACCGCAGGGAGGATGGATCCGTTCATCCTCCCTGTCCTTCTTTCAGGAGGTTTATGATGAACAAGAAAAGACTGGCCCTTCTGCTGGCCCTGCTCCTGGCCTGCATAACGCTGGCGGGATGCCAGAACACACAGAACCAGAACGCGCAAAGCACTGCTACCGGGGTTCCGTCGGTCGCTGCCACCGAAGCTCCCGCGGCTGCTGACATCGCTGCCCCGGAGAATGGGGAACCGTTTGCCGTCGTTGATAATGACAAGGATTTTTCCGCGCTGCGGACACCCGGAAGCCAGGAGGAAGCTTATGAATACAGAACCTTTTTCAGGCCTGCCGTCGACGGAATCAACCAGCCTTATGTAGGGGACACGATGCCCTATTATGAGGACGGGACCTGGTATATCTATTACCTGAAAGAGGGCGGAGACTCATACAACCACTCCATTTACCTGGCGACGACAAAGGACTTTGTGACCTATACCGAATACGACGATCCCATCCTGGAGAGCAGCCGCAGCGGCGGGCAGGACGGATGGGCAGGTACGGGGTCTGTTGTGAAGGTAAAGGATACCTATTATTTCTTCTATACAGGCCATGCCTCTTCCGATATCTATGAGTATATGGAAAAAATCATGGTAGCGAAGGGAACCGCTCCGGACAAGTTTGAGAAGGTGGAAGGCTGGGAGATCACACCGCCGGCTGAACTGGGACAGAAGCGGGATTTCCGGGATCCGCAGGCATACTATGACGCAGAGAACGACGTGATCCACATGACGGTGACTGCCGCACAGGACGGAAAAGCCCGGATTCTCAAATATACCCTGAGCGGCGATCTGCAGAAAGCCGATTACGACGGGATCATATTCACGAATACGGCGGCGGAAAACTTCTGGAACCTGGAGTGCAGCGACACGTTCCGGATCGGGGACAAGTATTACCTGACCTATTCCGCACAGGACGATACCCTCTGGTACGCGATGTCTGACACTCCCTACGGCCCGTACGGGGAAGCAAAGCGGCTGGACGGAAAGCTCTTCTATGCCGCGAAGCACGTGGAAAATGCGGATGGCTCCTACATGGTCGGCTGGGCACGCCGGAGCGAATCGCCCTCCTCCACATCGGAGGTATCCGGCTGGGCGGGCAACCTGGCGGTACAGCAGCTGAAGCAGAAAGAAAACGGGGATCTGGCACTGGTTCCGGTAAAGGCCGTGGAAGCCCAGTTTGACAAAAGGCGGGAATTACTGATCGATCAGGATCAGATTGAGACCCGCGCCGGATCCCGCTACAGCTACACAGACGCATTTACGGCTTATGAAAGCTTTATGCTGAAGGGAAAACTGACGTACACCGGAAAAGGAAGCTTCGGGCTTGCATTCGATTATAACGGACAGGATGACAAAACGAAGATTATCTGCCTGAATCCCAAAGAGCAGAAACTGCAGCTCACGTTTAACGAGGGCAGCACCCTGATCACTGAAACAGACGTACCACTGGAAGCTGGAAAGGAATACAGCTTCACCTATATCCAGGAAGGATCCGCCGGGATCTTCTGGCTTGGAGACGAAGCGTCCCTGACGGTACGGCTGTACGGTGTCAGCGGGAAGGCAATCCGGCTGTTTGCGGAGAATAATACCATCACCTGGACTGACCTGAGAGAATACACGAGGTAAAACGATGAAGAAGACGGTGAATCACAGCCTGCTGTTCGCGCGGGCGTACGAGCAGGCTGAAGGCGGAAAAATCTCGAGGGAAAGCCGTCCGGCATTCCACCTGACGCCCCTGACCGGATGGATGAACGATCCCAATGGCTTCTGCTATTACCGCGGCCAGTATCATCTTTTCTACCAGTACAATCCGTATGATACGGAATGGGACGCCATGCATTGGGGACACGCAGTCAGCCATGACCTGCTCCACTGGACCTATCTGCCTGCCGCGCTGGCTCCGGACGCTTCGTATGATTCCTACGGATGCTTTTCAGGCAGCGCGGCTGAACTGCCGGACGGAAGGCACCTGCTGATGTATACCGGCGTGCGGCAGGAAAGCGGTGACAAGGCAAAGGAGTACCAGACCCAGTGCATTGCCGTCGGAGACGGAACGGATTATAAGAAATATGAAAAGAACCCGGTTCTGGGCAGCGGCGCGCTTCCGGAGGGCCTGAGCCCCTATGATTTCAGGGATCCGAAGATCTGGCGAACGGAGGACGGCGGGTACCGGTGCGTAGTGGGAGCCCGCAGGCAGGATAAGCGCGGCGTCCTGCTCCAGTATGAAAGCCGGGACGGATTTGAATGGCGGTATATCGGCGTACTGGCCGAGAATGACGGCCGGTTCGGCCTCATGTGGGAATGCCCGGATTTCTTCCCGCTGGACGGAAAGCAGGTGCTGTTTGTCAGCCCGCAGGATATGCTCCCGGAAGGTTTTGAATACCATAACGGCAACGGTACTGTCTGCCTCACAGGGAGAATGGACGGGGACCGGTTTGTCGAGGAGCATAACCAGGCAATTGATTACGGGATTGACTTTTACGCCCCGCAGACCATCCTGACTCCTGACGGAAGGCGCGTGATGATTGGCTGGATGCAAAACTGGGACACCTGCAAAACGACCGGTTATGAGGAACGACCCTGGTTCGGCCAGATGAGCCTGCCGCGTGAACTGTTCCTGAAGAACGGGCGCCTGTATCAGCAGCCGGTCCGGGAACTTGCGCAGTACAGGAGCGGAAAAACCACATACGAGAATGTCCTGCTGGACGGGGAAAAGACACTGGAGGGTATTGAAGGACGGGTGGCGGAGCTGGATATCCGGGTGCGCCCCGCGGATCCGGACAATCCTTTCCGGAATTTTGTCATGTATTTTGCCCGGAATGAGAAATATCATTCCATTCTCAGCTACCGGCCCCATGAATCCTGGCTGCAGATCGACCGGAAATTCTCCGGGTCCAGAAGGGCATATATTCATCAGCGGAGGTGCCTGGTTCCCGACCGGCACGGAGAGATCCGGCTGCATGTGATCCTGGACCGGTTCAGTGTGGAAGTGTTTATCAACGACGGTGAGCAGGTTATGACGGCGACCATTCTGACAGGGTCTGACGCAAGGGGAATCTCCTTTGAGACAGATGGGAAAGCCGTTATGGATATCACAAAATACGCAATATTTGACGGGGTATAAAAAATGAAACAATATGATGTGATTGCACTCGGGGAACTGCTGATCGATTTTGCTCCCTATTCCACCAACGAGGCGGGATATCCGATCCTGTCCGCCAATCCGGGCGGAGCACCGGGCAATTTCCTGGCGGCGCTGACAAAGTACGGCTGCAGGACAGCCATGATCGGAAAAGTCGGTGATGACGCCTTCGGGAAAGCACTGGTGAAAACGCTGGAGGATGCCGGGATAGCCACCGGGGGAATCCGGATTGACCCGAACGTGTTTACAACGCTGGCCTTTGTTTCCCTGGACGCATCCGGGAACCGGGATTTCAGCTTTGCCCGGAAGCCCGGCGCCGATACCTGCCTGACGCCGGAAGAAGTGGATGAAGCGCTTATCGCGGACGCGAAAGTTTTCCACTTTGGCACGCTCTCCCTGACGGATGAGCCTGCAGCCGGGGCTACCCGCCATGCCATTGAACTGGCAAAGCGCCACGGCGCGCTGATCAGCCTGGATCCCAATCTGCGCAAGCCCCTGTGGAAGCGGGAGGAAGATGCCAGGGAAGCGATTGAGTGGAGCCTGCACCAGGCGGATATTGTCAAGATCAGTGATGAGGAGATTGACTGGCTGTGGGGCCTTTCCCCGGAGGAAGGCGCTGAAAAACTGCTGCGGGAATACGGCGTTTCACTGGTATATGCCACGCTGGGGCCCAAGGGCTGCTATGCTGCAAATGGCACGAACCGCGTGACAGTGCAAAGTCCGTCCGGTATTCATGTTGTCGACACAACCGGCGCCGGCGATATATTCGGCGGCAGCGCAATGAGTCAGTTTATCAGGTGCAAAAAAACGCCGGCAGATCTGACAGAAACAGAACTCCGCCGGATTGTCAGTTTTGCCTGTACCGCTGCAAGCCTTTCAACGCAGACGCACGGTGGAATCGCAAGCGTTCCGGAGTATTCGGATGTTACCCGGAAAATGGAAGAGTGACCGCTTCTGAGGTGCGGGATGACAATGGATGTCTCTCACAGTAAGGAAAAAGTACTGAAATGAACGATATATGCTTTCCCGGGAATTCATCCCGGGATTTTTTAATTCGAGAAGGGCGGTTGCCTTTCCGTATAGAGTGCCGATAAAAGAAGGACGGTTCATTGTTTCCGGAATGAGCACTTTGCCCGGGAAAAAGGACGCAGCAAAGTTGTCCGGAATACAAAAAAATACCCGGGCACCTTAAAGAACAAGGATACCCGGGAAGATTATGCGCTTATTCGAACTCAATTGTTGCGACAGGCTTCTCACTGATGTCCCACAGAACACGGTTGACACCGTCAACGGTGGAGATGATCCGGTCCCGCATGGTGCAGAGCACGCTGAAGGGGATTTCCGGCACGGTGGCGGTGACGGCATCCACGGTGTTGACCGCACGGATGATCACTGCCCAGCCCATGTAGCGCTCGCCCTTGCCGTCCACGTATTTAATACCGGTGGACTTGAAATCGGGAATGGTGCAGAAGTACTGCCACGGAACCTCGGGCAGCTTGCCGATCTCCTCACGGACGATGGCATCCGCCTCGCGGAGCGCTTCCAGGCGGTCACGGGTGATGGCACCGACGCAGCGGACGCCCAGGCCGGGGCCGGGGAAGGGCTGACGGTAGACCATGCCGTCCGGCAGGCCCAGCTCTTTACCGACAACACGCACTTCGTCCTTGTAGAGCAGTTTGACGGGCTCGACCAGTTCAAACTGCAGGTCGTCCGGCAGGCCGCCTACGTTGTGGTGGGCCTTCACGCCGACGCTCTCGGTAATATCAGGATAGATGGTACCCTGGGCCAGGAAGGCAATGCCGTCCTGCTTGCGGGCTTCTTCTTCAAAGACACGGATAAACTCGGCACCGATGATCTTACGCTTCTGCTCGGGATCACTGACGCCCGCCAGCTTATCCAGGAAGCGGTCCACCGCATCCACATAAACCAGGTTGGCTTTCATCTGATTGCGGAAGACTTCGATGACCTGTTCGGGTTCACCTTTGCGCAGCAGGCCGTGGTTGACATGCACGCAGACCAGCTGCTGTCCGATGGCTTTGATCAGCAGCGCAGCGACAACAGAGCTGTCCACACCGCCGGAAAGAGCCAGCAGAACCTTTTTGTCACCAACCTGTTTCCGGACGGCTTCCACCTGCTCGGCGATAAATGCCTGGGCAAGCGCGGGAGTTGTAATCCGTTCCATGCTTTCGGGCCGTTTGTTGTTATCCATTTCCTATCCTCCAATCGATCCGTTCAATTCCACAGGGAATACATGCAAAAGAATAGAAAAAGACGGGGAAAGTGTCAATCGGAAAACATGACAAAAACATGAAGCAATTCTTATAAAAGAATGATTTTTTCGGGGAATACCTTCCGGATGACAAAAAAGCACGGAAAACGGGTGTATTTTTGACAGAAAAAACGAACATTTTTGACAGAGATACAGAAGACGTACATTATTTTGTGTTGACAAGCAAAGGGGAAGAGCGTAAACTTCCGATAAAGGCCTTGAAGGAGAGGGCAACGGGTTATCGGCTTTCAGAGACACGGCGGTTGGTGCAAGCCGTGGGAAGAGCCCGCCAGCTGTAGCTCCTGAGCCGGAAGGAAGAAAGCGAAGGCGCAAGTAGAACCTTCCCGTGACTGCCGCGTAAGGGCATAGAACCTGTTGGGGTTCAAGAGTGGCGGTGATGAGCCGCAATTTGAGTGGTACCGCGGGCGTTTTCAAGCTCGTCTCAAAGCAGCACTTTGAGACGAGCTTTTTGTTTCACTCAGAAGAGTTTCAGGAAGAAATCAGGAGGTCATGATCATGGCACAGATGACGGGACTGAATTACAAGATTCAGGAGATGGCTCACCGGATTCGCGAGCTGCGGGAGATTGAGAACTTCACGATCGCTGAAATGGCGAACAAGACCGGCGTCACTGAACAGGAGTACATTGACTGCGAAATGGGCCGTTCGGACCTGAACTTCGCGTTCCTGTACCGCTGCGCGCTGGCTTTCGGTGTCGACGTTGGCGACATTATCGAAGGTTCCAGCCCGAACCTGAACTCTTTCACCGTTACCCGGCGGGGAGAAGGCCAGCGGATTGAGGAAGCCCATGACATGATCTATTACAACATGGCAGCTTCCTTCCGGAACCGGATCGCGGAACCGCTGTACGTGCAGGCGGCCTACAGCGCGGAGGCTGAAAAGGAAGATATCAAGCTGACCACTCATGAGGGCCAGGAATGCGATATTGTCATCGAAGGCCAGCTGAAGGTGCAGGTGGGCGAGCACATCAGCGTGCTGAACCCCGGAGACTCCATCTACTACGACTCCGGCACGCCCCACGGCATGATCGCTGTGGGCGGCAAGGACTGCCTGTTCTATGCCATTGTCCTGAACCCCACCGGTGCCCCGATCCCGGAACTGACTCCGGAAAAGGCCGTGCCCGGCACTGCCCTGCAGGAGTTCCCGGCGGAGAACGGCCGTACGCGTGTCTGGCACCGCTATGCGGACGTTGAGAAGGATGAGAACGGAACACCCGTGAAGATCACTTTCAAGAACACAGACAAGTTCAACTTTGCCTTTGACGTGATCGATGCCATCGCGGACGAGATCCCGAACAAGCTGGCCATGCTTCACCTGGACAGGGAAAAGAACGAGCATCGTTTTACCTTCAATGACCTGAAGCGCGCTTCCAACCGCTGTGCCAACTATTTCAAGTCCCTGGGCATCAAAAAAGGCGACCGGGTGATGCTGGTGCTGAAGCGGCACTATCAGTTCTGGTTCGCGATCCTGGCCCTGGAGAAGCTGGGCGCTATCGCGATCCCGGCCGTGGCCCAGCTGCAGGAGCATGACTTTGAATACCGGTTCAATGCTGCCGGGGTGAAGGCCATCATCTGCACCGCGGATGGCGACACCGCGCACCAGGCGGATCTGGCCGCGAAGAACGCGCCCGGCCTGGAACTGAAGCTGATCGTGAACGGCGAACGCGAAGGCTGGCATAATTTCGATGAAGAATACCAGATGTATTCCACCCATTTCCATCGTACGGAAGATACGCCCTGCGGTGATGATCTGATGCTGATGTACTTCACCTCCGGTACCACCGGTTATCCGAAGATTGCTGCCCACAGCTACAAGCATCCGCTGGGTCACCTGCACACCGCCAAATACTGGCACTGCGTGAACCCGAACGGCCTGCACCTGACGATCTCCGACACCGGCTGGGCCAAGGCCGGCTGGGGCAAGATCTACGGCCAGTGGCTGTGTGAGGCTGCCATCTTTGTTTATGACTTTGACCGCTTTGACGCGGCGGATATCCTGCCGCTGTTCGCGAAATACCATATCACCACCTTCTGCGCGCCGCCCACCATGTGGCGGATGCTGATCAAGCAGGATCTGAGCAAGTACGACCTGAGCTCCGTGACTCATGCTTCCAGCGCCGGCGAAGCGCTGAACCCGGAAGTCTTCCGGCAGATCGAGAAGCAGACCGGCCTGCAGGTAATGGAAGGTTTCGGCCAGACGGAGAGCACCATGATCATCGGCAACCTGGCCGGCGCGGACCACAAGCTGGGTTCCATGGGCAAGGTGGCGCCGATCTACAACGTGACGCTGCTGGATCCGGAAGGCAAAGAAGTGCCGGTCGGTACCTCCGGCGAGATCTGCGTGGATATCTCCAAGGGAATCCCGATCGGCCTGTTCCGGGAGTATTACCGGGACGAGGAAAAAACGAAGGAAGTTATGCATGACGGCTGGTATCATACCGGTGACGTGGCCTGGTGCGATGAAGACGGCTTCTACTGGTATGTGGGCCGGGCGGATGACGTGATCAAGTCCAGCGGCTACCGGATCGGACCGTTCGAGATCGAGAGCGTGATCATGGAACTGCCCTACGTGCTGGAGTGCGGCGTCAGCGCCGCTCCGGACGAGGTCCGCGGCCAGGTGGTCAAGGCCAGCATCGTGCTGACCAAGGGAACGGAGCCTACAGAAGAGCTGAAGAAGGAAATCCAGAACTACGTCAAGCAGCATACCGCTCCTTACAAATATCCCCGGATCGTTGTCTTCAGGGATGAACTGCCCAAGACCGTATCCGGCAAGATCCAGAGGGCACTGCTGTGATCGATTCGACGCTGTGCTATCTTTACCGCGGTGATGAGGTGCTGATGATGCACCGGACGCGGAAGAAGAACGATATGAATCATGACAAGTGGATCGCCGTCGGCGGCCGCTTTGAGGACAAGGAAAGCCCAGAGGACTGCGCACTCCGTGAGGTGCGGGAGGAAACCGGACTGACCATGACCTCCTGGCGGTACCGGGGGCTTGTGACCTTTGTCAACGATCAGTACGAGACCGAACGGATGCACCTGTTCACCTCGGATGAATTTACCGGGGAACTGACAGACTGCGACGAGGGAGAGCTGGTCTGGATCAAAAAGAAAATGCTGAACGAGATGCCCCAGTGGGAAGGCGACCGGATTTTCCACCGGCTGCTGGATGAGGAAATCCCGTTCTTTTCCCTGAAACTTGTATACAGCGGCGAAAAACTTCTTTCCGCTGTTCTCAACGGAAAAACCATTCTGTAAACGTTGACATATCGTTCAGAACGCACCGGAAGGCTTGACAAATAACGAATTGTGATGTTAAATTAGGCCTGTTACGTGTTTTGTGTGTGCGCGGGGCCGGTGCCCCGTATGAGGAGGAGACGAAGGTGACGTTTATCAGGATTTTCCTGGAGACGCTGGCGGGTGTTTGCAGCTTTTTTCTGACTTTTATCATGGTCTATCAGATTGTGATAGGCTTCTTTGGATTTAAAAAAGCGAAGAAAGACTATGCTGACCATGATCCGGAATCCCGGTTCCTGGTGCTTGTGCCTGCCCATAACGAGGAAAAGGTGATCGGGGATATTATCCAGAACCTGAACGATATGGATTATCCCAAAGAACTGTACGATTTCTATATCATCGCGGATAACTGCACGGACAATACGGCGGAAGTGGCCCGGAACCTCGGTGCCAACGTCATCGAAACCTGCAAGGAATCCCCGGACGCGCCGACAGGCAAGCCCATCGCCCTGAAAAAGGCACTGCAGGCTATCGGTGACTACCAGGACCGCTACGACCTGATGATGATCTTTGACGCGGACAACCTGATGGATACCAACATGTTCCGGGAAGTCAACAGCCAGTACCTGGACAAGGGCAAGCCGGATTTCATCCAGTGCTACCTTGGCGCCAAGAACAAGAAGGGCGTTGTGGCCTGGTTCTACTACACCGGCTATACGCTGACCAACCGGTTCTTTGATCTGGCAAAATACCGCCTGGGCCTGAACTGCGCCATCGGCGGCACGGGCTTTGCGATGACCACATCCTACCTGTACAAGCGGGGCGGATGGACCACCATGTCCCTGACCGAAGACTTCGAGATCCAGGTGGAGGCCACACTGGAAGGCCGCCGGATCCTCTGGAACCATCATACCCGGGTGTATGACGAAAAGCCCACCTCCCTGCTGGCTTCCATTCGGCAGAAGATCCGCTGGGGCCAGGGCCACTGGTATGTGGCGCTGCACAACACCGGCAAGCTGTTCCGGGCGCTTTCCGCCGGAAGGATCAGCTTCTGGGAGTTCCTGAGCCTGCTGACCTATATGTACAGCATCGCGGCCTATGTGGTGGCGGCTGTGCAGCTGTGCGTTACCACCGCACTGTGCCTGGTGGTGCCGGGAAGACCATTCTTCGATATCTCCCTGAGCGGCCTGCTGGTCGGCGGTCTCCTGTTCGGCTACACCTACCTGTTCCTGTTCTATGTGGCTGACTGGATGGACAACCACATCAAGTTCAGCATCCGGACCATTCCGGTGATGATCGGCGGTTTCTTTGCCAACCTGATCGTCGGCCTGTTCAATGAAATCGTCGGCCTGATGCGCTGCGGAGACCAGCAGCACTGGGTGAAGACGGAACATGCGATTGAAGCGAAGAGCGTGCAGGAAGGTCAGATGCAGCTTCACGGAAAAGCGGCATAACAAAGGAAAAGAGATCAAAAAAAGCGGTTCACAGCAGTGAACCGCTTTTGTCATGCGTTGTATTATCAGGGATGAACGAAGGTGCCGATGTCGCTGCCTTCCAGTACGCGGAGCAGGTTTTCCGGATCGTCCAGGCCGAAGACGCGGACCATGGGAACCTTGTTCTCGGCGCAGAGGGCGAAGGCGGACGCATCCATGACCTTGAGGCCCCTTTCCAGCGCTTCAGTGTAGGAGATATCCCTGATCAGCGTGGCGGAGGGATCCTTGTTCGGGTCGGCAGTGTACACGCCATCAATATTCTTGGCCATCAGGACCGCGTCCACTTCCATCTCGATGGCGCGGAGGGCGACGCCGGAATCCGTGGAGAAGAAGGGATTACCTGTGCCGCAGGCAAAGAGCACGATGCGGCCTTCGGAAAGATGACGGCGGGCAGCCATGGCGTTGAAGGGCTCCGCGAAGCGGTTCATATCCACCGCGGACTGCACGATGGCATCCAGGCCGGCCTTGCGGAGGGCATCCGCCACGCACAGGCAGTTGATGACCGTGCCCAGCATACCCATCTGGTCTGCGGTGACCGCGTCCATGTTTGCGGAAGGACCCTGGCGGCCGCGCCAGATGTTGCCGGCGCCGATGACGATGCCCACTTCCACCCCCATGTCATGCATGCGGCGGATGATGGATGCCACCTGGTTCACCTTTTCAAAATCAAAGAGATCTGAGCCGGATTTGAGGGCTTCGCCGCTCAGCTTCAGCAGGATCCGGTGATATACAGCCATATATTGTCTCCTTTTCAAAACAGGATTTTATCTGAACTATTATAGCACGTTTCGTGTTCGGGCAAAAGGGGACAAATACGGATTCCGGAAAGTTGTCAGCAGCAGGAAGCTGTGATAACATAAAAAACTGTAGTGTTATTTGTAAGGAGAGCAATGCATGAGTATCTGGATCATCCTGGGCACACTGACCGTGAAACCCGTCGAATTGTTATTTGATGTGGTTTGTTCTTTACTGACGCGGTTTTCAGTCAGCCCGGGGGCTGCGATCATGTGCATGAGCCTGTTTTTCTGCCTGATTGCCACGCCGCTGCGGCCGCGGAAAAAACCGGACTGTCGGCAGGAATGGATCAGGCTGGCCCTGGGATGGCTGGTTCAGCTGCTGGTGCTGTACGGCTCCATTGTGTGGTTTACAAACCTGCGGGCGTTCCGCGGCGTGGCTTTCGGCCCCATTCAGAATCTTGGCCGGCAGGGCGGACTGCTCCTTTTCTGGGGAGGATACGTCGTATTTGCCGTGATCCGGCATTTCACGAAGCTGGGATATCAGCCCATGAAGCTGAATGTGAAGCAGCAGAAAACGAACCGGAACAATATCATCCTGCTCTGCCTTGCCTGTGTTTATATGGCTGTCCTGACGGGACTGCTGATCCCTTCCGCCCTGATCGGAGCTTCCCCGGCAGAGTTCATGGATGCCCATTATTACCATAACCCGGCACAGTACCTGCTTTCTTCCGCACTGCTGGCCACGGGCACCTTTATCTTCTGGGGTATCCTGTACGGAATGCTGCTTTCGCCCAAAGCCCGGAAACGCTTTACCATGTTCATGGCGATCTGCGCGGCGAGCGCGGCCGTGAACTATATGTTCTTCGGAAAAGACTACGGGTTTA
Organism: Aristaeella lactis; assembly: GCF_018118585.1. Classification (NCBI taxonomy): domain Bacteria; kingdom Bacillati; phylum Bacillota; class Clostridia; order Eubacteriales; family Aristaeellaceae; genus Aristaeella; species Aristaeella lactis. Next base: position 3,377,920 of record NZ_CP069421.1, read on the forward strand.
TCTCTTCCGCCCTGCAGTATGAAACCGCCATCACCAACCGGCTGGAAAAGACCCTGCTGAATACCGGCTGTGTGCTGGTTGCGGTTGCTGCGGTTGTACTCCTGCTGCGGAAAAGGCGCTCCCTGATCCTCCGGATCATGTGCCTGTACGGCTGCATCGCCCTGGTTGTGATGTCGGTGATCAACATTGCGGGCATGGAGCGGAAAGCGGGGGAAGTCCGGGACATTACTGACCGGATCAAGGCGGAGGACGCCTCCTTCCGGCTGGACAGCGAGGGCCGCAATGTGGTGGTCATTATGATGGACCGGGCCATCGGCAGCTTTGTGCCCTATATCATGAATGAAAAACCGGAACTGAAGGAACAGTTTGACGGTTTTACGTATTATCCGAACACGCTTTCCTACGGCTACCACACCAATATCGCCGCGTCCGCTGTTTTCGGAGGATACGAGTATACCCCGGACGGCCTGGAGGCGCGGGATGACCTTTCCCTGAAGGACAAGCATAATGAGGCGCTGAAGATCATGCCGCTCAATTTCCTGGATAACGGCTGGGAAGTGACGGTGTGCGACGCGCCATACGCCAATTACCAGTGGATCCCGGATATGAGCATCTATGAGGAGTATCCGGAGATCCGCACATACAACACCATCGGGATGTTTGATGAGTATAAGGTGCAGATGCTGGAAAACCTGGACCGGAACCGCAACCGGAATATCTTCTTCTACAGCCTGTTCCGCTCCGCACCGCTGCTGCTTCAGGAAACCCTGTATGACCAGGGACGGTACCTGGAGATGGATGTGAAGGCGGATAAAGGGGAAGGCTCTGAACTGATCGGCGTATCCCCGGATTTTCTGAACAACTACATGGTGATGAAAAACCTGGGAACACTGACCAGGGTGACAGCGGACGGGACCAACACCTTCCTGATGTTCGCCAATGAGATGACCCACGATGTTATTGAGCTGCAGGAGCCGGACTATACACCGGGCAACAATATCGACAACAGCGCATACGAAGCGGAACACGGAATCCGCCGCACAGAGGACGGAAAGGAACTGGACCTGGCAAACGCCGATGAGATCGTGCGGATCCATTACCAGTCCGATATGGCCGCGTTCATCCAGCTCGGGAAATGGTTTGACGAGCTGCGGGAGCTGGGTGTATATGACAACACAAAGATCATCGTGGTATCCGACCACGGGTGCTACCTGGGACTGACCGGCGTGAACCTGGGGGAAAAGGTTACGAACGAAAGCACACTTTCCCGCTACCAGGCGGAGGAATGGACAGACACCACATGCTATAACCCGCTGCTGATGGTGAAGGACTTCGGCTCTTCCGGATTCACAACGGACATGACTTTCATGACGAACGCCGAAACACCCGGGCTGGCGTTTGAAAACACCGTAACCGATCCTGTGAATCCGTTTACAGGCAACCGGATCACCCGGGAAGCGCAGAGCCTGCCGGAACACCATGTTGTTGAATCAGACTGGCATATTGTGACCAACTGCGGCAATACCTACTCCGATCCGCTGCGGATCACCTTCCGCGGAGACGATGTTTTCAACGCGGATAACTGGAGCGTCGTTGAATAATTAAGAATTAAGAATTCAGAATTCAGAATTATTTGTGTTTTGAGGGGTGCCGGGGGCGGTACACCTTGACAAATAAGGCCTATCAGATATAAAATACAGTGTTTTGTGCCACGCGGGCCGGAAGGCCCGCGCAGGCGTACTTTTACGGCCTGTTCAGGGGGAGGACATTATGCTGCCAGAGAGAGATTCCAAGGAATTCCAGTCGCTTTTGCACGAGGAAGTGGAAAAGCGGCGTACCTTTGCCATCATCTCCCATCCTGACGCGGGTAAAACAACGCTGACAGAGAAACTGCTGCTGTACGGCGGAGCGATCCGCAGCGCAGGCAGCGTGAAGGCCCGGAAGACGGACAAGCATGCCACTTCCGACTGGATGGAGATTGAAAAACAGCGCGGCATTTCCGTGACGAGCTCCGCCATGCAGTTTGTCTATGACGGATACCGGATCAACATCCTGGACACTCCCGGCCACCAGGACTTCTCGGAAGATACCTACCGGGTGCTGGTCGCAGCGGATGCCGCGGTCATGCTGCTGGACGCCGCAAAGGGCGTTGAAGCGCAGACTATCAAGCTGTTCAAGGTCTGCCGCATGCGGAACATCCCGATCTTCACCTTCGTGAACAAGATGGACCGGGCGGCCAAGGATCCCTTCTCCCTGATGGAGGAGCTGGAGCAGGTGCTGGGCATCCGTTCCTGCCCGATCAACTGGCCCATCGGTATTGACGGTGACTTCCAGGGCGTTTATCACCGGGATACCCGTACGGTGGAACTGTACACCGGCGGTGACCACGGCAAAAAGATGGTTGAGAAGACGGACATCGCTATTGATGACCCGGAACTGGAAAAGGTGCTGGAAAAGCACTACCGTGACCGCCTGATGGAGGAGGTCGAACTGCTGGACGAGGCTGGCGACGCCTTTGATCTGGAAAAGGTCCGGGCGGGTGAACTGACTCCCATGTTCTTCGGATCCGCGGTCACCAACTTTGGTGTGGAACCCTTCCTGGACAGGTTCCTGTCCTTCACGCCGCCGCCCCTGCCCCGGGAAAGCGACACCGGAATCATCGGACCGGAAGAACCGTATTTCTCCGGCTTTATCTTCAAGATCCAGGCGAACATGAACCCGGCTCACCGGGACCGGCTCGCCTTCATGCGCATTGTGTCCGGCGCTTTTGAAAAGGGCATGGAAGTCTGGCACTCCGGTACCAACAAGATTGTGGCCCTGAAACAGCCCCAGCAGTTCATGGCGGATGAGCGTGAAGCCGTGGAGGAGGCATGGGCAGGCGACATTATCGGCCTGTTCGACCCCGGGATATACCGGCTGGGCGATACGCTTTCCACCGGCCCGAAGATGCATTACGCCAACATTCCGGTATTCGCGCCGGAGTTCTTTAACCGGGTGCGTCCGCTGGACAGCATGAAGCGCAAGCAGTTCCAGAAGGGCATCAGCCAGCTGGCTGAGGAAGGCGCCATCCAGACCTTCATCCGTACGGAAACGGGCCTGGAGGAGTTCATGGTGGGCGTGGTCGGCGTGCTGCAGTTTGAAGTGCTGGAACACCGCCTGCGAACCGAGTACCAGACAGAGATCGTGATGGAAGGTATGCCCTTCCGACATGTCCGCTGGGTCATCAAGACCCCGAAGCCCGTGGAAGACCTGAAGCTTACATCCACTTCCGGCCGGGCCAAGGACAGCCACGGACGGGATGTGCTGCTGTTTGAAAACGAGTGGAGCATCCGGCTGGCCGTTGAAAACAACGAGGGCCTGGAACTGAAGGAAACGGCGGAGCGCTGACACGCAATGAACAATTAACAATTAACAATGAACAATTAATGGTTTAAACAAGGAGACAGATTGATCGCAGGGCGATCAGGGAGATAAATATGATTCGGGAAGATATTCGAAATATAGCAATTATCGCGCACGTTGACCACGGCAAGACCACCCTGGTGGATCAGATGCTGAAGCAGGGCGGCGTATACCGCGAAAACCAGCAGACCGTAGACCGCGTTATGGACTCCAACGACCTGGAGCGTGAACGCGGCATCACCATCCTGAGCAAAAATACAGCTGTTCACTACATGAACCACAAGATCAACATTGTTGACACTCCCGGCCACGCCGACTTCGGCGGTGAGGTGGAGCGCGTGCTGAAGATGGTGGACGGTGTGCTGCTGCTGATCGACAGCTTTGAAGGCCCCATGCCCCAGACCCGCTTCGTGCTGAAGAAGGCCCTGGAACTGAAGCTGAAGGTGCTGATCGTCATCAACAAGATCGACCGTCCCGACGCCCGCTGCGACGAGGTGGTTAACGAGATCCTGGATCTGCTGATCGACCTGGAAGCGGACGAGAGCACCATCGAGAATCCGATCCTTTACGTTTCCGCCCGGAAGGGTACGGCCACCCTGGACCTGGAGCAGCCCGGAACGGACCTGCGCCCCCTGTTCGACGCGATCCTGAAGTACATTCCCGCTCCGGAAGGCGATGCGGAGGGCCCTGCCCAGGTGCTGATCTCCACCGTGGATTACAGCGAGTATGTAGGCCGGATCGGCGTGGGCCGTATTGTGCGCGGTACCTTTACCGAAGGCATGAACGTGGTGCATACCAACCTGGAAACCGGCAAAACAAGCCCCATGTGGCGGCTGGGCGGCCTGTTCCTGTATGACGGCCTGAAGCGGGTGAACGCCACCGAAGCCAGCATGGGCGATATTGTGGCCCTGTACGGCGCGGAGGATATCTCCATCGGTGATACGGTCTGCGATCCGTCCAAGGTGGAAGGCCTGCCTTTTGTGAAGATCTCCGAGCCTACCGTGACCATGACCTTCTCCGTCAACGACAGTCCCTTCGCGGGCCGGGAAGGCCAGTTTGTGACCAGCCGTCACCTGCGGGCCCGCCTGATGAAGGAACTGCAGACAGACGTTTCTCTGCGGGTAAATGATACCGCGACAACAGACTCTTTCGAGGTGTGCGGCCGCGGTGAACTGCATCTGTCCATCCTGATCGAAAACATGCGCCGCCAGGGATATGAGTTCGCAGTGAGCAAGCCCAAGGTTATCTACAAGGAGATTGACGGCGTCAAGTGCGAGCCCATTGAGCGCCTGATCGTGGATACGCCCCAGGCGTCCGCCGGAGCCGTTATTGAAAAGATCGGCCGCCGCCGCGGCACGCTGGAACACATGAGCGGCCTGGAACGGGTCCGCCTGGAGTTCCTGGTTCCGTCCCGCGGCCTGTTCGGCTACCGGAGCGAGTTTATGACCGACACCCGCGGTGAGGGCATCATGTCCTCCGTATTTGAGCGCTACGAGCCCGTGAAGGGCGATATTCCGCACCGGAACGCAGGCGCCCTGGTCTGCTTCGAGACGGGCGTTTCCACCAGCTACGGCCTGTTCTACACCCAGGAGCGCGGTACGCTGTTCATCGGCGCCGGTGAGAACGTCTATGCCGGCATGATCTGCGGCCAGAACGCCCGCCCGGGCGACCTGGTGTGCAACGTCTGCAAGGCTAAGCACGTCACCAACATGCGTAACGCTTCCGCCTCTGAAGATGCCATGCGCCTGATCTCTGTGCATCCCCTGTCCCTGGAGGAATGCCTGGAGTTCATCGATGACGATGAGCTGCTGGAGATCACCCCCAAGAGCCTGCGTATGCGGAAACGCCAGCTGGATCACGCCCTGCGGGCCAAGGCACGCAGCCGGGGAGAAGAAGCCTGAAACTAATTCAGAATGATATAGAAAGAGCTGTGAGATTGAACTCACAGCTCTTTTTCCTGCAAGGTTTTCCGTAAAGAAGGAAAGGTGGCGCCAAGGGAAGCGTAAGGGCATGCTTCCGGGACGGGGGAAGGTTCCCATCTTCTGCTCCACAAGGCCTGCCAGGCCGGGATAAGCCTGGGGCTGGCCGATGGTGATCTGCCGCAGGCCGGAAAGGACTATCATGCGGGCAAGTACAATTCCTATTCCGGAAATAATACGGATTCCAGTTCCAGCTATTCTTCTTCCGACTACAGCAGCTGGGATTCCGGCGATACGGACTGGAGCTCCGACTGGTAAACCGGAGGAGTCATTTGCTTCATGATAAAAAGAATCACCGGTAATCCATATGGATTGCCGGTGATTCCTGTTTTGCTATCTATGATTCAGGGATTGGCGGTTTCTTCCGCAGCTTCGCTGGTTTCTTCCGCAGGAGCTTCTTCGGTAGCTGCGGGGGCGGGATCAGAAAGTTTCCAGTCTTCACCGGCTTCGGTGTAGACGATGGTTCCTTCTTCCATCCACTGATCCAGCGCGCTGTTCAGCGCTTCGTTCCGGATTTCGTTGAGCAGTGTGGAACGGAATTCTTCCTTCATCTCGTCTGTCAGTTCAACAGCTCCGCCGGGGATATCCCTCAGGTAGTGCAGGATGTGCACACCGTACTGGCCGACAACGGGCTCACCCACATCACCGATCTTTTCCAGGGCCATTGCGGCTTCAGTGAAGGCCGGATCCCAGAGAATACTGTCCTTATGGACAGCATAGCCTTCAGCGCGGGTGGCATCATCTTCCATGCCCGGATCCTGGCCATATTCCTTGATCAGGTCATCAAAGGAAGTACCACCGGCCAGCTTGGCCTTGATCTCGTCCACGGTGGGACGGACACTGTCCAGAATAGCCTGTTCGGCAGCCTTGACCATTTCCTCGGTAACAGGCTCTTCGGTGGGTTCGGGTTCGGCAGTGGGTTCAGCGTCTGCAGCCGTTTCTGCGGGGGCAACGGTTTCAGCCTGCGCGTCGGACTTCTGCTCCTCCAGGCGGGCACTGAGGTCCTTCCAGGTGTTCAGCAGTTCATCATCCACCTTCAGCAGGATATGGGTGACTCCGCGGTAGCCTTCGGGGGTGTAATAGGAAGGCTGGCCGTAATACCGGCTGTAGAATTCATAGGAACCGACATCATTCTCGTAGGATTCCTTATCGTCTTTGACGAGGTCATCGAAGTATGCCTGGACTTCTTCATCGGTAACGGTCTTATCAGCGGTCAGGTAAGCTTTCAGACGGTCAGTCAGGAGCTGCTCGGATGCTTCTTCCGTATACTGGGAGATCATCATCTCTTCAGTGTAGCCGTATTTCAGAAGTTCCGCTTCGGCATCAGCACGGGCGGCCGCTTTTTCGTCATCGGTGGCGGTGTCTGTGATCGCACCGGTACTGGAAATGTAATAGTCGATCAGGGCAGCCCACTGCTCCTTGCCGGCAGCTTCCATTTCAGCTTTTTCCTCATCGGTGAGCTGATCCAGGCCGAGCTCGGCAGCTTTCTGGCGGAGTACGGTAGTACGCATGGTGTACTGCAGGGAGTACCAGTTGATGGTATCCAGCATCCCCTGGTCCGTGATGTCATAGCCATTGGATTCAGCAACATCCAGATAGTAGGAAAGGATCATCTGGAGATAGTCACTGTTGGACCAGATCTCTTCTCCATTGACAGTAACCAGCAGAACGGGTTCGCTTGTTTCTTCGGCCGCGGGTTCCACAACAGCGGTTTCTTCAGCGGCGGTTTCAACAGCTGCATCCTCTGCCAGGGCGAATGACGCTGCAGTCAGCATCATCAGCGACAGCAGGATACAAAACAGACGTTTCATCATGATTTATTCCTCCGTGATAAAGAGTGAAAGGGTATATTACCCAACTCCAATATTATACACAAAAGGAAAAAAGGGGGCAATGGATGAATGTGAACATGCTGTAAACATTGAAATAGGCATTGCATAAAAAAACATACCGGCTGAAGTTTTGTCGGAATGCGGTACAATTGAGGTATAGCCCTGTTTTTGGGCAAAAAAATAACCCTGCAACCATTCATGTGCAAGGACATAAAAAAGCAGCTCCGACGGGATTCGAACCCGTGTTTCAGCCTTGAGAGGGCCGCGTCCTAGGCCTCTAGACAACGGAGCCAGAAAAAAGAAAGCTGGGGAACTAGGATTCGAACCTAGACAATACGAGTCAGAGTCGTAGGTGCTGCCGTTACACCATTCCCCATCGGCGTTAGCCGCAAGCGGTATTATAACAGAGGGCAGGGGGCGTGTCAAGCACAATTTCTGAATTGTTTTCAGAAATTGTGCTTGAATGAAATGTTGACTTCGTCAACGTGAAATATTGGCCGATGGCCAATGTGAAATATCTGCTGCGCAGATGTGAAATATTCGACTTCGTCGAATGTGAAGGCAACTGACGGCTGTTCAAAAAAAGGAAATCCCGGCTGAAAAGATTCAGCCGGGAAGGGTTATGGTTGATGTTCAGGAGAGCCTGGCCAGAGAGGCCTGCATACGGCGGAGAGTCTCGTCCTTGCCGAGCAGGTAAGCGATCTCGAAGGCGCCGCCGGGAGTGGATTCCTGGCCGGAAATAGCGATGCGCATGGGCCAGAGAACGGAGCCGGTTTTGCGCTCCCAGGCCTGGATCTTCTCCATGACCACATCGTGGATGTTGGCTTCGGTCCAGTCGCTGATGCCGTCCAGGACGGGAATCAGCTGGGGAAGGACCTCTTTGGCTACAGCCTCATCGCTCTTCTGCTTCTTGTTGAAGAAGATGGCAGTGTCATAGTCCGGCAGCTCCGCCAGGAAGGCAATCTTCTCCGGGATGCGGCTGAAGATATCCGTGCGGCTCTGCATGAGCTCCGCCAGGCGGCGGTAATCCACGTTCTTTCCGGCAAGGACCTTATCAAACCACGGGGTAGCCATGGCCAGGTACTTGTCGAAATCCATCTTCGCCACATACTGGGTGTTCATCCACTCCAGCTTGTTGACGTCGAAGATGCCGGGAGACTTGTTGATGCGGTGGATATCAAAGGCGTCCACCAGCTCCGGCAGAGTGAAGAACTCCTGGTCTGTGCCGGGATTCCAGCCAACCAGCGCCAGGTAATTGATCAGCGCCTCAGTCAGGAAGCCCTTTCCGATATAGTCGGAATAATAGGCGTCGCCATCACGCTTGGAAAGCTTGTGGGTGGCGTCCCGCATAACGGTGGGTAGGTGGATGTAGGTCGGGATGTCCCAGCCCAGGGCAGTGTACAGGTAGTTATAGCGGGGCGTGGAGGAAAGATACTCCATACCGCGCATAACATGGGTGATGCCCATGAGGTGGTCATCGATGACGTTGGCGAAGTTATAGGTGGGCATTCCGTCCTGCTTGATCAGAACCATGTCGTCCATGGCCTCTGAATTCTGGAAGGTCATCTCGCCGAAGACCGCGTCGGTATAGCTGGTCTCGCCCTCGGTGGGTGCGTTCATGCGGATGGTCCACGGAATGCCGGCGTCCAGTTTCTGCTGCACTTCCTCTTTGGTCAGGCTCAGGCAGTGCTTGTCGTATTTCCAGGTGCCGCCTGCATCCTCCACTGCCTTTTTCCGCGCGTCAATCTCCTCTTTGGAGCAGAAGCAGTAATAGGCATGGCCGGACTCGACCAACTGCTTCGCGTAGGGAAGGTAGGTGTCCTTGCGCTGGGACTGGATATAGGGGCCGCAGGGGCCGCCCACATCGGGACCCTCGTCCCAATTCAGGCCGCAGGCACGGAGCGTGTCATAAATAACCTCGGTAGCACCCGGAACAAAACGCTCCTGGTCCGTATCTTCGATGCGCAGAATGAACTGGCCGTTATTCTGTTTGGCAAAAAGATAGGCATAGAGGGCGGTGCGTACGCCGCCCAGGTGCATGAAGCCCGTGGGAGACGGGGCAAAACGAGTGCGTACAGTCATTGGTATCTTCCTCCGGAAATAATAATGAAAACTAAAAACGGAAAATTTAATACTGAATAATGATAACCGTCTGCGGACGGGGGACCGTCCTTTGACTGAAAGGAAATCCTCCGGTTTTACCCGGAATGGCATCCTGGTCATCATGCCTGCTGGGTCGCCTGCTTCGCGAAGGTATCACGCAGTCCTACGGTCCTGTTATACACCGGCAGGCCGACAGTGGAGTCGGGATCCTTGCAGAAGTAACCGGTGCGCAGGAACTGGAAGCTGGTTCCGGTTTCCGCCTGGGCGATGACATTCTCGGCATAGCCGCGGCAGACCTTCAGGCTTTCGGGATTCAGGCGGGAGATGAAGTCCTTCTTGTCGACCTCTTCCTCTTCCTCATCGGCCACATCGTCATTGAGCAGGGGCTCATACAGGCGGGCTTCAAAGGGAATGCAGTCGTTCACGGGCACCCAGTGCAGGGTCTTGCCCTTGATCTTCCGGTCGGCGCCGGCGCTGCCGGAGAAGGAATCCATATCCACGGTGCAGTGCACTTCAACGATGTTGCCGTCGGCATCCTTGATGCAGTCATCGCAGCGGACAATGTAGGCGCCCTTCAGGCGGACTTCATTGCCGGGGAACATCCGCTGGTATTTCTTCACGGGGACTTCCATGAAGTCATCCTGCTCGATGTACAGCTCCCGGCCGAAGGTGAGGGTGCGTTCGCCCATCTCGGGATGATCCGGATGGTTCTCCAGGGTCACGGTCTTTGTTTCGCCTTCCGGCCAGTTGGTCAGGACCACCTTGAGGGGATTGAGCACAGCCATGGCGCGGAGGGAGGTTTCACCCAGGACATCGCGGACACAGTGCTCCAGCACGGCATAATCCACGGTGGAATCCGCCTTGCTCATGCCGATGGTATCCACGAAATTGCGGATGGCCATGGCGGGATAGCCGCGGCGGCGCATGGCGGACAGGGTGGGCATCCGGGGATCGTCCCAGCCTGCCACATAACCGCCCTCCACCAGCTGGCGGAGGTAGCGCTTGCTCATGACCGTGCCGGTCATGTTGAGGCGGGAGAACTCGATCTGGCGTGGACGGGCGGGAAGCATATCCGCGCTCTTTTCCACCACCCAGTCATACAGGGGACGGTGGATTTCATACTCCAGGGAGCACATGGAATGGCTGATGCCTTCCAGCGCATCGCCGATGGGGTGGGAGAAGTCATACATGGGATAGATGCACCATTTGGTGCCTGTACGCCAGTGTTCCTTGTACAGGATGCGGTACATGGCGGGATCGCGCATGACAATGTTCGGGGAAGCCATGTCGATCTTCATCCGGAGGGTTTTGCTGCCTTCCGGGAATTCGCCGGCCTTCATGCGGCGGAAGAGATCCAGACTTTCCTCTGCAGGACGGTCGCGCCAGGGGCTGTTCTTTCCGGGCTCGGTCAGGGTGCCGCGGTATTCCCGCATCTCATCCTTGCTGAGCTCGTCCACGTAGGCCAGGCCGCGGCGGATCCACTCCTCGGCGATCTCATAGCATTTATCATAATAGTCGGAAGCATAGAATTCCCCGCCGGTCCAGTGGAAACCAAGCCAGTGAATATCGCGCTTGATGGCCTCCACATATTCGGTATCTTCCTTCGCGGGATTCGTGTCGTCAAAACGCAGGTTGCATTTGCCGCCGAATTTCTCCGCGGTCAGGAAGTCCATGATCAGGGCCTTGCAGTGACCGATGTGCATGTAGCCGTTGGGTTCCGGGGGAAACCGGGTATGGATCTCCGTGTACCGGCCTTCCTCCAGGTCCTTCTCGATCGCGTCCCAGATAAAATTGCTGCGGGCATTTGTTTCTTCCATGATAAAGACTCCTTCTAGTCGATCCGGAATTCAGGATTCAGAATTCAGAACAATTCGCATTGCGAATGTATGTTCCATTATATATGAAATTACAAGGGTTAAGCAAGAAAAAGTTCCTTACTGTAGTATAAAGGAAAGTATTGTCTTTCAGATACAGGATGTTGTATAATACTTTAAACAGAGCAGGTAAAGGGGGATACATTGTGGAAGAACTGTTCAATACCCATAAAATGGACCCTATCGTCGGAACAGGCAATGAGGCGCATGATATCCTGATGTATGTATATAAAGCCCTGCAGACAAAGGGCTACGATCCGATCACCCAGCTGGTGGGTTATCTTGTGACCGGAGAACCGACATACATCACCAGTTACAATTCCGCCCGGAGCCTTATCTGCCGCCTGGAAAGAGATGAAATACTGGAAGAGCTGGTCCGGTCCTACCTGGACACGCATTAATCCGGTGATGTACGGTGTCGTGTAACGGCACCGTTTTCATATGCTGCGGGAAAACATGCAGGGAGCAGCCTGCGTCTTTCGTTCTATAGACAGGGGAAGAAACTGTGAAACCGGAGAACGAACCGGAGAGAGGAGTCAACGATGAGAAAAAAGTGCCTGATCTGGTCGCTGGTATTGGCTTTATGCCTGAGCACGGTTGCTCCGGCACTGGCGGCTAATGTTTTTTTATTCACTGAAAAGAATATCACCGTGTTCGAAGGTGCGTCTGTCCAGACCGCGCTCCGCCGGGAAGGAAACTATGCCGGCGACGGTGAGATCACTTACTCCAGCGCACGGACGAACGTGGCGACCGTTGCCGAAGACGGAACGATCACCGGCGTGAATAAGGGCCAGACTGAAATCACCGCCTCCCTGATGCGCAACGGCAAGCGGGTCGGACAGGCACGCGCCACGGTCAAGGTGCTGCGCGCGGTTCAGAAGGTGACGTTGAACACGACAAGGCTTTCCGTATACAACCCGGATGATCCGGCTGTCACCTCCCTGCTGCGGGAGGCGACAGATCACCAGGTGCTGGTGATTCCGGCCGGCACAAGCGTCAATCTGTCCACAACCTGCACCCCCGAGGACGCCAGCAACCGCCAGATTGCTTATACTTCATCTGACGCGGGCGTCGCAAAGGTGACGAACACTTCCCTGCGGGCTGTGCAGCGCGGCGAGTGCGACCTGACTGTCGCGAGCGTGCAGAATCCCGAGGTTACGGAGACCTTCCGGGTGCTGGTAATCCAGCCCGTCAAGAAGATCACGATCGACGCAGGCTCCAAAAAGGTCGCTGCGGGCTCTACGCTTCAGCTGACCGCAAACTGTTCCCCGGATAACGCGTCCATCACCAACGTTACCTGGACATCCAAGAACCCGAACATCGCCACGGTGGATGAATATGGTGTGGTAACCGGCCTGAAAAAGGGAAGCGCGAACATTGTCGCCACGGCAGCGGACGGATCCAAGATCTCCGCGACGGCTTTCCTGACCGTTACCCAGTCGGTAACCTCCATTACTTTTGCGCAGGACAATATCCCGGTGGTGGCCGGACGGACTGTGCAGGCGAAGATCCAGATCCTCCCGGCAGAGGCAAACGACCGGTCGGTGACCTGGTCTTCCTCCGATGAGTCGATCGCCACAGTGCGGGGCGGCCAGGTAACCGGCAAGAAAGCGGGTACCTGCACAATCACCTGCACGAGCAACTCCAACCCCTCTGTGTCGGCTTCCGCAACGGTGACCGTCAGCCAGCTGGTTACCAGGATCGAAGGCCTGAATTCGAAGGATGAACTGAGCATCAAGACCGGTGAGACCGTACAGCTGAGAGTGAACGTGCTTCCCGAGGATGCCACGGACAAGAGTGTGATCTTCAAGAGCCTGCAGTCGAAGATCGCGTCGGTGGATGAGAACGGCCTTGTGACGGGCCTGAGCCGCGGCACGGCTTCCATTACCGTGACGGCCAAGGACGCGTCCAAGCGGCAGGCAACCATACGGGTGAACGTCATCCAGCCTGTGACCGGCGTATCGGTCCAGAAAGACCTGTACTATGTGCAGAAGGGAGACGGAACCTCCATCAAGGCGGTCATCGAACCGAAGAACGCCAACAACCAGGCGGTGTACTGGTCCTCTGAAAACGAGTGGATCGCGACGGTGCGTTCCAACGGCACCAGCACCGGACGGGTTGAGGGCGTCAATAACGGCGTGACCACGGTTTACACCTATACCGAGGACGGTGGCTTCTCCGCATCGACCCGGATCAGGGTGGACAACTTCAACGAAGCGGTGATGACCGAAGAACTGGATGTGAACGCGAACAACCAGATCAAGATCACCATGCGGAACATGAGCCAGGATATCACGATCGAGAACGTCCACTGCAAGATCGAATGCTACGACAAGAGCGGCAATCCCATGATCTGCAACAAGGACGGACAGAGCACGTATTTCGAAGCGGATTATCCCTTCGTACTGCAGCCGCTGGAGCGGTCGGTCCACGGCGGGTTCCGGTTCCACGATTACGTGATCGACCAGGAACTGGGCATGGTGCTGCTGACCATCACCAGCTGGCGGGATTCCGAGGGAATCACCTGGTACATTCCGGAAAGTGAACAGATCCGGACGCAGTGGACAAGGTACAACTATTACAATAATCCGGATCAGGGTGTGGGATAAGACATGGCAGAACTGGTAGTTATCGGCGCGGGGCACGCGGGATGCGAGGCAGCGCTTGCCGCCGCGCGAATGGGTATTGACACAATTCTCTTAACTTTGAATATGGATGGTATCGCGCTGATGGCCTGTAACCCGGTCATCGGCGGATCCGCCAAGGGGCATCTGGTTCGTGAACTGGATGCCCTTGGTGGGGAAATGGGCCTTGCCATTGACGATACCTTCCTGCAGAGCCGTATGCTGAATACGGGCAAAGGCCCCGCGGTTCATTCCCTGCGGGCACAGGCGGACAAGCAGCAGTACCAGAACCGGATGCGCCGGGCCCTCATGACCCAGGACCGGCTGACGGTACGGCAGGGAGAAGCGGCTTCCATTGAAACCGAAAACGGCAGGGTAACAGCGGTGACAACAGTCACAGGCGCAAGGATCCCCTGCAGGGCGGTGGTGGTGGCAACCGGCGTATACCTGAAGGGCAGCATCATCATCGGTGAGCACCGGCATGACGGCGGTCCCCAGGGCCTGATGAACGCCTCCGAGCTTTCCGCCAGCCTGACGGAGTTGGGTTTCCAGCTGCGCAGATACAAGACCGGCACCCCGGCGCGGGTAGACGTGCGAACCATCGATTTTGACGAGATGCAGGAGCAGAAGGGCGATGACCCGGTGACGCCGTTCTCCTTCCTGACAGACCGGAAGCTGGAGAACACCTACAGCTGCTACCTGACCTGGACTACGCCTGAAACCCATAAGATCATCCTGGATAACCTCCACCGGGCGCCGCTGTACAGCGGAAAGATCCACGGTATCGGTCCGCGGTACTGCCCGAGCATTGAGGACAAGGTGGTCCGGTTTGCCGATAAGGACCGGCATCAGATCTTCCTGGAACCGGAAGGAAAGGAAAGCCGCGAATGGTATGTGCAGGGCATGAGCACCTCCATGCCGGAGGATGTGCAGTGGCTTATGTACCGGACACTTCCTGGCCTGCGTCACTGCGAGTTTACCCGCCTGGGCTATGCCATTGAATACGACTGCATTGACTCGCTGGAACTGCGCCCGACACTGGAAAGCCTGCGCATCGGCGGCCTGTTCTTTGCCGGACAGATCAACGGCACCAGCGGCTATGAGGAGGCGGCCTGCCAGGGCCTGCTGGCGGGGATGAACGCGGCCTTGGAACTGCAGGGCAGGGAACAGATCATCCTGACCCGGGATATGGCGTACATCGGCGTACTGACGGATGACCTGACAACCAAGGGAACGGATGAGCCCTACCGGATGATGACTTCCCGGGCGGAACACCGGCTGTACCTGCGGCAGGACAATGCGGACCTGCGGTTGACGGAGATCGGCTACAAGGTCGGACTCGCTTCAGAGGAACGACTGGAGAGGACCATCAGGAAGCGGGAGGAAACGGCGGAACTGATCCGGCAGCTGGAAACAACCCGGTTTGCCCCCGGAGAGAAGCTGAACAGCTTCCTGACGGAAAAGGGCCAGCCGGAGGCGGCCGGATCCCTGAAGGCGGAAGATCTGCTGAAACGGCCGGAGATCACTCTGAAGGATCTGACAGAACTCCAGCCGGAGTGGGAGGAGGTATCTTCCGCTGTTGCGGAGCAGGCGGAGATATCCGTAAAGTACGCGGGTTACCTGGAAAAGGAAGCGCACATGATCCGCCAGGCGCGCCTGATGGAAGAAACCCTGCTGCCGAAGGATATCTGCTATGCGGAGATCGAACACCTGCGGCTGGAAGCGCGACAGAAGCTGGACAAGCAGAAGCCGGTTTCTCTGGGAGCGGCGGGACGGATTCCCGGCGTGAATCCCGCGGATGTGGCGGTGCTGCAGGTATGGCTGCATAAGCATAATCAGGAAAAGTGAACCTAATTCAGAATTATCCGTTGCGACGGATGCGAAAGAAAGCGCAAAAAGGACGAGGCTGCTATACAGCAGCCTCGTTTGGTTTTACATTTGTAGAATTACAGCACCGGAGTCGGATCTTCCGCCTTGTCATAGTTGCGGCGGGGAAGCTCGATACCATATTCGCGGGCAGTGGCTTCCAGGATATCCAGCGCCTTTTCAATCTGCTCGGGCTTGTGCTCGCTGATGACACAGAAGCGCAGCCTTGCCTTGCCCTTGGGAACGGCGGGATACATGGCGGGCGGTACGCTGACGCCCCGCTTTTTCAGCTCGTTGGAGAGGAACCAGGCGTCCTCATCCTTGCCGACCAGCACCGGCAGAACCGCGGTTTCACCGGCCAGGCAGATATCCAGGTGACGGCGCCGCGCACTGTCCGCAAAGGCCTTGATGGCGGTGCGCAGGTGCTCCATGATCTCCGGATGGGTCCGCAGGGTGCGGATGGCTTCCAGGGAACCGGCCGCCAGCGCGGGAGAGATACCAACGCTGAAGACGAAACCGGGCATGTTGTAGCGCAGGTAGTCGATCAGGCACTTCTTGCCGGCCAGGTAGCCGCCGCAGGTGCCCAGGCCCTTGGACAGGGTACCATACTTGATGTCGATATCATCGCCGTTGAGGCCGAAGTATTCATCCACACCGCCGCCTGTCTTGCCGATAACACAGGCGCTGTGAGCTTCGTCCACCATGAGGAAGCAGCCGTATTCCTTCTTGATCCGCACAAAGTCCGGCACGGGAGCGATGTCGCCGTCCATGCTGTAAGCACCTTCGATGACGATCAGGACCTTTTCATAGTAAGCGCGCTGGCTCTTCAGGATGGTTTCCAGGGCAGCGGTGTCGCTGTGGGGGAACGGCCTGGAGGTCGCGTCAGACAGCTTGCAGCCCTGCTCAATGGAGTTGTGGGCCAGGGCGTCGTACAGGATCAGGTCATTCTTGCCGCAGAAGTTGCCCACGAAGGTGACGTTGGTGGAGTGACCGCCGACGCAGACGATGGCGTCTTCGGTGTGCTTCCAGTCAGCAATCTCTTTTTCCAGGTCCTTGTGGATCTGCTTTTCACCGGCCAGAAGGCGGCTGCCGCTGGCACTGGTGCCGTATTTGTCAATGGCGGCCTTGGCGGCGTCCTTGACTTCCTTGCGGCCGGACATACCGACGTAGTTGTAGGAACCGAACTCCAGCACTTCCTTGCCGTCAATGATGCCGGTGTCCAGAAGGGGAGATTCATGGGCTACGAAGTAGGGATTGTCACCCTTGCCGACCAGCGCTTCCTGGCGCTCCAGGAAATGCTTGTATTCAGGCGTGTCTTCGAAGCGGGTGATGGGCCGCACAGGAACGCGTTCCTTCGGCTTGTCGCTTTCAGCGGGGCCTTCCAGCAGGGTTTCCACCACCTGGGCCATGCCGGCCACGGTAGCGCAGGAGCCGTATTCTTCCGCGGGAATGGTGATACCCCATTCCTCTTCGGCTTTCAGCGCGATGGACAGCACCTGCAGGCTGTCGCCCTGGAGGTCCTCAATGAAGTTGGCGTTATCGGTGATCTCGCTTTCGCTGATCTCCAGCGCTTCGGCGTACATGGTGCGAACCTTCTTCAGGATCTCATCGTGCTTGGCGCTCTTGGTTTCGATCCGGGCTGCGGCGGCCACTTCGGCGCCCACGTTCTGTCCGTGGAGATCCAGCTCGCGGTAGGTCAGCTCGCCTTCCGCATACATCCGCTTGAGCTCAATCCGTTTGACCTTGATACCGCTGACCAGGGGCAGCTTGTTGGGCGTGACGATGGCGCGGTTCAGCTGAGTGTAGATGGGCAGCTTGCGGTTGGCGTCAGCCACCTTCGCGGCCAGCTTGTCCAGGTACTGGTCATCGGTATAGTTTTCACCGACGTTCATGACCAGGACGATATCTTCATTGTTGTCCCGGCGGTTGCGGCGTAAGCCGACCACACAGAACTGATCAACGCCGTTCAGGGCAGCGAAGGCGTCTTCCATGTCATCAGGATAGACGTTTTCGCCGGATTCGTTGATGATGACATCCTTCAGGCGGCCGCGGATATACAGGCGGCCGGTGGCGTCCAGCTGGGCAATGTCGCCGGTGGGCAGCCAGCCGTCATCGACCGTATCGGGCGGCAGGATCTGTCCGTTGATGACCCGGCCAGAGTGAATGCCGGAGCCGCGGACCTGCAGCTCGCCGGTCTTGCTGCCTTCCTTATCCGGAACGATCCGGTATTCAGCGGCGGGCAGGGGCTTGCCGACGGAACCGTTCAGCCGGTATTTGAGGGACATCTCCCTTTCAAAACCGTTGATGGCGGTTTCCGTCATGCCGTAGCCGGTTACGGTGTAGTATCCCAGCGCGTTCAGGGTGCGAAGGGTCTCGGTGGGCGTATGGCTGCCGCCGAAGATGACTACATCCACCTCGGTGCCGATGAGCTTCTCATTCAGTGCAGCGAAAGCGGATTTTTCCGCCCAGTTGAGGCCGGCTTCAGGAGAGATGGCCTGACGGGCGAGGGACAGGGCCTTCAGGGTCTTGAAAGCGCTCTGCTTGGCCTTGTTTTCTTTTTTCAGTCCCTTTTCCACGGAACGCACCAGGCTGTTGCCCACCAGGGGAACCATAATCAGCAGGTTCGGCGGGAAATGGTGGCAGGTGTTCAGGATGGAATTGGGGGTGCGGTCCTGCAGGAACACGTTGGCGGTGCCCATGAACATGGAAAGGATCATGTTGCCCATGAAACCCAGCACATGGTGGAAGGGCAGGAAAGCCAGGGTTTTACGCCCGGTGTTCACAGGATGGATGATCCGGGGATTCACTTTGAAAAGCTCATAAGCATTCAGCGCCTGGGCACAAACTGCTTTGCTGTTGTAGGCAAAGATGCGGCTGGTGCCGGTGGTGCCGCTGGTGCACATGGCGGTATATTCACCCCAGACGGGAGTGAAACCGATGGTGCGCGGAGCTTCCCGGATGGTCTTAAAGTCGATCTGACGGACATTGCCGGACAGGGCCCTGGGTTTCAGGGAAACGACCTGGCGGCAGTGCGCTTCATCCAGCAGGCCCTGGATCACATTGTCGGGCGCGGACGCGTCCAGCAGCAGGGCGTTATGTCCGGAGCGCATAATGCCCCAGTACAGAGACGGCCAGTCGTGGCAGGTGTCCACGGCAACACCGATCCAGCCCTCTTCAAGGCCGAGAGAGTTCAGGCAGGCGGCGTAGTCATCCGCCCGGAGGGTCATTTCTGCGTAGGAGCGGGTTCTTTCCTGTTCACCTTCCAGCCAGTAGGCGGCGGGTGCCTCTCCGTAATCCCGGAGGATGTCGAACAGGGTGGCCAGCGTTTGATCAGCTTCCAGTCTGCGGCAAACAGACTGCGCGTCAAGATTGCTCATGAAAGCCTCCTTCCATTCCGGTTCAAGAGCGATATTCTGACGCGGAGGCAGGGAAGGAAAAGATAATAACGTATAAGAAAAGTAAATCTCCCCAATGCCAAAATCCGCATCAGCCTATTATATCATGAAAAGCGATTTGTGCATACAATTTCTTTCAGGCCTTTGCAGTACAAAGGCCTGAAAGAAAAACTCTTCAAAATATGCGTTTTATCATCGACAATGGTATGGTTTCCCGAAATCCTGTTTTCTGATCAGTTCTTTTCAAAATACATCGTCCGTATTGTCATCACATCGTTTTCATCCAGCGGATAATAGTCGCTTTCAGAAAATTTTCCCCTGCGGGTCAGCAGTATATCCGAGCCGGTGAAATCAAAACCAAGGGAATGGCAATAATCCGCGTAGGTTTCCGGGGAAGCCCAGATCTTTTTCTGGTCTTTCAGGCTTTTATATGACACAGAGGCCTGATCAAAAAACATCTCTATAACGCAGAATTTTCCGCCGGGTTTCAGGCAGCGATATGCTTCGCGGATGAGCCCGTCATAGTTGTTTACATTATTCAGCAGGTTCCCGCAGAATATGTCAATGCTTTCATCCCGAAATGGCAATTCCCTGTCCAGGTCTGTGTCAAACAGATAAAAGTTCTCTTTTCGGCATGCTTCTGCATGAGCCTGAAGCACGGAAGGACAAGCATCCGTGGCAATGAACAGCGCATCTTCCTCCAGGCTGTCCAGTACCGGCGCGAAATACCCGGAAGGCCCGCTCGCCAGATCGACAATCACCTGTCCTGAAGAAACAGCATCGACAAAGTGTTTCCTTTTCTCATCCCGCGTCATCATCTGCTTCTGATAGGTATATTTTCTTTTCATCTGCAGATTCACACGGTTGCTGACCAGATAATCCTCCAGGGCCTTGGACCAGGCAGGCCTTTGTTCTTCATTCAGGATAAAATGAAAGATCTTTCCATCCCGCTGATAGGGGATATCATTCCTGATCAGTTCTTCAGGTTTTACCATTGACGCATTCCTCTCCGGCTGTTTATTCTTCAACAGGAATCCAGATCTCAATATAGCGCTTGTTGTTATCCGGAGCCTGATACCAGTGATAGATCGCCAGTTCCGGCGCATTCCGCAGGGTATAGTTGGAACCGGGGAGCCATTCGGCAGCGATCTTCTCCCGCAGACTGACGTAATCATCAATCGGCATTTTCGTATGAGATGTATGGAAAACCGCGTAGTTCCCTTCCGGTATATCCAATGTTTCAAACTCAAAACGATCCATGAAATCAATGCCTGTCACCGCCGGATCATAAAGGTGTTCAATTGTCCACCCATCCGGTTTTGAGCAATACCAGAACAGATAACCATCCTCATTGACGTCTGTAACAACCGCAATATCCGTATCTTTGCTGCCATCACTGCTGTCAGACGCCATGCCGCGCAGAAGCCATTGGGATGCCCGCGTAGAGATGAAGAATTTTTCTTCCTGCTCTCCCCGATTTGTTCCAAAGGGCGCTCCATCAAAGCGCCGCCGGATGCCCAATAAGCGCATGGAAGGTTTGTGCTCGATTTTGTACTCCATCATACTGCCACCTTTCAAAATTAAGTTTACGTGCAGAGGTGAGCAGGCGTTCAGCCGTGCCGAGCAATCACGTACCTCACTCGGCAGGATTCCATGAAATCTGGCAAAAGCACGGGCAAACCCATCCTGGGAATCATATCCGTATTTCAGGGCGGTATCAATTACTTTCATTCCCCGGATCAGATCGCCTGCCGCGAGTGTTAATCTCCGCTGACGGATATATTCGGTTAACGTCATGCCTGTCAGAAGCGAAAAGGAACGCTGCAGGTGATACGCTCCTGATCCGGACAGCTTTGTCATCTCATCATAACAGATATCCCCATCCAGGTTTTCCTCAATGTAGTCCAATACACGCTGTATTCCGGATATCCATGTCATCCTCTCACCTCCTTTCGAAAGGTATTGTATGTAGTAAGCGACTTCCGTGCCCGACTTTTTCCGGCAGGACCTGTCGAATTGTCCCGTTCATGCCCGGGATCTTTTTTGATTATTGTTTCTGAACGAAAGCGATAATGTCGCTGACAGCTTTATCG
The DNA here is from genome assembly GCF_018118585.1 of Aristaeella lactis. Classification (NCBI taxonomy): domain Bacteria; kingdom Bacillati; phylum Bacillota; class Clostridia; order Eubacteriales; family Aristaeellaceae; genus Aristaeella; species Aristaeella lactis. The sequence continues at coordinate 3,399,088 of NZ_CP069421.1, forward strand.
TTTGTCAGCAGGTCGCCTTTAATGCTGTCTTTTCCATATTCCTTTGCGGGCAGGAAAAGAATATCCGGTTCCTCATACGCCTGGTAAGCCAGTGCCTGCCTGAAGTTTTCCTCATTCGTGTTGCTGACGACAACAGCCCGTTTGGGTACTTTTTCATAAGCATCCAGAAGATCCGGTCTGCCCTGGAAAAAGCCCTGGCTTCTCTCGTTGAAAATAAAGAAGTTCGCGCAGGGATAATCGCAGTAATTCGGCAGGATGAAGTAAGCCAGGTCACTGCGGATGATTGCGTCCAGCAGACGGTTTTCCATGTCCGCTGACCAGGGACATTTTTCCGGCTCGGAAAAGCATTCATACCCGCATTCTCCGCAGGGATGAACCGTAAAGGAAGAAAAATCAAAGAACTGTGAATCTTTACAGGATGAGCGGATCAGCTTTCCGATCTGGGAGCAGTTTCCGCCTGCCCTTGAGCTGAACGAAACAACGCTGATTCCCATTTTTATCTCCTTCAGTGATGATCAATTCAACGTTTTTATCCGGTCTGAATCCAATCATACCATATTTTCCTGTGATTCTGCAGGGAAATATTAACCGCCGCGCGGGATCCGGACGCCCGGGTTGTACGCGGAGCAGAAGTATGTTATAAATAATGAAGAATGAAAAAGAGAAGAATACCTCATGAATATACAGAAAAAAGCAGGGAACGAGAGGGCTAACAGATGAACAGTCAGAAGCGGAATGAAGAATTTGCTGTACGGTTTGCCCGGCATGAGGACGAACTGAAATGGCTGTATATGGAACTGTATCACGGCGACAGGAAGGCCTGGGAATACTTTACCGGGATGCTGCAGCGCATGTGGGAAAACCGGCCGGAAAACCTGCGGCAGATGGACAAGGCGCGGGAGACCAATCCGGCCTGGTACAGGGGGCATCACCTGGTCGGGATGCAGCTGTATGTGAAGGCGTTTGCCGGGAATCTGCAGGGTGTACGGAAAAAACTTGATTATATCCAGGAATGCGGGGTTAACTGCCTGCACCTGATGCCGCTGCTGGAAAGCCCGGAAGGACGGAGCGACGGCGGCTACGCGGTGAGCGATTTCCGGAAAGTCCAGCCGGAACTGGGAACCATGAAGGATCTGGCTGACCTGGCGGAAGACTGCCATCAGCGGGGCGTTTCCCTGTGCCTGGATTTTGTGATGAACCATACGAGCGAGGATCATGAATGGGCCCGGCGGGCTAAGGCAGGAGAGACGGACTATCAGAACAGATATTTCTTCTATGATACCTGGGATATTCCGAACTGGTATGAGCAGACCGTGCCGCAGGTATTCCCGACGACAGCGCCGGGCAATTTCACCTGGTGCGAGGAAGCCAAAAAGATCGTCATGACCACGTTCTATCCGTATCAGTGGGACCTGAACTACGCCAATCCCGCGGTCTTTAACGACATGACGGAAAACCTGCTGAACCTGTGCAACTACGGCGTGGATATCATCCGGCTGGACGCGGTGCCCTATATCTGGAAAGCTCCGGGCACCACCTGCAGGAACCTACCCCAGGTGCACACCCTGGTGAGAATGATGCGGATGGTCTGCGAGATCGTCTGTCCGGGTACGCTGCTGCTTGGCGAGGTGGTTATGGAGCCCAGCCGGGTGGTGCCTTATTTCGGAACGCTGCAGAAACCGGAATGCCACCTGCTGTATAACGTGACCACGATGGCAACGCTCTGGCATACAGTGGCGACGCGGAATGTAAAACTGCTGGAGCATCAGCTGGGACAGGTGTTTGCGCTGCCGAAACAGTATACATTCCTGAACTACCTGCGCTGCCATGACGACATCGGCTGGGGCCTGGACTTTGATTACCTGCGCTGGAATTTTGCCTGGGAAGAGGTACCCCACAAGCGGTACCTGAATGACTACCTGACTGGAAAGTATCCGGACAGCAAGGCGCACGGCGAACTGTACAACGATGATCCGCAAAGGGGAGATGCACGCCTCTGCGGGACAACCGCTTCCCTGTGCGGGATTGAGACAGCCCGGAAAGAGGGCGGTGAGAAGGATATGACGGAAGCGGTGCGGCTGGACGGCATGCTGCACGCGCTTATGTTCACCCTCAGCGGAATGCCGGTGCTGTACAGCGGGGATGAGATCGCCCGGGAGAATGACTATACCTATCACGATGATCCTGTGAAGGCGGCGGACAGCCGGTACCTGCACCGGGGCGACATGGACTGGAAAAAAGCCGGGAAGCGGAAAGACAAGGATACCCCGGAAGGACGGGTCTTTGCGGAGATCACGACGCAGGAACAACTCCGGCAGAAATACGGCGTTTTTGACGACGGGGCGGACGTATGGATTCAACCCACGGGAAACGATCATGTGCTGTGTGTCGGCCGGTACTATCTGGGAGAAAAACTGCTTGCCGTATTCAATTTCTCCAAAGATACGGAGATTGCCCTGATCCAGGATGAAACTATGTACACGGACCTGGAGAGCGGACGCAGATGCAAAGCCGGCGCTGTCAGGGTGGCGGCAGGTGGATACAGATGGCTGTACAAACAGTTTTAGGCTTTGCCTAAACTGTTTCACAGCCATCTGTATCCAAATGAACAATTAACAATGAACAATGAACAATTATATGGATGGAAAGCACATGCCTGCTGGTTTGACGGGGGATGTGCATCGTGATATCATTTTTTCTTGTGTACAGGGATGAAGGATTATTCGCTTTCCTGCGCATCCGGAGGAAGAAATGAAAAAACAATGGTACCGGCTTGATAATGCCGCTTTGATATTTCCGGCGATCATCCGGAAAAACTGGAACAATGTGTTCCGGGTTTCCGCGACGCTGAAGGAACCGGTTGATCCGGAAATTCTGGATCAGGCGATCGCCGACCTGAAACCCCGGTTTCCCACTTACTTTGTCCGGCTGAGAAGAGGTTTTTTCTGGTATTACCTGGAGACGATCACCGATGCTCCGAAAGCCCAGAAGGATTTCGCCTATCCGCTGACCCATATGACCCGCAGGGAACTGAAAACCTGCTGCGTGAGATTTCTCTATTATGAAAACAGAATCGCTGTGGAAGTGTTCCATTCCGTTACAGACGGAACGGGCGGCCTGATCCTGCTGAAAAACCTGACAGCCCAGTACCTTCGGCTGAAGTACGGCGTGACGATTCCGCCGGAAGGACATGTTGTGGACATGGAGGAGAGCCCCCGGAAAGAGGAAACAAGGGACTGCTTCCTCTCCTGCGGAGCGGACCGCGGACTGAGCCGGGCGGAGGATACAGCTTACCGACTCAGCGGGACACCGGAAACAGGCAGATTCCGCTATATCACCACCGGCATTATGCCGGCGGATATCCTGAAGGAAAAAGCACATGAGCAGGGTGTGACCGTGACGGCATACCTGGCAACCATACTGGCGGAGGCCGTGGACCAAAGGCAGAAGGCGGAGGGACGGACCGGCAGGAAAGCCCGGCCGGTAAAGATCACCATTCCGGTGAACCTGCGCCGGACCTTCGGCATGGATACTTTCCGCAATTTTACCCTGGCGGTGAATATCGGCTTCGATCCGCGGCTGGGTGAATACACCCATGAGCAGATCTGCGCCCTGATGGGCCACCAGCTGGCGGCGGAGACCATTCCGCAGCGGATGGCGGGCAGGGTAGCCAAGAACGTGGACCTGCAGCAGAACCTGCTGCTCCGGCTGATCCCGCTGCCGATCAAGAAGATCTGCATGCGGACGGTTTACACGCTGAGCGGCGAAAACAAAGGCTGCCTGAACCTGTCCAACATGGGTGTGGTGACGGTGCCGAAAGCCATGGAGCCGATGGTGGAACGGTTTGACTTCGTGATCGGTGTCCAGTATACTTACCCGAACAACTGCTCCGTGGTGACCTATGACGGAAAGACCTACGTCAGCATGATCCGGGGGATCAGGGAATCGGAGCTGGAACGGCTTGTGTTCTCCAGACTGGTGGAACTGGGAGTGCCTGTAGAGATCGAAAGTAATTCATGATGAATTACTTTCGATCAATGAACAATTAACAATTAACAATGAACAATTAATTGTGTCCTGATCTGAAGATCAGGAAAGGATGTGAAGACATGTATTGTGTATACTGCGGAGTGAAGCTGCAGGACGGGGCGAAAGAATGCCCGCTGTGCCATACGCCGGTCATGCTGCCGCAAAAGGCGGAAACAATTGAAAAATCCCCGTATTCCGACCGGATGCCGGAAGAAGAAAAGCGGGGAAGGGGCCTGCTGGTATGGATGCTGACAGCGGTGATGCTCGCGGCCGGCCTCAGCAGCATGATCGTGTGCCTGAATACTGTCGGGGAAGCGGCCTGGTCCGGGTATGTGCTGATGGGATCGGCACTGGCATGGATCCTTTTCCTGTTTCCGCTGCTGTTCCGCCGATTCCGGCCGATGATCTTCCTGCCGATCGACTTTGCCTGTCTGGCGGGTTTCCTGCTGTATGTGTGCCTGAAGAACCGGGAAAGCTGGTTCCTTTCCTTCGCGTTTCCGGTGACGGGCATTGCCTGTATCCTGACGCTGCTGGGTGTGACGATCTTCCGGTATATCCGGAAAGGCCGGCTGCGGCTGCTGGGCCTGTACCTGATCCTGATCGGCTGTACCTTTATGCTGGTTGAGTTTTTCCAGAGCATTACCTTCAAAACGCCTATGTGGGACTGGTCCCTTTACTGCGTATGCGGATTCGGAGCGCTGGGGCTGTTCCTATTCATTGCCACACTGATCCCTCCGCTGCACGTTCATCTGCGGAAAACCTTCTTCTTCTGAATAAGGCCTGAAAGAACGAACGGAACAAAAACAGGGTTCCGTTCGTTTGTTTATATACAGGACGGACAAAAAAGCCCGTCCGGAGGAGGATGCTGTTTTGAGTATCAGGATCAGGAACGTGATGCTTCTGCTGCTTGCGATCTGCGTTATTTTTTTATGCGCGGCAGGCAGCGCGGAATCTGCGCAGGAGGAACTGAGCAGTCCTGACTTTGACATGGAAGTCTCTGTCGGTTACGACGGACTGATGACCTATGGCAAGGTGATGCCTGTAAAGGTGACAATCCGCAACTTCGGCAATGACCTGGAGGGAACCCTGGGGCTCAATGCCTATGTGAGCCGGAAAGAGTATGACCGCTATGAGATGGAGGTTGCTGTTCCGGCCGGATCACAGAGGGAGTTTACCCTGTATGTGTCCGTATATACCCGCCAGGACTCCTTTACCGCTGAACTGGTGCAGGACGGAAAAGTGATCTGCACCGGAACGGGAAAACAGAAGACCGTGGTGAACCCTTCAGCCATGCTGGTGGGTGTTTTGAGCACGCGGCCCCAGAGCCTGAATAACCTGAATATTGACCGGGACAATGACACGCTGGCCCGTTATGAGCAGTGGAAAACCATTCCGCTTACAGCTGAGACCTTTCCGGAAGAACGGAGGGCGCTGGCCAGCTTCGGCATGCTGGTGATCGATGATATCGATCCGGCAGCCCTGTCCCGGAAACAGCAGGAAGCGATGGATGAATGGCTGAAGGGCGGCGGTATCCTGCTGTGCGGCGGCGGTTCAAACGCCGGAAGAAATATTCCGTACTTCAGCACGTATACCGGGATGACCCTGGAAGGCATGACCACCTCGGACAGCGTGACAGACGGCCTGGAGAAGCTGCTTGGCCGCAGGGCAGACGGAAAAAAGATTTCCGTTTCGCTGGCGGAATACAGCGGCCAGCCGCTGGCACGGGACGCGGAAGACCATGGACTGATCTACCGTACTGCTGTCGGCAGGGGACGGATCTATACCGCTGCCTTCGAGATGGGAGAGCCGCGGCTGAACAGCGAGAACCTGATGCATTTCTTCTGGCAGCAGCTTCTGGCGGAGCATGATCAGGATGCCTATTCTTCCGCCATGTATTCCGGTTCAGATGAACCATCCGCCGGAACAGTGATGGCCGGAAGTTTTGTGTCGATCCCGGCCAGAAGCCATCTGGTTACAGGCCTCATCATTGTGGCCGGACTCCTGGTGCTTTGCTGCGTATGCTGGTGGATCCTGAAAAAGAATGACCTCCGGCAGTGGATGTGGGCCGTGATCCCGCTGGTTTCCATTCTGGCAGCGGTGGGAATCCTGTTCCTTTCCTCCGGCGCGGAGACCAACCGCCCCCTGGCGGTTGTCGCGGAGAACATCATCCAGGATAACTCCGGTGTCATTACGAGCTATGTGGGCATTAACGCCGCGGTCCCGTCTTACGGCAGGCACAGCTACAGCATGGAAGGCAATGAACTGAAGGCGCGTATGTATGACTACGTGGATTATGACGAGGATGAAGACAACGAACGCCGTCAGCCGGACAGCCTGCGGATGAGCTATACCACGGGCGGGGAAAGCACCGTAAGTGTTGAAAGCACATATGCCTGGGACATGATCGGCCTGGAAACGGAAAGGGATCCCGGAATTCACGGAATGATCGAAGGAGAGGCCTGGATGGAAGATGACGGCCTTCACGCGGAGATCATCAACGGAACGGACGCGAATATGGCTGACGGATTCCTGATCACCTCCTATGGCTATGCGGCGGTGAAGGCCCTTGCCCCGGGAGAAAAAGCGGATGTGCTCCTGGAAAAGAGAACCGTGGACCCCAGCAGTTCAGACGTTGAGATGGGGACACTGTACAAGAACAATAAGAATATCTATGAGTTTATCTCCGCTGCGTCATCATACAAGCCGGAGGGAGTGCAACTTTCCACTGAAGAAAAGGAGGAGAGAGGCCTGCTCTATGATATGGTCAGCAACGCGATCGATGTGGTGCGGCGGGCACAGGGAAACAGCGGTTACCGTTCCTATGAAGCTTCCGTGTTCATGTACTGCGCGAAGCCTTCCGGTGTGCAGGCACCTGAACTGAAGGCAGACGGTGAACGGATTGAAAAGAAAAGGAATGTATCCTGGCTGACGGCAAGCGTTCCTTTTTCCGCTGTCGGACGAACCGGCATGGTTTTCCGCAGCCCGGGTATGGACCGGCCTGTCCTTGTGACAACGGGTGAAACCCTGATGCCGATTGAAGGAGCTTATGAAGAAGATTCCAAACAGGATTCCTATTATATCCTGAGCAATAATCCCACTTTCCTGTATACCCTGGAAGGAATGGAAGGCGCGAAACTAAACAGCCTGCGAGTGGTGCTGGATGCCTGGTATTCGGAACAGGCGAGGGTATTTGTCCTGAATGTGGAAAAACACATCTGGGAAGAGATCCGGCTGAATGAAGACGTCCGGAATCCTGAACGGTACCTGGATGAAAAGGGCCGGCTGTATGTACAGTTCCGGACGGACAGTATGGATATGTATTCGGATATTCCCACACCGATGATCAGTCTGGAAGGGAGGCTGGAAA